>JADJPW010000002.1:600000-971779 GCA_016713035.1 Verrucomicrobiaceae bacterium
TGATGGAACTGGTGGCCAACTGCATGGGCTGGGCCAGGCACCGCCGCCGCAAGGCCGCCGCCAAGATGCACCTGCGCCTGAGCTTGAACAGCTTCCTGCCCACCTTCGCCATCGTGGGCAGCGCCGGCGAGCATGACAACAAGCGCGCCCGTGAGCTTTGCGCCGGATTGAAAGAGGGCGAAGTGGTCGTCTTTGACAAGGCGTATGTGGACTTCGCCCACCTGCATGATCTCGATTTGCGCGGCGTGCAGTGGGTCACCCGCGCCAAGGACAACCTCCGCTACCGCGCCCTTCGCAACCTGCCGGTGGTCAAAGGCAGCGGCATTGTGAAGGATCAGATCGTCAAGCTCACCGGGACGAAGTGGAAGTCGCTCTCCGGTTGGACCGTGCGGCGGGTCGAGGCATGGGTGGAGGTCGATGGCGAGAAGCGCCTGATGGTCTTCATCACCAACAACACCCATTGGAGTCCTCGCAGCGTCTGCGACCTCTACCGCGCCCGCTGGGACATTGAGGTGTTCTTCAAACAGGTGAAGCAAACACTCAAGCTCGGCGACTTTTTTGGGGCACAACGCCAACGCGATCCGCTGGCAGGTGTGGACAGCGCTGCTGGTGTATGTGCTGCTGCGCTTCGCCGCACACATGAGCCAGTGGGGCCACAGCTTCACGCGGCTCTTTGCTGTGGCCCGCGCGTCGATGTGGGAACGGCTCGATCTGCTTGGCGTTTTACAAAGCTATGGGACAGCAGGTGGCAGTTTCAAAATACTGGGCAGTCCGCATACCTCGTGGTTGCCAGGGTTTGAGCCTGCGGGCACGCAATCTCATGGGACAGCACCCGCGTGATATGCCTGCATAACCGCGCTTTAGGCCGTAAAAACTCAACTCGCCCTGCTCCGCTTTTAAGCCGCCCTCCCTTCGCAAACCACTCGCTTGCCCGTCAGTTTCCGAGGGCTATGGGATGGCTGTGGTCTAAAACAGAAAACCAGCCCTGAGGGGGCTGGCGGAGAACCTAGCTCAATCGAGAGCCAGATAGACTTTGGTCTCGTTTTTCTGGAAGTCTGTTTGAACCCAGAAATGCCTACCATTGATCGCCCTGTAACGGGAAACCACATCGGCATGTTCGTGGAGAGATTGAAGATTCAGAAGATGGACCTGCGGGTCCGCTACTCCCCAGTCTCCTGCTTGATGGGATTGAAGTGCCTGACCAAGATCATGATCGGTCAGATTCTTCATTACTTGCAAACTGAGGAAGACTTCACCCAACGGGACGACGGGGTTCCGGATGGTCGGTGGATCGAATGTGATCATGATTTTCAGTGAAGGGGCTTTGCTCCGCTGTTTACCATGGTGCCCGCTCATCTGTCCAACTTGCCCACACATCAGCCTCCCAGCACCCTCCGCAGGAACGCAGCAAGCGGACGCTCCGGTTTGAGGTCTTTGAACTCCAGCAGGTTCAAACCCGATGACGCGGTGAACGCAGCAATCTGACGATGCACAATGGCCTGCACGAGGTTCTGAAAAAGCCCGCGTGTGTCGTCGCGGAAGAACGTGCCCGGTCGAAGATAGAGTTCATAGATGATGCCGAAGACTGGCAATCGCAGGAGCAGATCATCAAGACGATTCCAGCCCATCGCGATGAGATTACGGCAGAGGACCGAAGCAGCGAGGACGTTGAGGGCGAAGATCGCAATGCCCCACCACAAACCCAGAAGCTGCCAGTAAGCCATGAAAATGCCGCCGAGGAACACAATCGCAATAACTGCCTCCCACCAGCGCAGTGTGCATGGAATCTCAGTTGTGCGAGTGCTGAAAAAGAAAGAGGTGCCCCACGGCGCGGCGCACACGAGATAAGCAAACCGGTCACGGCGGATGCGCAGATATTCGCGATTGGCGGAGAGAAGGCCGCCTTCTCGGAAGAACACGCGAGTCACTTCAATGTCAGGCAGCTTGCGCTCGGCAATCTCATTCTCAATGGCCTTGTAGAGGTCACCGGGGGAGATGGAGAAGTTCTCCAGGTAGGTCGCTTGGTGATCGATCACCTGCGGCCTTCGATGTCTCCAGATTCCGAACATGGCTAGCGAGCCGCCCCTCCCAAGCGATCTGGCTCAATGAAGGTCTGCCTGACGATCCGCAGCCCTTCA
The DNA here is from genome assembly GCA_016713035.1 of Verrucomicrobiaceae bacterium. NCBI lineage: Bacteria > Pseudomonadati > Verrucomicrobiota > Verrucomicrobiia > Verrucomicrobiales > Verrucomicrobiaceae > Verrucomicrobiaceae bacterium. Next base: position 602,139 of record JADJPW010000002.1, read on the forward strand.
GGCTCTTGATGAATTTCTATTTCCCATCCTGCCTTCGCTATCTTCGGCGCGAACCCTGCTTTCCGGTAGGTGCGCACGGTGCGGTAGGTGACGGAGAATTTGCCCCCGCCGAGGCTGGTTACCCGGATCGGTTCGAGTGCCACCTCGGTAACGCTGTCCGATTGCGACCAGCTATTGCGGAGCATATCCAGGTATTTGTCCCTGTTTATGGTGTGGCCCTCAAACTCAAACGTGTCAGCGTATCCGCGCGATGTGGCGGTGAGTTCTTTGCGGCTGTAGCTCTCATGCAGCCCAATAACAAATTCCTTCACATCAGCCGCTCCGATGGTGGGAAGGCGCTTCTGAGTCGGTGCGGCGGCGGGCTCTGTTTTCGGTGCTACAGCCGGCATTGCAGCAGACGTATTCGGAGAGCTGTCCTTTGGGTTTGGTGCTGCGGGTTGAACTGCTGGAGGTGTGACCACTGTGGGCGTTGGAGCAGGGTTCGGAGCGCTGCGCTGGTCCGCTGGCTTTGGCACCACTAAGGTGCTGGGAATAGGCTTCGGCAGCGGGGGAAGTTCGCGAGATGGTGACGGCAGCGATACCGGCACATCAGCCCGCCGGGGAATAGATTGGTTATTATCTGCTTTCGTGAGGACAGCCCACCAACTGGGTGAAACCGAGAATTCTCTTCCGTCTTGAATCGCAGAAAGTGAGATCAGCACATCACCCTCCCGAATCGGTTGAAGCTCATTTTCAATCCAGACCGAGCAGGTCTTGCCGCTGGCCGCAGTGAAGCGGGCATAGCCTCTAATGTTTGTCGGATCTCCAGCAACGGTCTTGCCGTTGAGGGGATTCACAATCGGCGCTGCAACTACGGCGCGAATGGCTCGTTTGGCGAGTGCGGCACTGACGGCATCCCCTGTTGGAAAATCTTCTGTCGCCTCGCCAATAAACCGTAGCGTGGGCGCGGCTCGGAGGTCCATGTAAAGCACTCGAAGACGCGCTTCTTCGGAGAGAAAAAGGATGCTCCCGTCGCGGTTGGCAAATGCGTCACCAGAACGGGCCAAGTCCGCTATCAGCACTTGCTCATACGCTGTCTCAAAATCTTGAGCAGCCACGGAGGTTTTTGGGCCGTCGAATCGTATCTCATAGCCAACTTTACCGTTGGGGCGAAGCGTTTGCCTTCTCAATACAGTCGTGCGTTCAGCTTCGGTTAGCTTCGCCCACGCTTCGTTCTCGCTGGCGGACTTCAGCCTTAATGTTGCTAGAGAAAGCATCTGTGTTTCTCCGCTTCGGAGTGTCACCACGACATCCTCTTCCTTCCACCATGCAAGACCTGCCACCGTGTCTGTGGCAACCTTCGGAATTGGCAGTTGAACCATCTTGCCGGCCACCGGTTCGCACACCCAGAACAATCCCGTATTGGCGGCCAGGAAGATGATACGGCGGTCGTCGGGCGACCACGCCAGCGCGCTTATCCCGCCTTGCGTCTGAATCGCGTAGTCAGGACCGGGGTCGTAGAGATGCCGAACGGCCAAATGGTAGTCGTCACCGTTATGTGTCACGAACGCGAGACGGCGCTCGTCACGGGAGAGAACGCGAACGGATTTGTGGTCGGCATTGCGGATCACCTCCTGACTCACGACGCTACGTTTCCATGCGTGTGAATCATCGAATCCAGGAGGCTTCTCATAACGGGGCTTGGGAGGTTCGGAAACTACTACCGGCGCGGGTCCAGGCGGGATCACGACAGGAGGCTTTTCCGTGAACTTGCCCGCAGCGTAAACAACCGGCCAGACGAACACGGCGACGGCGGGCAGAACAGCGCTGAGGACAAGAGCCATTCTTCCTTCGCGCATACCGGCGCGTTGGGCAGTGCTGGCCCCGATAGTGGCAAAGAGCGCACTCGGAAGCAATCCCAGTCCAAAGAATGGGGCCACCACTGCCAGTGGTATGTCACTGGCAGTGTAAGCCGCAAAACAGGCCACGAAAGCCGTTAGAAAGCCCGCAATGGAGGCTTGTGACCACATTGCACCGTGCGCCTCATCCTGGCCCCTTTTGAGCCGCACAACGCCCACCACCCATCCCGCAGCAAACGCGGTGGTGAACAAGGGAGGAAACAGCTTGCTGGGGAAGGAGGGAAGAAATCGCCCACACAACGAATCGGGTAACGAGGCGCAAATGGCGGCTATTCCGAAAAGACAACCCATCAGGCCCAGCCAAGTAGCGGAGCCATCCGATTGAGAATATGCCGGTCTTGCGGGCATTGGTGGGAGAGAGCTTGATACAGCAACACGCCTACATGAAATAGGCGCGGCCCGTCAATCTCAAACGAGCTGAGACTAAGCGCTCACCAAGCCATTTCCAACTGTTCTGCTACGGAGCGGGCGCTGAGCCTCGCGGTGCTATCGCCATGAACAAGGGCAGCCAGGTTGTCGGCATTCACATTAGCCAATTCCTTCGGCTCCAGCTTGTGCAGACCACCGCCATAGACGCGGCCTCCGAGCACGAGGGTTTCCAGGGGGATGTCGTTGAGGATGCGCCAGACCTCAGCTTTGAGGGCGGGCTTGGCGTCGAGGGCAGATTGCAGCTCGGGCTTTGCGTAGAGCAAGAGGTAAGTGTTTGCTGCGATGGCGGATGAGTTGTTCTGAATGAAGCGGAAGGGGCGGCCTGACTTCGTGTTGGTGCGGCCGATGTAGGTGCAGAAAAACTGCGGTGCCTTGCGCTGCTCCTGGCTATACCAGGGCGTTCGGCGGCTGCACAGGTAACGGTCTCGGTAGCCGTTTTGCGCACCTTCGTCGATGTAGTCGGCGAGAGTGGGGAAGCGGCTGCGCACCTCCGCCTCCGGCAGCGAGCAGTCGAGCACGAACAAGCTGCGGTCGAGCAGCGGCACACCGTCATCGTCAGACTCGATGACTTCCTGTTGAAGCCAGCGCGGGCCAGGAATAATGGGGCGGAAGAACTGGCGGGGGAGCTGGCGGCGGTCGATCTCGTCGGAGGGCAGCACAAAGAACTCATTGCCGCCGGTGGCGATACCGCGCTTGATGGCAAAGAAATCGGACAAGACGTGGCGCGAGTGCTCCTGCCGACCGTTGACGGGAAAGCGTGTCCATTTGGCTTCCCCCATAAGCTGCGCGGCGGGGAGGCTCTTGCGCATGCGCGGCTCGGTCAAGGTGCCGCCGAAGGTGAACTCGACGCTGTGCTGCGGCGAAGGGCGTTCCTTCTTCAGAACGACGATGGCCGATGATACCAGCGCGTCCTCGAACTGCACCTCATCGGGATCGAAGCGATGAATGCGTAGCAGCGTCACGTCGCGCAGCAGGTAGCGCTTCAGCTCCGAGCCGTAGTTCACGTCCATGAACTCCGAGGGGATGAGCCACACGCCGATGCCGCCCTCGCGCATCCAGGCGTGGGCGGCGGCCAAGAAGTAGCAGTAGAGGCCGGACAAGCCGCTGAGCTTCACCCCGGCGCGTAGCGCAGCCATGTGCTGTAGTTCGGGCTTCCGCTCCGCCTCGATGTGATGGTGCCGGATGTAGGGCGGATTGGAGATGAGCAAATTGAAGCGCTCGCGCTCGGTTGGCGGCGGCGTGGTGAGGTAGTCCCGCTGGTGCAGCGCGAGTGGGGTGCCGCTCCAGAGTCGCGCGGCTTCGTCGCCATAGTGGGGATCAATCTCGAAGCCCTCGGCGGCTTCGATGCGCTTGCTGGGCACTTGGTCTAGCAGCGCGGAGTAGAATGAACCCGTGCCAAAGCCTGGCTCCAGGAAGCGAACGCGCTCGCCCTGCGGCAGCATCGCCAACGCCGTTCGCATCACCTCGCCTGCGAGCGCTGACGGCGTGCCGAACTGCCCCATGCGGTTGCGCTCCGCCTGCGACCGCTCGGCGTCGAGCTTCGAGAGCAAATCGAGGCGTTTCTGTTCCAGCGTCGTCATGGGTGAAGCGTTAGGCTACAGACCGAACTGTGACAAGTCGTCGATGCGGTGTTCCCACACCCAATCAATCCCCTCAGCCGCCTCGTAGCCAAGGTAGCCGCTGTCGAAGTAGCCGCACAGAAACAGCGCGAACCGCACCTGTTTCCCGTAAGTGCCGCGAAGCTGTGCCATCTTTTGCGCTTCCTCCTTGCGGCGCTTGTTCACGTTGGTGAAATCGCCCGCCGACTTCGCTTCGATCAATAGCGGCAGCTCCTTCGCTTTCGCCGACTTCGGCATGATGACCGCATCAATCGGGATGTTCACTGTCTTCGCACTTCCTTCCTGCTTCACCGGCACGTTCATGCGGAAGCTATAGGTTCCTGGCGGCATCTCGTCGAACTTCGTCCCCTGACCGGCTTCCAGCTTTTTGTACCCCCGCGCCTCCAGCCATTTGCCGATCAACTCAAGCTGCCGTCGTTCCTGCGCGTTGCGCACAATGGGATCAGCAACCGCGCCACAAAGGCGATCCGCCACCACCGTCGCCGCGCGGTGGACTTCTTCGGCGGTCGCGGCGCTTTTGCGGTCGAGCCACACGAAGATGTCCGGGTCCGCCATCTTGCGGATGATGGTGGAGATCTTTGCGAGGTCTGACGCCGACGCCTCGGCACCGAAGCGCACTGGCATTTTCCCTTCTTCCATTCGCAGCACGAGGTTCTTCGACACACCTGCCAGACCGACCAATCGATCCCGAGCCAAAGGTGGGCAAGTCGCCATCCGCAGCATCGGCAGCACACCAGGATTCGCCGCCAACGTCTCCGGCTTGATGTCCGTCAGGTTCGCCGTCGTCTTGAGGGCGTCCTCGACCTGCTTCGTCGTCCGCACCCGGGCCTCGCGGAACGTGACTGGCGCAAACTGCATGAACCAGTTGTTGTAGAGGTCCACCGACAGCGCAATGTCGGCCTTCCAGCGGTCGGGTTGAGCACGGTTGATGGGTGACTGTTTCATCGTATGATTCTGTGTCGGCAATCAACGGTTGGCTATGAGATTGTATTCTGTTTGGGAAACTTCTGCCACTTGGGTCATGGGTTGTTGCTAGTTCGTTCCGTAGGGCATAATCTGGAACTGCGACATACCCATATTCGCATTTTCTCCATGTTCCTCAGCGACAACGAAACCAACACGGACCTGCTCTACTACGAGCCAATCGCAGGGAGCATCATCGCTTTGGTGCGGAGCGATCAACAAAAGCCAATCTCGATAGGCATACATGGTGACTGGGGCGCTGGGAAATCGAGCCTCCTTGCGATGATCGAAGACGGAATGAAAGACGACGAGAACGTCGTGTGCCTGCGATTCAATGGCTGGCTGTTCCAGGGGTTTGACGATGCTAAGACGGTCTTTCTTGAAAGTATCGTGGAGGGGCTTGAAAAAGCACGTCCATTCACTGGTGATGCGAAGGCCGGGGTCAGCAAGGTGTTCAAGTCTCTATACCGGCGGCTCGATTGGTTCAAGATTGCGAAGAAGACGGGGGGCTTGTTGGCGAGTGTTGGCACCGGATTGCCAATCGGCTCGGCTATCGAGTTTCTTGCTGATCGCGTCAAGGGGGCCATCACATCGCCAGGCACTGAGATCACGGCGGAAGGCGTTACGGCTGCGCTTGATTCGGCGGGCGAGTGTCTGAAGGATGAGAAGTCCGGCGCGAGCTTGCCCAAGCAAATGCATGAGTTCAGGGAAGAGCTTGAGCATCTGATCGTGTCGGCCAAGATAACCCGGCTCGTCGTGTTGATCGACGATCTTGATCGTTGTCTGCCCGAGACTGCGATTGAAACGCTTGAGGCGGCAAAGCTGTTCCTTTCGCTGCCACGAGTGGCGATTGTGATTGCCGCAGACGAGGGCATGATCGAATACGCTGTGAAGCGCCATTTCCCAGATTTGCCGCTCGGTGCTGGTGGTGTCAGTTACGCTCGCAACTACTTGGAGAAGCTTATCCAGGTGCCCTTTCGCATTCCAGCGATGGGTCTTGCAGAGACTCAACTCTACCTCGCGTTGCTGCTGGTTGAGGCCGCCCAATCCGAGAAGAAAGGGACCGAGGAAGGATACTTCGAAAGTATGCGGGAGATGGCCAGGGAGGTTCTTCGAAAACCCTGGGAACGTGAGCCGTTCGACTCAAAGGAACTTCGACGGAAATTCGGCGCGACTATTCCGCCAATGGTGCAAGAAGCAATCGATCTGAGTCAGCAGATTGCCGTGTCCCTGACCGATGGAACCAAAGGCAACCCGCGACAAATCAAGCGGTTCCTGAATACATTCCTGCTCAGGCTTGAGGTTGCGCAAATTCGCGGGTTTGGGTCCGAGATCGTGCGTCCCGTCTTGGCGAAGATCATGTTGGCAGAGAGATTCTGGCCCGCAGGTGGCTACGACCAACTGGTTCAAGCGGTGGTTGCTTGTCGTGACGGGAAGTCTGACGCTATCAAGCAGCTCGAGAGTGAGCCCGAAAAGGGAGATGCTGACGGGAAGGAAGCGTGGGTAACTCTCCCCGCCGTTAAGCAATGGGCAGTGACCGGTCCCAAACTGGCAACAATCGACTTGCGGCCTTACATGATGTTGACCCGAGATCGAAGACTCCAATTCTCTGTGACGGGGGGTGATCTGGATGAATTGGTTGCGAGTCTTGCTTCGACTACATCTCCGGCTGTCGTCGGTCAGTTTACGGAGAAGCTGAGACAGCTCAAAGCTGATGATGCTCAGGCCGTCTTTGATGCCATTGCTTCAAAGATCCGCGCCAGCGATGACTACAAAACCATGCCAAAAGGCGTCTTGGCTTTGGGTATTCTCGCGAAGCTCCACGTCCCGCTGCAACGAATGCTGGTTGCTTTTGCCCGTGATCTGCCTGTTGATCGAATTGGGCCTTGGGTTGCAGGCGAGTCTAGAGTCTAAATGGGAATCTGCTTTCACCGAGACTGCCGCCATTCAAGACTGGTCTTCGCTCAAACAAACCTGGGGGACGCAAACGCAGAATCGCGTGTTGGCGAGAACTGTGGCAGGTGTCGCAAATCTCACGAAGCCAAAGCACTGACTCTGATTTATGGGCACTTCGAACTCATTTGGCGGGCCAAAATCATCCACGCCGTTGATTCCTTCCTGGCTACCCGATACCGAACCCATTGAGACAGCCCCAACAGAAACGCCACAGCAGGAGCCTTCTGAATCGCCAACACCCGACAACAAGAAGCCGCTCCCTCCCATTCCTCCCGCCCCAACGGACAATCGATTCACAGCCGCTCGGGCCAACTTCACGCGCTTCGCCAACACAGGCGACCAACGTAGCCTTCAACGGTCCCTGGGACATTATGTGCGGTCGAGCGGCAAGGGTGCGTCTGGGTCGGTGCGGCGCATGGGATCATCTGCTGCTACTGCGTCAAAGCTCGCCTCTTTCGTCGGCGCTGTGCAATCTTCGGGCACTCAGGAGGCTTTGGCTCAAGTCCACTTGGGTGACTGCGTCGGGCATACCGCGTCAGAAGTGCTTCCCAGATTGATGGATGTTGTCTGTCCGGCTGGTGGCGGGCTAGACGAGTCAATTGCGCGGCAGGCGTTTACCGAAGCGGTGATCGATCTCTGCCAACACTCGGACATCTTGATTGAGGAGCTTTCATCAGAAATGTGGAATGATCTCCTTCTCGACTTCATCGCCCGCTCCATCGAGATCAGGGTGATCAATGACATCGGCAATCGTGTGGTAGCTGGTCCGAAGACCTTAGGTGGTGTCGAGGCCGCCGAGGCCGCGCTGCATAACTTCATCATTGCTGGCGTGAGACAATCGACGGGAGAAAATCTGGCCAAACTTGGCTCTCTAACATCCGTGGCGACAAGTGCTGCCGTGCAGTCAGTCTATGCAGGAGCCTTCGGTCTTTGGGAACAATTCGCTGACGAATAGAACCATGAAACGCCACAGCATTGTATGTCGTCTTGGAGATGAAGACCGCGCGGAAGTGGGCGTTGTCGAAAAGGATTCGACAATCACCTCCATCAACTTCCTCCGTGGTGACGGTGCCTTCAGATTCGGAATCGGCAATGTTCTCGACACTCTCGAACACCTCGGCATCGCACCTCACGAGTCAGCGATTGATTTGGCCATTCTTGGCGCGCTTGTTTTTTGCTCTGACACCCGCGTCTCCCGCACTGAACACTCGCAGGACGGTTGGACTCGGGAGTTCGATTTGTATTTGCCCGTAATTGACCCAATTGCGTGGAGCGCGGCAGAAGGTGCTTTGGTGAAGGGACTTAACTTTTTGACTGGTGACCGTTGGCGCGTCTATTTCCGTCCTCGGCCCAAAAGCTCACCAACTCTAGCCAAGCCGGTTCAGGGACAGTTCCACGGCCTCAGTTGTGCGTGCCTCTTCTCGGGCGGACTCGATAGCTTCATTGGAGCGATTGATCTGCTAAAGCATGGAGAGCAGCCTTTGTTGATTAGCCACCACGCTGACGGCATCACCAGCACTCACCAAGACATCTGCCGTCGGTGGCTAAAGGAACGATATGGCGACTCATCGTGGAAGGCCATTGATGCCTATGTAAGCTTTTCGTCAGACGCGATTGATGAAGGCGGGCAGGAGAACACGCAGAGATCGCGGTCGTTTCTCTTTTTCTCGCTGGGGGTTCTTGGTGCCAGTTCACTTGGCAAGCCCACGACACTCTATGTCCCTGAGAATGGACTGATCGCTATCAATGCGCCGCTTGATCCGCTCAGAGTGGGAGCACTCAGCACTCGCACAACACACCCCTACTTCATGCGCAGATTCGAAAATGTGATCTCTGCGCTCGGAATCCGAGTTGTGTTGAACAACCCATACCGGCATCAAACTAAAGGAGAGATGGCAAGCGGGTGCAAAGACCGCACTTTCCTCAAGGAAAAACTCAAGGACACAATGTCGTGCTCATCACCAACCAAAGGTCGGTGGAAGAAGCAACCAAACGGGCACTGTGGTTACTGTGTGCCCTGTATCATTAGGCGGGCATCCGTGGGGGCCGCATTCGGTGAAGATGCCACATACTATGGAGTTAAGGATTTGGGTGTCGTCGCGACTGACTCTGGCAAGGCAAACGGCAAAAACATTCGATCTTTTTTGCTGTCCATTCGTCGGCTGAAAGCGAACCCCAGCTTGGCGAAAATTATGATCCATGCGTCTGGGCCGCTCTCTGAGTTCGCTGATGAATGGGAGGACTACGCTGCAATGTATGCGCGGGGAATGGCCGAGGTGGATGCTCTTCTAAATCCAGGAGGACGATCCAAAGCATGAATCCGAGCAGCATAGACTTTCATTGTCATCTGGACCTCTACCCTGATCACATTAGGGCGTTCAAGAATTGTGAGGAACAGGGGGTGAATATGCTCGCTGTCACAACTACCCCGCTAGCGTGGCCGCATAACCAGGAGCTTGCGGCAAAATCAGCTTTCATCCGCGTTGGACTGGGACTGCACCCCCAGGTGGTGGGTGACCGAGAGGAAGAGATCGAGCGATTCGAGGAGCTAGCTCAAGAGGCACGGTTCATTGGCGAGGTTGGACTGGATGAAGGCCCGCGATTCTACCGCTCGCTAGACGCGCAGCGCCGAGTGTTTGAGCGCGTGTTGCGAGCCTGCTCAGCGTATGGCCCCAAAGTGCTCTCAATTCATGCCGTGCGAACCGTTCCTGAGGTGCTCAAGATGCTGAAGGAGTGGTTGCCGATTTCAAAAGGACTCCCCATTCTTCACTGGTTCTCGGGAACACCTGCCGAAGTGGCCCGTGCGGTCGATGGTGGCTGTTGGTTTTCAATCAACCCGTCTATGGCTGCGAGCGCGAATGGCCTGAAGATCATCGACGCCATCCCCATTGAGCGGATGCTCACGGAATCGGACGGGCCGTTCGCCAAAGACGCCAAAGGAGCCCCACTTCAACCGGGATGTGTCGATGGCGCAGTCGAGATCATTGCCCGTCGCAAGAATCTCACAGAGGATATGGTTCGAGTGCAACTCCTCACGAACTTGGAGCAAGTGGATCGGTTCGTCGGCCACATCGGTTCATACGTTCGGCAATCTCTTGTATCAGAATCGCACTAGCACCTCGATGAGTGAATCAAATAGCCAGACAATTGATGACATCTTGAAACTTGGTCAGGAGTGCCTTGGGCGTGTTCCAGTAACCGTTCTCGGCAGTGGTGCTTCACTGGCTCATGGCGTCGGTGGCATGGGGGACTTGCAAACGCATCTGCTCAAAACTGTCGCCCCAGAAGCTAACGAGGCCACTATTTGGGACAGTTTTAAGAGTGCTCTCGCTGACACGAGCGATCTGGAGAAAGCACTTCATCAAGTTCAATTGCCGGAGCCTTTGGAGCGAAGGGTCGTTGCCGCAACGCGTGAAATGGTCATCGAAGGCGACAGAGAACTTTTAGCCCAACTCGTGCAAGGGAAGGTGCACCTACCTCACGCACGTCTGTTTCGTCATCTGCTCAGTTCAACCCACACGAGACTGTCCGTGGTGACGACGAATTATGACCGTCTTGCGGAGTATGCGGCTGTTGCTGGCGCAATAAATCATTCCACAGGTTTTGCAGGGGCTTATGTGCGTTCGTTTGAATCAGGGCGACTTACTTCGCCGGTTCCTCAAGGCACCCGGCAGGTGGACATCCTGAAAGTCCACGGTTCGCTGGATTGGTTCATGGACGATAGCGAAAACAGTTTTTCTCTGCCCGATGATCTTAACGCTCCGGCAACGCACAAGCCTTTGATGGTCACTCCGGGCACCGGTAAATATCTAGCAACCCACATGGAGCCTTTCAGATCAATCATCGCCTGCTCCGATAGCGCATTTGCGAGTGCGAGGTCTATTTTCTGCGTCGGATATGGGTTCAGGGACATGCACATCCAGCCAAAGCTCACAAAGCGCGTAACTAACGAGCGAGTTCCTGTTGTGGTGTTAGCTAGGACGTTGACGCCAGAGGCGCGTGCGTTCCTGAAGCTGTGCAAACACTCAACCGTTTTGGGACTGGAGCAGTCAGGTGATGGCTCCACTGCATACACAAGCGCCGTGCCCGACGGCATTAAACTTGATCGCCCCATCTGGCGATTCGACGAGTTTTTGCGATCAACGATCGGAGATTAACCACCAAACAAAAATCACATGGGACTGTTCAACTACCAAGACGAAGAAGCGCTCGGCCACGTTAAAGCGGTGGATACCTCGACCGTCATCGTGTCGGTAGAGAATCTGGAACTACTGCGCAAACTCCAGGTAAACCGGTTGGTCGTGTTGCATAGTTCGAAGGCGGGTCAGTATCTCGTTGGCATTGTCCAAAAAATCACGCGTGACACTACGGTCGAGAAAATCCTGGCTGACAGCGAAGGCGAAGAAACCACTGCAAAGACGACGGAGCAGAACTTGGTTCGGATCACACTCATAGGCACGTTCTGCGACAAGCTCGGCAGCCGGGAGAACGTCTTCCGCCGCACGCTTGAAACGGTGCCAGAGATTGATGCGAGATGCTTCGCGATTGAGGGCGAGCGACTGACCACCTTCATGAAAGCTGTCTCCTTTCAGGGGCGCAGCGATGCCGCACGTCTCAGCCTAGGGCATTACACTTTGGATGAAGCCGCCGAAGCCTATCTGGATGCGAACCGCTTTTTCCAACGCCATGCGGTGATCGTGGGGAGCACTGGATCGGGCAAGTCATGGACGACGGCACGGCTCATGGAGCAGGTCGCTCTCTTGCCGAATGCGAACGCTGTGCTCTTCGATATTCACGGTGAATACAGCACCATTACCGGCGATGGCATTCGCCATCTGCGGATTGCAGGTCCTGGTGATTTGAATGTGAGTAATGGCCTCGACCAAGGTGTCCTTTTCTTTCCTTACTGGTTACTCGGCTACGATGATATGACCACTATGCTCGTTGACCGCAGCGATAACAATGCCCCTAACCAAGCGATGGTGCTCGCGAGAACGGTGGTGGATGCCAAGCGCGCATTCCTTGAGGTGGGTGGACACTCTGACGTGCTTGCCAACTTCACGGTGGACAGTCCTGTTCCTTATGACTTGCAGCACGTGCTTGCTGAGCTTCAGCGGCTCGACAAGGAAATGGTGCAGGGTTCGAGAGGCGATAAGCAGGGCGATTTCCATGGCAAGCTGAGTCGCTTCATTGCTCGCTTAGAGAACAAACTGGGTGATCGACGGCTCGGATTCATGATGGCGGCTCCGGCTGAGGCGGGCCAATTCGATTGGCTTTCCAAACTTTCTAAGATGCTAATGAACGGCTCCAAAGATCAAGCTGCTGGCAAGGGTGGTGTGAAGATCATTGATTGCTCTGAGGTGCCCTCCGACATCCTCCCACTTATTTATCCAGGAAAACCCCCAGCTTTGCTGGGGGACTCCCAGAGTTTGACAGTTCCGGGAGTCCCCGGATGGCTGGTGATGTGTGACCGCTCAAAGTGACACAAAACCAAGCAATCCAATGGAACAACAAAGTCTAAATCATACGAAATGGGAATGTAAATATCATGTGGTCTTTATCCCGAAATGTCGGCGCAAAGTGCTCTACAAAGAGCTGCGTCCATATTTGGGTGCGGTATTCAGATCGCTTACGGAGCAGAAAGAATGCCGCGTGGAGGAAGGCCATCTGATGCCGGATCATGTGCATATGCTGCTGAGCGTACCGCCGAAGTATGCGGTGTCGCAGGTGGTAGGCTACATCAAGGGCAAGAGCGCGATACATCTGGCACGGACATATGGCGGACGACGACGAAACTTCGTGGGGCAACACTTTTGGGCGAGGGGCTACTTCGTCTCAACGGTGGGTCGAGATGAAGCGGCGGTGCGAGCGTACATTCAAAACCAGGAGCAGGAGGATAAGCGTCTCGAACAACTAGAGATGTTCAACGGGTCCTAGCCGCCTACTGGCGGCCCCAAGCACAGAACAACCCGCTTTGAGCGGTTAACATATTACAAGCCCCCGGCTTTGCCGGGGGTATCTGACTGTGGCCCGGATTGCTAGCCTCATTTTTTCAGTGCAGCAATGGATGCCAAAGGAGAAGCGCCATCCCATCTCGCTCGTTTGTGACGAAGCCCACCTCTATATCCCTGATGCTTGCGAGGGCGGTAGTGTGGGGGCTGCTGCTCTCAGGCACTTCGAGCGGATCGCCAAAGAGGGACGCAAGTATGGCGTTGGCCTTGTTGTGGTAAGCCAGCGTCCATCCGAGGTGAATCGGACGGTGCTCAGCCAATGCAACAACTTCGTGGCTCTGAGATTGACTAACGCCGAGGACCAGAACGTTGTGCGCCGAATGTTGCCTGACAGCTTGGGCGGTTTCGCAGAACTCCTTCCGGTGCTCGATACAGGTGAAGCTCTTGTGGTAGGAGATGCCAGTCTGCTCCCGAGTCGCATCCGCATCTCTACCCCTAACGCTCATCCGAACAGCGGCACGGTGGATTTTTGGGATGAATGGGCAAAGGACACTTCGCGTGACAATGTTTCAGATGCTGTCACAGCTTGGCGAAAGCAGAGCATGTCGTAAGACGCAAGTTTCGTCTCAGATCGATGTGGCTACTTGGTTAGCACCTCAAACTCTTCCATTAGACTCGCCACCTCTTTGGCCGGGTCGGTCTTCAAAGCCTTGAAGAGTTCAAATGCCTCCACAAGGTCCACTCGGCGTTCGCCTAGCTCGATCCTCGCAACCATGCCATGCTCACGGCCAAGGGCTTTGGCGAGATCACGCTGGGTCATGCCAGCTTTCTCCCGCAGCGACCGGATACGGTCGCAGAAGGTCTTGGAGAGTTTGCTGTGCACAGATTTTTTCACGCTGGCAAAATCCCAGCAGAAGCGCTTGCTTCCAAAATGAGAGCAATTATGCTGTGCCCAAACCCAAGACAGCCATGACCTTCCTTCGCAAACTCGGCCCTCAGAACCCGCAGCGCGGCCCCAGAGAGTGCCTTGCCCTCTCGGAGTGCCCAGACATCCTCGAGCTAGCCGACGGTGATTTCGCCATTATCGGGGAACCCATCACGCCTGCGGCCAAGCCTTACCTGCCCGCTGGTGTGGGCTGTGGGCCACACGAGGTCATCGTTCGGATTCCCCGGAGAGTGTTGGTCGATGCCAAGCGCGATATTCCTGACGGTGTGTAGAACATCATAGAGCCGCTAGAGAGGCTTGGTATAATCTGGCGCATGGAGGTCGCGCGCTGGCTTGTCCACCACGGTGAATCGCTGTTAGAGAGCATCGGTATCATTGGCGGCCTGATCTTCACTGGGATCGGGCTGCACCGCGACTCGAAGGCACGACGCATTGAGAACATGATCAGCCTGACGCAACAGCATCGGGATATTTGGTCGCGAGTGATGGATGCGCCTGAACTGGCAGGAGTGCAGGAAGCTGGGCGCGACCTCGTCAAGGAGCCTCCAACTGATCGGGAGCGGCTTTTCATGCGCTCGCTCATTCTTCATCTGAGCACGGTTTACCGAGCGGTGAAGATGGACGAATTGCTCAAACCCCACGGCATGGAGAGGAATGTCTGCGTGTTCTTTAGCGCGCCACTGCCGCTGAGAGTTTGGACCGAAATACGTGAGTTTCAAGACCCTGATTTCGTGGTGTTTGTGGAGAAGCAGTTAAGATAAGTAAAGCCGCCACGTCGTGCGTGGCGGTTGTGGTTTGTCGGTCAATACTCCTCCGGCAACAGCACCGTTGTGGCGCTGCGGTCGGACTCGGTGATGATCCAGAACTTGGCATCGTTCTGCCCTCGATAGACTGAGAACAAGCGAGCTCCGGTTTGCAGCGATTCGTCGTTGGTTTGCTTGTCTTCGGGGCACACATCACCCCAATCGCCAAATTGATGGCGGGTAATGGCTCGGGCGATGTCTTCGTGGGACAGCACGGCCAATGCGCCTGGGGTCGAGTAGAGATTCCCGAGAGGGAACAGGGGTGCTCTTGAGCTCATAGTTGGTGGTCGTTGAAGGTGGCGGCGATGGCATCAAGGTCGTCGTCCAGCATTTCCTCGATGGCGTGCTTGATGGCGGTGCGGCCTTCATTGGCCCTGGCATCATCGGGACATCCGGGGCATCGAATGAGATGCATAACGGTGGGACCGAACTGGTATCCGGCTTCCTGGAAGGCGGCGCGGTAGCGTGGGGATAGCCGCTCTTTGCGGGGCAGCCGCCCCCACTCATACGCTTCGTCCTCGGGCAGGACGGTCTCATAGATGGCGTCTTGGTAGAGGTGCCAGCTATCCCACGGCTCGCCGCAGGTGGAGCAATAAACGTCCATGGTTTCAGTGGGTGCGAAGCAGGGCTTCGAGTTCGTGCTTCTCCAGGTGTTCCGGCTGGTGCCGATACTCGCCGATGTCCACGGTGCGGACTGTGCCGTAGCGCGACAATCGAGCCGCTGAATCTGAGGCTCCGTGTCGTCCAGCGTCGTCAGCATCGAACAACAAGGTGATCTGGCCTTTGCCTGGTGCATCGCGAAGCAATGCCTCCTGTCGCTGCGAGAGCGATGAGCCAAGCAACGCGACGGTGCGCGGGTAACCCATCTGCACGAGGCGAAGGCAATCGAAGACACCTTCGACAATGATCAACTGGTGATCGCTCGGCTCTTTCAAGGCGCGGTCGAGGTTGAATACTTCGAGCCTCTTCTTGAAACCCTTGGGCAGCTTGTATTTCGGCTTGTCCTCAGGTGGATCGCCAGGCCAACGTCCAATGTAGGCCACGATCTTGCCCTCGCGATTCCGAATTGGAATGGCGACGTATCCCCGCAGACATCCCTTGGTGCAAAAGCCGATACCGTAGCTCTGCGCCATCGCCTGCGTGATGCCGCGCGAGCCGGGATACGGATGGTCTTGCTTCAACGACTTCAGCTCAAATGAGAGAGGCGGGTTGTCGCCCGCCTCATCGTCATCATCGCCGGTGCTCGCCGCCGGGGCTTGCGTTGGCGACGGCGGGGAAGTGGGTGGCGATGATGAGTGAGGTCGTGGCAACGGACTCGCAGATTCAGCAACGATGCCGCCTGCCTTCTCCGGCATAAACCACTCTTGCAGAAGCAGAGCGGCATCACGGAACGACACCTTCTCGCGCAGCGATACGAAGTCGATGACGTTGCCGCCGCGACCGCAAGAACCGAAGCAGTTCCAACAGTTCTTCGACACAGACACTCGGAACTGCGTGGGATTGGTGCCCTGATGCAACGGGCAAGGGCCGGAGAGCCGATCCGCGCTGCGTTTGAGGACACGAGGGAGGTCGTATCGCTCCAGCACTTGCATGATGGAGACACGGGACTTCACCTCCTTGAAGTCCACAAAGGCATTGGAGGGTGGGGAATGAAGGGTGCTCATATTGTGAAGGAACGCCTGGATTTGGAGTTGGAACAAAAAGAGCCACGGCCAGCCGTTCGCGGCTGGTGTGGCTTCCTCGTGGGCTATTCTACCATGGCTCTACGCGATCACGAAGGATGTCCCCCAACCGCGTGCGGCCAGAGCCTCAATCACTGCGGCTTGCGGAAGACGTTCCTGCTCAATCCTGAGATTGGACTCGCAACACTCTCGGTAGGCATCGGCTTCATCGGGTGAAAGATGCAATGGCTTGGGTGATCGCTTCCCTGTGCCTTCGCTGCCCAAAATGCTCCACACTTTCAAGGTCTGAACATCCATGAACATAGTCTTTGCCTCAGGCGCATGCGAACGGATAGACGAAAGAGCCTCGAATCCCTCGGCGTCTAGGTCGCCCCAATAGATCACATCACAATCAGGAAGCCAAGGGAGGCGTCGGAACAGCACGACGCCATCACCAAGCCCGCCGAGCACTATGGAGCGGCTCATCATGGGAAGGGTCAGAGCATTGACCTTGTTCTCAACGATGAAAACCCTCAGGTCAGAGGCGGGGAGTGTGGCCAAGGTGTCGATGGGGAGCGACAGCTCGTCAAAGGGCAACCCCAGCTCCGACATCAATCGGTGATCAAGTAGGCGAATGAACAGATGCGGCTGCACACAACGCAGTCCGTATCGTCGCTCAAACTGCATTTCAGATGCGTCAATCGACGTTGGGTCCAACACCAGATCCAACATCTCTCGCAATACTGTTTGGTTCCACTCCATGAACTTCGTGGGAACTGGAAGGGGCAACTCGCGAGCGAACATACCCGGTTTTGGATGGGCCTTGAAGTATTTCATCACGGACACAAGACCCTCCGCGCTATCTGCGAGTTCGGTGAGTTTCGCAGTGTGAGATGCTATCCAGCGAGTTAGTTCAGGGAATTCCGCTCGGAGAGTGAGGACGGCTTTGGAGAACCTCGCAAAATCTTCTCGCTTGCCATTGAGCCAGAGAAAGTCCGCTTCGGACTCAACGATGACACGCTGTGGAAAAGCGTTTCGCCCATGGCTCCGGGAGGCGCGTTCGACCCATTCCACAGAGTATCCTTTACCGGTGACCGCCTTTGACTGATCGCGCAGCAATTGGATGGATGCAATTGATCCAGATGGATCATCGACATTCAATGTCTTGCTGCCCCGAATGACGCAGGGAAAGAATGACTCCCCGACCAGCCAGGCTTTCACGTAGGCGGGGTAGAGGTTGATCGCTTTCTTGCGGATGTCGTCCGGTGAGATCATGGGTCAGCTTCAGGCGCTGAGGTGGCGAGTTCCCTGAACTCCTCGGCGCTCATGCTGAATACTTCAGATAGATTGGTCCGGTCATCCTTGAGCACATGAAGGTAACAACCAACATAGGGCTCGGTGATGCGAGCCTTTGCATCGAGGGGCGCAACGATCAGCAACTGCAATCCGAACTTCTTGAATAGCTCCAGTGCGTGCTCTGAATACTGATCATCGACTTTTGAGAACATCTCATCGACGACGACAAAGTGAAACCTATCACTGATGGGCTGTCTCGGATCAATGTCATACTGGTATGCGATGGCCGCGACCAGGATAGTGAAAGCGAGCTTCGCCTTCTCTCCGCCAGACTTGCCCCCACTGTCGCTGTAGCTTTCGCGTTCGGCTCCCGTGTCAGCATCAATCTCACGCGCCACGAAATCGAACCAACGACGAACATCAGTCACCTTCTCGGTCCATCGCGGTTCATCCCGCAGTCTGGCGATGAGCTTGGCAATGCGGAGATAGCGCGCCTCATCCGCTTCCAGAGTTCCCTCGAAGCTCCCCGACAAGCACTCCTTGATGTCACGCTGAAAATCATGAATCTCGACATCCCTCATCTGCCGGGCCTCAAGACTGATCCAAGTGCCACGACGATACTCCAGCTCACGGAGTGATTCGTTGAGAATGTCTATCTTGGAGACGATGTCGCCCTGTTCGGACTGAAGTGCGCCGTTCAGAAGACCGATCTCGTGCGTGACCTTCTCGTTGAGTCGCTCCTTAAAGCGTTGCTCCTGCTGGGGCAGGCCTTCGCGTTCTATGGATTCGCGGAGAGCAAGGTAGCTGTCGAGGTAGTCAGGCGTCGGCATCAGCTCATGCTTCATGTCCTTGAACTCGCTGACAAAGGCGGACATCGCCGTGATCAGGGCGTTACGAAGCGGGGCAATCTCATTTTCATGCTGTGCGATGGCGTCTCCATAGATGCGCCTCAGGCTGTTCTCATGATCGAAGAGAGTATCGGCAGTGAGCGTATCGCCGAGTTCCGCTTCGATGTCAGCGAACACCAAGGCCATTGCTTGTAGCCGCCCCTCGGTCTCCAGTTGATCCAGTTTTCTTCTCGCCGTTCTAAGCAGGGTTTCCGCTCCCTGGATTTGTTTCTCGAGGTCTTTCGATGCCGTCAATGCCTCATTGCGATCTCGGTCCGTTGCTTCCTTTCGAGCTTCTGCCTCAACAAGCCTCCGCTTGAGGCCCTGGACCACATCATTCTTGTCTTCGAGCGAACGCTTTTCTTGTTCAAGCTTCGTGATCTCCTCCTCATGTGGGACAAAGTCGATGTCGGCGAAACTGCTGAACCTCAGAGCGGCTTCAGATGCCTCACAGCGGTTTCTCGCTTCATCAATCATCCGACGCTTGTCTCCGATGAGGCGCTCACGCTTGTCTATCTCTTGCCCGAGGCGTAGCAACTCGCCCTGCAACGCCTGACGCTTCTCTGCGTTGTCCCATCCAAGCACGAAGTTGCGGCGTGAAACTGCCTGGCTGCGATCATTCTTCTCATGCCTTATCTGCCCCGTCCTGAAATGACGCTCCCGGGTCATAGCGAGCCCATGAGCCTGTCGAAACTCGTCCATTGTTGAGCAGCAGCGATAGTCGAAGCGTTCGTTCAACTCTGCCTTCAACCATGGGAGCAAACGGTGTCCCTCGCGGAAATGAAGCTTTCGGAGCATCGAATCCTGGTGTGGGGACGCGAGTTGAGGAGATCGCTTCTCATCTTTCACGTGGAGATAGACCAATCGCTGGCCCTGCCCAGTTGCGTCTCTGATCTGGGTCCGGTTGATGTAGTCGCTGACCTGCCGGTAAAGCCCAGTGGGGACGAGGAGACTCAAACCCAGCCCACGCAGCACCAGCTCAATGGAGGATTCCCACTCGGATTCCTCCTGCTTCACAGCCATCAACTCGGCGGCAAATGGCAGATCGTTAGGCGAAAGACGAAGGTCCTCGCAGAGGCGATGCCTCAGATAGACGTGGCTTTCTGGCAGGTTTGTTCGCCGGTTCTTCAAAGCCTCCAACTCCCCTTCATCTGCCTTGTATTGCGTTCGGTCACTGTGTTGCTTGACGCCAAGCTCGGTGGCCTCGTCCTCAAGGCGTTTCAGGTCAACACCTGCCCTGTCTTTGACCGCTCTAAGCTCAACGCGTGTCGCTTCGAACTGACTGGCATCGCTTATGAGCCGATGAAGTCCGGCCCGGTTAAGCGTTGCTGAGTAGTTTGTTGCCGCAGTTCGCTTGTTGTTAGCCTGAAGCCGCTGATTCTCGATAAGAAGCGGGATTTGTTTCAATCGTTCGCCTCCCGCCTGCTCGATCGCATTCTTCAGTTGCCGAACCGACTCCTCGGCGGTCTTGAGATCACCGGTGAGCTGATCGAAGCGCTCTTTGGCCCGCCCAAATTCCTCGCGGTGTGATACCAACCTTGGCTCCAGTAGCTCCACTGTCTGACTGCGAAAAAATGCGTCCAACGCATCGTGCCGTTGGCTAACGGATCGATGATTCTGCTCCATCGCCCGGTAGGACTGGCCACGCTCTTTGACGGGGCCAAGCAGTCGATGCTGATTTCGCACTTCGACCAGCTTGCCGTGCGCCTCACTGAGGAGGGTGAAGTGTTGAAGGAGGGCGTCGATCTTCTCGCGCCAGGGCTTCTGTTCAAGCATGTGCTGACGGATGAACCCATTCAGACTTTCGATGTCCTTTACCGCGACCGTCTGATTGAAGATGTCGATGGCCTTGGACTTGAAGTGTAGCGCCTTCTGTAGCCTGGACTGATACTCTGTATAGCTCTTGGTCGCTACGAAGCCGCGCTTCTGCATCTGCTCCCGCAACCGCTCCATGCTCGTGATGCCCGACAAGTCACCGACGATGGATGCCTCACCAGCGCGGAAGCAGAACACCTTGTCCGACGACCCCTCGGCGTTGACATGGAGCACCTGGGCAACGCTGAAAACAGCGCCAGTAGAGGCGTTCTTGAAGACCGCGAGCAATGCAGAATAGTGTGATGACTGAGGTCGAAGAAACTTCACAGCGGCTCCGCGCACGCCTTCATCATCACCTTCGCGAGTTTGCCTGCCGCAAGCTCCTTTGATGTAGGTCTTTTCATCGCGCTCCCGTTTTCCTGCCCCTGCCGCAACGTTGTAGTTGCGGATCTGATTCGGCACGATCAGCGTCAGCAAGGAATCGACGAGAGTGGATTTACCTGATCCATTCCGCCCGACCAAGAGCGTAGTGCTGCCCCGTGGTTCCACGATATGAACCTGCCCGTCGGTGCTATCGAATGTGCCCCAATTGAACACCTCCAGTCGGTGCAGCCGGTAGCCAGGAGGCTCGTGCGGTGGGCTGGAGGAATACTCATCCATCGTCGCGGCTACGTGTGTTGTCCCTGCCCGGTCCACTGCCAAGATAGGATTTCAGTTGAGTGAGCAGGTTCTCCAATTCCTGAGCCGGAAGCCGTGCCTTGATGATGCGGCGAACCTCCCAGCTCTCAGGCTCGTCCGCATACTTTTTGATGAAGCCAAGGTCGTCCTCCGCTTTTCGAAGCAACGCTGTGAACTCTTTTTGCTGTTTGACCTCGTCATTGCTCGGTTTCTGGAATCCACGCCAGTCGTCAAACAACGCCGCTGTTTCTACAACACATCGCTCGTCATGCAGTTCCTCGTCCTCAAAGCGGCGGAGGCTTTCCCGCAGCAGCACGCAAAGGATGGTGAGCGGGTAGCCAAGGCTCTTTCGAGGAATGAGCACCGGCAGCATTTCATAACCCGGCGGGCGGGAATCATCGTCTCCCAGTTGCCGCAAATACGCGAAGCCGTCCGGCTCATCAACGACGAGAGTGAGTCCCAGCCGGGCAAAGTAGTTCTCAAGCCGAGTCTGATGCGACAGCAAGGGTGCCCAGACTTTCTCTTCTTCGCTATACACGACGCCTTGGAGCAACCTCACCGCAGCTAGGCTTGACTCATGAAATTCTGGAAGGGCATCGGCCGACATAAGTGGTCAAACTTTGGTGAATAGCACGAATGGAACTTCCAGTAGGCGAGAAGGAGCGTCTGGACGCGAGCCCGGTAGAACGATCATCTCGGTTGATTCAGGTTGAATAATGTGTCCGTCATCACGGGCAATCTGGACATAACCAAGCACCTCGATCACACCGGCCCTCACGGGGTGATTGGCAATCACATCGCTGAGGCGCGCGCTGCCTGAACGTTGCACCAGGGTCTTCACACGAGACCGCATTTCTTTCCAGTCTAAGCCATACAGTTTTGCGTAGTCGGCGAATGCCTGTCGGCGGCGGTCTTCATTGACTGCGTGAGCGGACAATGCGGGTGCATCGAATCGCGACGGCTGAGTCCAAAAGGTCCGCGAGAACGCCGAGTAGATGGCCGGAACCTCATCGACGCGCAACTCTACTTCTTCACCCTGAGGCGGCATAGCCGCGCACTGAGCTGCCAGACCACGGATCTCGCGAAGCACCTCCGCCACCCGCTGACGCTCACGCGCTGCGCGCTGATCCAACAAGCGCCTCAGAGTAGCAGACAACCGTTGGGTGGTTCGCATCACGATCTCTGCCTCGGCTAGCAGGAGAGGCACCATTCGGCGAACTACGTCCATTCCATCTCGCATCTCGTCCAGCTCGCGAAGCTTCCGTAACTCCTCGATGACCACACGGAGTCTCTCTTGCTGTGCAGGCTGCAAAATGAATCGCAAAAACTCATGAAAGCTCACCCCCTGGTCCTCTTGCTTGAGCCGGTCTTCCTCGTCCAAAGCGAAGCCTAGAAGCGTGCCTCGCGATTCCCTGGGGTCAGTCTGACGACGCTGAACTTGACGAGTAATCTCGCGGAACTTTTCCTCCACACCCCGGAAATCGCCGAGCAATTGCTTCAGCATGCTCAACGCAGTTGCGAAGCCTTCCTTGATCATCGCCGCCGGTCGCTGTGGCATGTCGTCTTCAGACTCAAGGCGAGAAATCTGGTCATCAATCTCAGCCCTCTGTTGCCGGAGCTGGTTCAGCCGTGCTTGACGGTCCTCGCTGGCGCTCATGACCAGATCGGAGAGGGTTTGAATCACCAACTTCAATCTCGACTCAGTGCCAATGAACCCGACATCCTGCTCCAAAGCGCGATCAAGGAACGCGATGACCGCCTCGCTGTGAGGGGTGAGCTGAAAAACCGGCTCATCCTTTCCGACCGCAACCAAGCGCCTCAGCCATCGCTTATCATCCGCACACCATTCGGCCAAGTAGCGTTCTGGCTTGTCGGGCAGGATTTGGTTATCTTCCTCACTCTCGCGCACATCTTCAACAAAGCGTCCCAAAGCCACGGCCAACTCTGACAGCGGCACCTGAACATTCCCGGACTCCTTAAAACAGCGATGCAGAAATGCGATCACGTAGGGAGCATTCGGCGACCTCAGCATTGAGACGGCTGGGGATGTCTTGAAAAACACATGTAGTTGCTCAAGTCGCACGCTCCACTTTGAAGCTCGAAGCGCGAGTGTCCAGGCAGAAACTTGCTTCGTCGCCAATTGAGGGAGGAATGACCTCCGAAGCCTTCCAATCGGTTTTCTCACCCCTCTTTAGAAGGCTTGAACCAACGCTGGGTATTCGTCGGAAACAACTCCGGCACAGATACCTTGAGCGCCCTCGCAAGTTGCAGCAATTCAGAGTCGGAGACCCACTTCAAGCGTCCCTCGATCCGTGCAATCACGCCTCTGGAAACATCCCAGCCAATCAACTGGCAGGCCACAGCGAGATCGGCTTGCGACATGTTCTTGTCGTTCCGAATCCGCATGACCTGGGGTCCTACGATGTTGTTGCGAGGGGCCTTCATTGAAGCCCCCGACAATATGGACCTTTTTCGTTGTGATTGTCTGGAAAACCAGACAAAATGTCTGGTTTTCCAGACAGACGTTATGCTCCGAGTTCACGCCGCCGCTCAACCCTCCGCCATCCACGGGAATGGCTTGTTCGCTCGACAGTTTATCGCTGCTGGGGAGGTGATCTGGGCCTTCGACCCTCCGTTCGATGTGCGATTCACCGAAGAGCAACTCCAGGCATTGCCACCTCCGGCACAGCAACAGGCGCTCTACTACTCGTCATTCGAGAAGCACTGCGGCTGCTATCTGCTCACGGGAGACGATGACCGATTCATGAATCATTCAGACACTCCGAATGCGCTGGATCACGGTGACGTGATCACGGCTATTCGTGACATTCAGCCCGGCGAGGAGATCACCTTAGATTACAACCAATTGGGCTACTCATTCCGCAGCAAATGATGACAAACGCTTGGCTTCACATTGGATGGCTGGTCGTGATCTGCACGGCAGGAGACGTTTTTCTCAAACGCGCCGCCTTGCTTCCGCAGCCATTTACATCCGCCAGCTTTATTCTGGGATCACTGATCTACGGCCTATGTTGATTCAGTTGGGTAATCGTGCTGAAAACCGTGAAGCTATCGACATCGGGAACATCGTTCTCCATCTTCTGGAGCGTGAGTCTGGCGATATGCGGTGTCGTCTTTTTCGGAGAACAGCTTACGACAAGAGAAGTCATCGGTCTGGCATTAGGAGTCGCTTCTTTGCTGCTCTTGAATTTGTAGCCGATAGGGCTGAATCGTCGGTGAGGAGTCGACCAAGACAGCGTCTTTGCCGGAGCATGTTTGCCATGAACTGAGTGGCGCTTGCAGCATCGCCTGGGTCTGGGCAAAACAGAACATGCTCGACTCGCCACGCTGGAAGCAGTCTGCGGTAGTCGCTTGTAGGGACCGAAGACGCCTTGAGTGTTCGGTGATGACCAGCACTCGGAAGCCGCTGACCTCATGACGCTTCCAGAGAATGCCTGTGTCACGAGTCGCCTTGTAAGCGAGCACCTTGCGACGAAAGGAAGTTTGCTCCGAACCGCCGCGCGAAACGGGCATCGTTCCGCGATCAACCTCGACGAAGAAATATGATCTTTTGCCACTCTTCTCGATGGCAAACGCACCATCGGGCAGGACCGCCGTGCGGACTCGCTTGCCATCGTAGGTCAGATTTGCGCCCCAGCGCATCTGGAAGAGTCTAGCCTCATCCTCAGTGCGCCATTCATCGTGATGAAGAAAGCATGAGCCTTCAGCAACAGCGGAGCGCTCAAGCGCAAGCATGACATCTGTCACGCACAGAAAGTGAGATAACGAGAGCGCCATCGTCTCGCCGCGTGAGCGTGGCGGCGAGGCATAGGTCGGCAGTCCGCGCTCGCGCAGGATGGCCTGACCGGAGAAGGTGATGCAGCAGACCAGGTGTGCATTTCCGCCTCGTGGGAGCCAGAGCTGCCCTCGTGGCCGGTGCAGAAAACCAACATGAAACAGCCGTCCGAGCCGCCGAGTCACATGCTGAGCGCTGCCGCCAATCATTTGCGTGACATGACGGGAGGACACAAAACGATGACGCTCGACCAGTCGAAGAATGCTGACATCCCGCTCCGTTAGGTGAAGCGGCGGAAAACCATCCGAGCGAATGAACCGTGGCTTCCTCAGCCTCGGTTTCTGCACATAACCAGTTTATCATTTTTGGATTCGTAGAGGGAGCGCACTTGCAGATCAACCGGGGCCTCTATGTTCACAATGGCGCTGGGAGACCAGTGCTGGGGCCTTAGAAAGTCTCATCAACAAGCGGTATAGGCGTTCTCCGAAAAGCGACGCCGCCAACTCGACCAAATGGTCGGGGGTGGCGGTGGTGCATGTTCAGGTCACGGCTTCTGCTGTGGCTAAAGACCACAGCGGTCGTCTTGTTGCGACTTTCTAACACCCCCTGCCACCTGTCGGTGGGGGAGTGATTCCCCAGGGAGGTGGACTCTGAACCACCACGCCGCACCTCCTTGAGCCTCCCGCCTGAGTCTTGTCCTAACACTGTTTCGTCGCCGTTGCCCACTCGTCAAGGGCTGGCGCTGCGACTTGCTACTGTGTTCAGTGGTCACGCGCTCTACGCCAGCTTCAACTGGTGCTTCGACAACCTCCTTTACGTTTATGCCGTTCATCGGCTTGGGCTGCTCTATGGCGGAGCCGTCATGACTTTCCTCGCTGGTCTGCAATGCGGGGCCACTCTCTTGCTCTATGAGCGGATGCGCATCGACTGGGTCGGGGCTGGTAGTCTGACCCGCCTTGTTGATCTGGACTCGCCGACATGGTGGCAGAGAGTGCTCCTATGGGCCGTGCAGAAGGGTGATGCCTTCGTGTTCGTGGCCTTGTGTGTGTTTCAGGACGCCTTTATCACCACGGCATACTTTCGCCGTGGCCGGTTCGATGGCCTCACCGCACGCGACAGGCGAATCTTCGTCGGCAGCGTTCTTGTTTCCAACCTCTACTGGACGCTGCGCTCGGGTGTGGTGTCCGCCGCTTTAGCCGGGGTCTGGCACCGGTTCCAGTCATGAAGACGGCTGGCACAGACTTGGCGTGTATTTACACACCGATACGCGAAGCAGTGGAGATACTGCAAAAGCGACGCCGTGAGGCAAATATGACCATAGCGAACGCGCTGGAGTGTCTGCTCGCCACTCATTCGCACGCCGTGCTGTTCCGCCAAGTAGCGACGCCGAACTTTGAAATGCAGCGGTTTGTTACAGCGGCTACCTCCGCCGGACTGAAGCCGTTGGTGCTGGAGTATCACGAGGATAAGTTCGTTCACTTCAATCCAGCCAAGCACTCCTTGCTGAAGATGCGCTTTCACTCGGGGACCGGGCGCAATGGCGGAGAACGCATCCGCTGTCTGAGCATCGCAGAAATGAATGGCAGCGACGGAAAGCGGCTCCGAGAACTGCATACACGAAACGGTGTGGGGATCGTGCCGTTTCATCATGCTTTGATGGATGAAGCTGCGTTCTCACGAAACGTGGTGAGGCACGACGGTTCGCAATGGTTTCAAAAGCATGGCGGCAGTGCTGACAACTACTACCCTGAGCTTTTCCGATTGTTCTTGAGACATGCGGTCCTGTTCGAGAGCTTTCTCACTGTCGGCAATGATGCCGCATTCACTTCCGGCGTTGTCATGCCTGCGTTTGAAGCCGTCCGCAATAAGCACGGGGAACAACCGGTCATCTGCCGACTGGACCCTGTCGAGACGGAAGGCGATCCTTATTTATCCAGGAAAACCCCCAGCTTTGCTGGGGGACTCCCAGAGTTTGACAGTTCCGGGAGTCCCCGGATGGCTGGTGATGTGTGACCGCTCAAAGTGACACAAAACCAAGCAATCCAATGGAACAACAAAGTCTAAATCATACGAAATGGGAATGTAAATATCATGTGGTCTTTATCCCGAAATGTCGGCGCAAAGTGCTCTACAAAGAGCTGCGTCCATATTTGGGTGCGGTATTCAGATCGCTTACGGAGCAGAAAGAATGCCGCGTGGAGGAAGGCCATCTGATGCCGGATCATGTGCATATGCTGCTGAGCGTACCGCCGAAGTATGCGGTGTCGCAGGTGGTAGGCTACATCAAGGGCAAGAGCGCGATACATCTGGCACGGACATATGGCGGACGACGACGAAACTTCGTGGGGCAACACTTTTGGGCGAGGGGCTACTTCGTCTCAACGGTGGGTCGAGATGAAGCGGCGGTGCGAGCGTACATTCAAAACCAGGAGCAGGAGGATAAGCCCGCCTACTGGCGGCCCCAAGCACAGAACAACCCGCTTTGAGCGGTTAACATATTACAAGCCCCCGGCTTTGCCGGGGGTATCTGACTGGCTGCACTACCCAGGTGAACTATTCAACAAAGCCCAAGCGCTTGTAGCCGCACCATCGAAACATCAGAAGCATGAATCAATTATCCACTTGGACAGCTTGCGCTCTACCTCCGAGCGGAGGGAGCAGTATTGCTGACGGCTTCGATCTCGGACGCGGTTCGCGTTGGAGCGAGTCTCATTGTTGGCTGATGTAATCAGCAGGCGAAACGGATAGCCCACGCTATCCACTGGCCTGACAAGCGCTGTGAATGGTGCTGCTTCGATGAAGCCTGAGGGTGAAAAAACGGTGCCGTAGTGCTTCGCGAGCACCTCCGCATCGTCCCCTGAAACGCGGAAGGCGAAGGTGCTGCCGACGTTGCCAAGAACAGCGGTCTGAATGGCTGGAGGAAGTTGCGCGAAATATTGATGGCAGAGCACTATGCCGAGACCAAACTTACGTGACTCGGAGAGCACTGAGACAAGCGCATCGGAGAGGAAAGATTGAGCCTCGTCGAGAATGAGCGTGAAGTCTCGGCGTTCATTCGTGTTTGAAGCGCCGCGCTCCATGGCGGCTGAACAGAGGCTGGAAACGAGCAGTGAGCCGATGATGCGTGCGGCATCTTCGCCGAGGTTGCCTTTTGCGAGGTTTACGATCACGATGCGGCCCTCACGCAACACCTCCGCGAAATCCACTCGCAGCTTAACCTGGCCGAATATGTGGCGGAGCTGTGGCAATGCCGCGAGCTGTCCGAGTTTGTTTTGGATGGGAGCGATGGCTTCCTGCCGAAAACGTTTGTCCCATGCGTCATATTCTGTGCTCCAAAACGAGCGGATGAACGGATCACGACACTGCTTCACGATCGACAATCGGAAGGACTCATCTACAAGAAGGCGTGGCAGAGCAATCAGGCTCACGTTTCCAGCATCCAGCAGCGTGCGGAGAGAGTGGTAGAGAATGTATTCCAGGCGTGGACCCCAGCTTTCGGCCCAGAGATGGCGAAACGAAGACAACAAGGCCGATGCTACACGGGGCCTGTGAGCCTCTGGAATGGCGCTGGAGACGAGATTGAGCGCTGGGGCATACTCGGGGTCGGCTGCATCTAAAAAAATCACGTCACCAAGCCGGTGGGGCGGTATCACATCCAAAGCCCAGCGGGCGAGGTCGCCGTGCGGATCGAGCAGGCAGAAGCCTGAATGCTCCAGCAAACCCGACATGATCGCGCGAAGCAGCGTCGATTTGCCCATGCCGGTCTTGCCAAGAACGTGAACGTGTCGCGTGAGATGAGCCGTGTCGAAGTAGCAAGGCAGCAGAACGCCCGCGTAACCAACGCGTTGGCCGAGGTAGATGTGTGTCATATCGGAGGCGGCTGCCCTCGCCAATTCCTGCCATCGCGCCCCGTGCGATCAGCGCGACAACAAAAACAACCGGCAAACCTGTGTTGAGGAGCCGGGGAGGAGAGAAGCTGCCGCCGATACCCGAAGCGCTAGGCTTCGGGGAAGAACTGGCCTGAAGCATTTTACCATGCAAAACGCTCTGCCCCCCAAGGTCTCCACTAGCTTACCCAAGGTTGCGATACGGGTCATTCCAACCATCATGTTAAGCGATGAATGACACCCCGCTCCAAGACATCGACGAATCAGTTCTTCTTCGTCTCATCTCAACGCCAGTTCTGGAAGGAGATCGGATCGAATACAAGGAACTGCTCAATCTCACAAGTGATGAACAAAAGAAGAAATTCCTTGCCGGAGTTGCTTCGTTCGCCAACTCAAGCGGTGGAGACATGGTATTTGGCGTGGAGGCAAGGGATGGCCAGCCCATCGCATTGAAGGCGCTCCCTGCGTTCAACTATGATCGCGTATCGCTTCAGATTCGAGACTTGGTTCGAACCGGAATCCAACCTCCGCTCTACACCGCAGAGTCCCATGCCGTGAGACTTAACAGCGGCGGCGAGGTGCTGGTGCTGCGAATTGCCAAGACGTGGGCCGTCCCGCACCTTGTTACCTACAATGGCGAGCACAGGTTTTACGTTCGTCACGGCGGTGGAAAACGGCTGATGGATGTGGGGGAGATTCGAACGGCCTTCACAATGGCTGACAATATCCGTGAGCGTGTTCAGTCTTGGAGACTCCAGCGAGTTGCCGACATCCTTGCCGACACCACGCCATGTGATTTGAGTGGAGAAGCTGCTGTGGTCGTTCACATGGTGCCATTCAGGGCATTTGATCCAGGTTTTGAGGCCAACCTTAGAGAGATAGAGAAGCGAAGAACGACCGTGAGACCACTTTATTCAGATGGGTGGGGCACATACCACGAGTTTGATGGAGTCTATGTTGCGGACGGCGGAGTAAGACGTGAGGTCACAAGCCTCGTGCAGTTTTTCCGCAATGGCGCTGTCGAGGGAGTGGATACCGGAATGCTTGCGGCACACGGCGACAAGCGATTGATCGAGGCTGGTCTGCTAGAGAACAAGCTGATTGAACGTCTGCCGTCTTGGTTGGACGCAATGAGTAAAGTTGGAGTGAGTGCCCCGATTCTCATCATGTTGTCTCTTCTCAATGTTCGTGGCTATCAAATGAAGACTCCAATCGGATTCACTTCAATGGACGCGCATCCGATCAACCGAGACCATCTTCACACCTCACCGACAGTGATAGAAACCTTGAGATTGAATTCAAAGGCCAAAGCCTCCAATCATCCTGCGGCTTTGCTTCGTTCGCACTTTGACACGATTTGGAATGCATGTGGCTACCCCGGTTGCATCGGCTACGACAACTCTGGCAAATGGCTCGCTGGTAATGACCCATAGCCTCGTTCACCAGTAGTCGAACCCGTCGTCTACCCTTCGTTGCGCCAGTTAAACCCAATGCCGCTAAGCAAAAGGGTCGATGATGAGATCGTCGCTGGCTTGGAGAGAAGAGGTCGAGAGCAGGCGTGGCCATTTGCTCACGGGCTGTCGCACCTTGCGCTGGCAACTACGTCTTCGTCGCGCTGGCAACGCGGCTTGGGCGATTTGCTCTCGCACTCGGCGCACCAGCACTCCTTGTGCCGCCTCGTCCATGAGGCCCTGCGCTGCCTCCAGCACCAGTAGCAGCGCTACGGTGTGCTCCAAACAGTGGCTCATGCTGATGCGCAGCGCTCCTGCCTGCCGGACTTCTTCATCCTCACTGCTCTGTGCGCAGGCTAGTCGCTCCTCAGCCACCAGTGAGCTGGCGATGAGGAGCGCGGCGAGTTCTTGCTGTGCTGTCTCGGTGCGTTGTGCGCTGAGCAAATGCCCTCCGTGAAGCACGAGCTTGAGTTCTTTGTAAAAGACTTCCTGTTCCCAGCGCTTCGCATACAACGCCAACAACTCACGCGCACTGCCCTGCTGCACGCTCAGGCTCGTCCACAGCCGCACCTTCACCCACTCTCCAGCGGCGTTGCGCACTCGCCCACGATCTCGCGCACTGGCAACTCGCTCTGGCGCATCGGCGGATGTTTGCGCGGGCGGCCCCGCGCTTTGTTCGCCTCGGGTGTCTGCTTCTCGTCAGCTTTGGACGGAGCTGTTGTTGACGAGTCTGCGCATGGGCTCTCACGCTCGCGCAGACTCACCACCACCTCCGCACTGCCATCGGCATGCACGCTTTGCACTCGCACGGAGAGCTTTTGCCGCACTCGGACCAAAAGTGACTCTGCGTGCGCTGCGAATGTTTTTGCAGTTCTTTGAGCATCGGAGCCTGCCCGTAATAGCGGTCGGCGATGAGCAGGCTGCGAGCCTGGTAGCGCGGCGAGCAGCGGATCGGCCAGCGATTTCTCATTGAGCGCACCCAGTGACATCGATACGGCCAGCGGTGCATGGGTGCCGAGCTCGACCAGCGTGCTCATGGAGAGCTTGGCAAAGGCTGCCTGCGCACGACGACTGCGGCTTTGGGCACTTGGGCGTTGATCTGCACGGTGTTAAGCAGGTTCCACTGCCCACCGTCGATGCCGACCAAGCGCAGCCCGGCGAAAAAACACGCTGGATGCCGCTGCTCACAGGCTAGCGGCACCAGGGAGTGGCGCATGCAGGCATCGAAAGCTTGGGTGGATATCTTCAAACGACGCTGGCTTAGCGCCGCGGAGCCTGATGCGCACAGCAAAATAACGACCGATGATCTGCTGTAGGCTGCCGCAAGCGTGCAGATTTTGGGCGACCATGCCGGCGATGAGTTGCCAACCGAGAAGTTTGCGTCGCGGCCCTTGGTGCGTTGGCTCTGCCCGCAGTTCCTCGGGCAACTGCTCGACGCCGAGTTTTTTGCGGATGCGTGCAGAGAGATGATGTTCGTATCGCGGTGGGCTGGATGGCTTTACCATCTACCGCTAGTTGACTCAGCTACTCAGTTGTACAGCACTCTTTTCGCTCCTCTTCGCTTTTTTGTTTAGCGGCATTGCAGTTAAACCCGTTGTGAAAATCCACCCGCCATGCGGGTGATGCCGTCAGAGGCAGGGGGCGAGCTGTGGCCCGGCTGCTGCCGCACCTCGTGAGAGGAAGCCGCGTTGGGGCTGGAGGCAGGCGCGTGCATTGGTTTAGTGGGAGTGAGCGGAGGTGGGCCAGTGGGCGGAGCGGTCTCCCACCGGGCCGATGAACGCGTGGAGTGCGGTGCGGTGGAGAACCCGTCTTTGAAACCCGTGGTCCCGCGCAAGGCGGGAACCCGTCGTTAAAAACTAGTTCCCCCATGTGTCGTGTCCGCATCGCGGCCCGACTTGCACGGCAAGGCGATGTCCTTGATGGCGTTGCCTCAAGTGACTCGCCCGGTAGCCGCAGGTTGCCGTGCAAGTCGGGCCGTGAGGCCGACACATGGGAAGTAGAAATCCCTTTGTTTTACAAGGGCGAAACGCTACTCGGCGTGTGGCGCGCCTCGACATACCGTGGTTGTCGGGCGCGATGTCGGGTCTGCTTTTGCTCTGTCCCCAGTTTGGGGATCTTTGACAAAAGCCTCTGCCGGCCGACAGAATGCCGTCAGGCCTCCGCTGTTCATTGACAAGACGGTCCGCTTGTTGCGGACCATGCAGAGTTCCAGGTAGGCTGGCTTGCGGTCTCTCGATTGACGTGTCCCTGTGCGATAGCAGGGAAGTGGAGGCCACTTATCCGCCTGACATAGGCTGACATGGAGAGAGTAAAGAATCGGCCTCACCGCCTTGTGCGGTATGCGCCGTTGGACAATGTCTTCGCTTCGAGCGAGGACAATGACACGCTGGTCTGTCACTACCTGGAGTGGAAAAGCAGTTATGCGCCCTGTGCGGCCAATCGCTACGCGATCTGGGTGAGGCGCTTCCAGAGCTTCGTCAACAAAACGCCCGAGGCGATCACGGTAGGCGATTGGAGCGCCTTCGCGCGAAGCCTCAGGGGGCGCTTTGCCCCGAAGTGTATGGAATACGCGCTGAACGTCGCCCACAACTACCTGCGCTTCTGGTTTGAGCAGGGTCGCCTTCGGAGGCTTCCACTATACCTGGCTCGTGTTCAAAAAGCGATCGCGTGTTCGCACGCGGCGGCAACTGAAGACGAGTATAAGGCGATAGTGAGAACCTTGAAAATGAGAGGCGATAAATGCCTCCGCGATCTGGCCATCGTGATGATGCTTCACGATACCGGGATGCGTGTGGGCGAGCTGGTGGCGTTGGAGATCGAACAAATCGAGGAGGATGCCTCAGCGACGATTCGCACGGAGAAGTCAGTGCAACGTCGAAGAGTGTTCTGGAATCAGGGCACCGACGACGTGATTCACAATCTGATCGTGCAGCGCATCAACTCGGGTGCGCCGACGGATTGGCTGTTCGTGTCGAAGTCGGGCACGGGCGAGATGCCTCTGACGACTCGCGCGGTGCAACGTATCGTTCACCAAGCCTGCGAGCTGGCGGGGATCACGCGGCAATTGTCGCCGCACTCGTTTCGCCACGCCTACATTCATCGGCTGGCGAAGCTGGGGACGCCGGATGCGATCATCGCGCAGCTCGTGGGACACAGCACGCCGCATACCATCGCGCATTACACGAAGCTGAGCCGCCCGGAGTTCTCGGACTACGCGCGGCGGCAGTTCTCGGTGGCGACGCTGGCGGCGGCTTGACCTGGGCCTCTTGCGCTCCGGGACGGTGGGGGAGTAGAATGGACGCAGCTCCTCTACACACCCTCGCATGAAGCGCTCCGCGCACAGACCCACTCGTCATTAGCAGGGTCAGTGCATCACTGCTGAACATGCCTTTGAACTTCACCCGATCACCAAGGGGGCTGTGGATAACCCAGCCCCCTAGCGCGGAACGTATTGTGTCGCACAATACCACTTGTCGGAAGTCAAGGCAGACCACTCTAGGCAGCGAAAGGTCGCTTCACCATTTAAGGGGGAGCGACCTTTTTGCGTCGGGAAGCCTGGCGGCACTTGAGAGATACGGGGGAGACCGCCGCCAGGCTTCCCGGCACAAACCGGGAACCCAGGTCGAGCATTACCAAGACTAACCACCTCGCCCATGCGTGAGCGGTTCGAGATCGAGCAGCTGCCCATAGCTTTGGAGCGGTCGCAGCGGCCACAACAAAATCGTGGCTTCCTCATTCGGCTGCTGCGGCTGCTCTTCCCAAAGCTGATGGATTCATGCGCGTGCTCGTGCGGACGCTCGTCGAGGGGTGAGGAGGTAGAGGAACTGCGCGTCATCGAGTTCTGATATTCAACCCGCCTGCGCTGTGTCGCGCACCAGCTAGCTGGTCTCCGGCGCACGCGCCCTGGCTGGCCTGCCTACTCGATACCACGGACGCGCGGGCATGAGCACTAACGCCCATGGACAAGAACAGGTATGTGAACACCCGCTTCTGGGACGATACCTACGTCATCCGGTTGAATCCGAACGAGAAGCTACTGTTCCTCTACCTTCTCACCAATCCCTTGACCACGCCGGGTGGCGTCTATGAACTCACGGCGCGACGTGCCGCGATGGACACCGGCTTGTCGCAAAAGGAGATCACCGCTGCGTTCGATCAGTTCGAGCACGATGGCAAGATCGTCCAGCACAACGGCTGGATCGGCATCGTGAACTTCCTCCGCCACCAGAACCCGAATCCGAACATGCGCATCGGCATCGCGAAGGCGCTGAACCGTGCGCCGAATGAGCTAATCGAGCGGCTGCCCATCACGGTCGCCGCCGCGCGGAAAGGCTTTGAAAGGCTTTCAGACTCGAACACGAAACAGAACTCGAATCTGAATGGCGGACTTTTCCACAGCGCATCCACAGGCCACCCCACGAAGGGCATGCAGCCAGTGAGGGTAGTGATGCCACGCACGCCGCGAGGCGGGCAGGAGGGCGAGGGCTGGTGATCGGCATGAAGTCCGTCTCGGAGGCGAGGCTGGCTTCAACCGATCATCAACACTCAAACCGCACCTTCCTATGCCTGCACAAAGCAAAGCCATTCCATCGAATCGCAAGTCATCACCGCGAGCCGAAAACGGTCCGCGAGAACGCAATACCACCGAGAGGCCCGATCCTTATCAAATCGTCAACGACATCATCATCCGCCACTTGGAGGAAGGCGTCGTGCCGTGGCGCAGCCCGTGGAACCGAGAAATTGGCAAGCCGCGCAACTTCCACACCGGTAAGACCTATCGTGGTATGAACCTGCTGCTGCTCGGCCTGCAACGATTTGCGTCTCCGTTCTGGCTATCCTTCAAGCAGGTAAAGGCGCTCGGCGGCACTGTCCGAAAAGGCGAGCGCGGATCGGTGGTGGTGAACTGGGGCCAGTTCACTCCCAAGAGCGAGGACACCGACGACACTGCGAATGATCGCCAAAAGAAGTCGAGGTTCTACCTCAAGCACTACGTCGTCTTCAACGCAGTGCAAACCGAAGGCATCGAGTTCCCTGAGCAACCGAGCAAGGCACCGATGCCGTCAACGCAACGCATCGAGATTGCCGAACAAATGGTCGCTAACATGCCGGATCGTCCAAACATCATGGAAGGCCAGCGTGACCTCGCCGCTTACAAAGTCTCCACCGACACCGTGTTCATGCCCGCCTTCGGATCGTTCGCCTCGCCTGAGGACTACCACCTTACGCTGTTCCATGAACTGATCCACGCCACCGGCCACGAATCACGACTGAACCGCAGCACGCTCGTCGAGCACGACGGCTTCGGAGGGAAAGTCTACTCGCAGGAAGAACTCGTCGCCGAAATGGGAGCCGCCTACCTCGGCATGGAGGCCGACATCGTCCAAGACAACCACTTGAACGCCGCCTCCTACATCCAGAGCTGGCTTAACGTCCTCCGCGAGTCCGACCACAAGCGCTGGCTCGTCATTGCCGCCGCACAAGCCGCGAAAGCCGCTGACTATGTGCTCGGCACCAAGCCGTCGGAGGTTTCGGTAGCACAGGCAGCTTGACCCCCGCCTCCCGTTGATGCGGGAGGTTTTCCTTTGCTCTAACCGCCCCCAAAGCCCGGTGGAGAGTGACAAAATTCTTGCTGACATAATGCGAGCAAATACGTTCTACTGCCCTTGGAGCGAGTAACCCAGCTTTCCCCTTGTCCACAGATTCGCGTTTGCCGCCCTGCATACGATTCGCTACCCTGCGTAAGAGCCTAACATCAATCAACATGCCTCCCCAGATGGAAACAGTGCCTCAATTCGATTTGCCGCAGCCTCCTCGCAGGCGCTGGCTTTGGTTGGCTGGAATCGTGGCGACCTTCGTGCTCGTTGCAATCCTCACTATCTTGAAATGGCATCCTGCGGTGGTTCTCGAATCTGACAGACAGGTTCCTCAAGTGGAGCAACAGACTAACACCCAAATCCCAATGCTGAGGTCGAACACCGATTTGCTCGCCTCCACGTCAGAACTTCCGAAACTCCTCTCCTCCTCCGACCAAGAAATGGTGCGATTTGCTGCTCACAAAAAACTGCTCAGTCTCCAATCGAACATTCTACAGATCACCCAGTTGTCCGATGCGAACGTGCCAGTTCCAATGGAAACGTCACAGCAAATATTGACCACCTACGACGATTTGGTGACTCGGCTCGATCATGACAACGGACTCAGTGAGGATGCTGAATCCACGGCAAAACAGCTACTTCAAAGTAGAAACACATCGCTCTCAATTCAGCGAATCAGAGAGGGCACTGCTTCTGCATCCATTCACGCAGCAACAGCCGGGACTCTGCTTCGTGTTATCACTGCTTTCAAAGCGCCTACCACCAACTACTACACTTCATATCTAGTGGAAGAGTTTCGCGATCAATCAGCTTCCCTCACTGAGAAAGTTGCTTTAGCGAAGGCGTTTGCACAGATCGGCGACCCCGAACTTGACGAGACAATCTTGAGCCTTCTTGCGGATGTTCCCAGATGGCCAGACGCCACCGAAGAAACCATAAGTTCTGCGCAGTCACTGATGGCCCAAATTTCGAGTCAGTAATCTCATGCAATTCGTCAAAACAGTCATCAGCGCGATAGCGCTTCTTTTGTCTGGCACGCTCCAGGCAAAAGACCATCACGCCTACCACTCGAACCAAGAGAGCACCTTATCCTTGCCTTGGCAGGCGTTGTTCGACGTGAGCAAGACAGAGACTGTTTATTATCCTCCCGCGCTCTACGATGAAACCGACAGTCTCTCGCTGGTTGGGCAGGTGGTGGATGAACTGATGATAACCATTACTTTCGCCGAGACTACTGTGCCAGCCCTCAGTGAAGTCACAGAGATTCGATATGGTGACGAAATCATCATCTCTCCCAAAACGCATGATATTCGGTCACGCGTCCAGGATGGCAAACTCTACCTTTGGTATGGCTTCCACGATAAGAATTCGTTCAGTGCGAACTCCCCCAAGATTGCCACAAAATCAGAGTGGCAGTTTCGGGCAAAGGGCAAGCAAACAGTTCGCTCAGTCAAGCTTTATGTCTCCTGGCATCCCTACACAGAGTCAGAAATGCCATCGCTTTTCGCATACGATTCACTCAGAAGATTGCGGCCTTCGGACAGTGAACTCCTAAAAGCAGAGTCTCCATTCGCGCGAGTCACGATTGGCTCGCCGGTTGTAGGGAATGAGGATTTCAAAAAACTAGTCGTTCTGATTCACGGCTGGAATCCTGATGCCAACCTCAACCACTATGCGCCTCAGAAAGGCGAAGAAAACAAGCTGGGAACATGGCGGCATTTGGCCGAAGGTTTGATGACACACCCCGCAGTCGAGTCGGGTGACTGGAAAGTATGCCGCTACGATTGGTCTTTGGATGCCGCTACTGGCCCAGCAACGTCTCCTCTGTTTGCCTACCACGCTAACGCCGCGAGAGACGCTGCCACAGCCCACGCTCTGAAGCTTGGTCAAAGTATTGGCGGAAATCAGCCCACTCATGTGCATTTTATTGCGCATAGCGCAGGCAACTGGATGGCGCGACGCGCAGCCGCATACCTCAAAGCACAACTAGGCTCATCTGTGCAGATTCAGATAACGTGTCTTGACCCCTTCGTTAATGACGATCTGGGATTGGTTCCGATGTTTGAAATGTGCTCAGGATGGACAGACCGACTCAACAACTGTTGGTTGGCCGATCCAGCTACAGACACCATCGACGGATGGAGGCTTGCTACCCGAAACACTTTTGGCCTTCAAGGCAATTGGACTTCTGGTGACTTTGTTTCAGGACCCGGCGAGACTCCTTGGCAAAATCTCAACATTGAGGTGCTGGGAGAGTCCGGGTTCTACTTTCCTGATCAAGGCATGAAATCCCACGGTGGTCCGGTGTCCTGGTATGGGCAAACCTGCCTTTGGCCGAACACTGTCAAAAGCACTCTATTTGATCGGCAGTTCAATTGGCATGACGGATTCATTGATTCACTAGCATGTCGATTCTCGCCAAATGATAACTTCCCAGGCGAGGATTTGGGAACCGTAATGCAGGGAAGCAGGGCGTGGATGACGCCTCACGCGTCGCGGGAAGGATCTGAGCCAATTTGGTCAGGCAGTGATACGCTTTGGGCGTCTTGGACTGCACCGGTCACAGGACAGGTTGCGTTAACAGTGGTCGGTAGCCGAATGAGCAACGGATCGGGTGAAGAAGTTCTACCGACGGTTTCGGTTTACCAGGGCACTTCGGCGACATCGGTGACGGAAATCGGCAGCAGTATCGCAGGGCAATTATCCCCTCAGGGGAGTATGATTTTCAATGCAATTGAGGGTCAGGTTTATCGTTTCCAGTTCGCTGGCTACAACGGTGCAACCGGCAAGGTCTATTTTGATTGGGGCTACACAGGCCTCGCCACTCCTCCTGACACACC
This sequence comes from Verrucomicrobiaceae bacterium, assembly GCA_016713035.1. NCBI lineage: Bacteria > Pseudomonadati > Verrucomicrobiota > Verrucomicrobiia > Verrucomicrobiales > Verrucomicrobiaceae > Verrucomicrobiaceae bacterium. Next base: position 640,609 of record JADJPW010000002.1, read on the forward strand.
TGTCATCACCACACCCACAGCCAACCAAACGGTCACCGGCACGGTGGCCGTTAACGCTTCGGCTACGGCGGCGAATGCGGTGGAGTTCTACCTCGATGGAATCAAGCAGGCGACGGACAATCAATCGCCCTTCACCTGGGCCTGGGACACGACGGTGACGACGAATGGATCACATCAACTTTCGGTGAAGTCTTTCAACGGGCAGACGCTTGTCGGCACGAGCGCTTCCGTGGTGGTGAACGTGAATAACACCATCATGCCCGTGGTGGATGTGGACGAGCCGAATGATCGCTCGGCTCAAGCCACGGGGCCACTCGTGGCAGGAGTGGTGAAGACGGCCAAAATTAACAGTCCGTCGGATGTGGACTGGTATCGATTTGAAGTCAACGACTCTGGAACAGTTCAACTAAGGCTAGATGTGCCAGGCGGAAATGATTACGATTTGGAACTTTACGGTTCCCAATTCTCTTTACTGGCTGGTTCCTATAAGGTCGGTCAATATGCTGGGATGCTGGATCCTGCTTTCAACTCTACTGGCGAGGCTTCCATCGACTTTGATTTGAACAATCGCGATCATTGTAGAAAAGTTTTGGTTCAGAACGATGGGATGATCATCGTGGGAGGATACTCTTCCACTTCGTGGCGGCTCAACTTAGCCCGCTTTCGCCCAGATGGGACGTTAGATAATGGTTTCGGAGTCAACGGAAAAGTAATGATTGATCACCCATTGGGCAGTGTAGCTACCCTTCAAGATACGGCTCTCCAAGGTGACGGAAAATTGTTATTGATTGGCGGATTGGATGGGAATCTGGCTCTAACACGGTTGCTCCAGAATGGAGCCATCGATACAAGCTTTGGAAACTCTGGTTATGTCATCACCGATTTCGGACGTAGTGATTTCGGAACGGGCGTCAGTGTTCAAAGTGATGGAAAGATTGTTGTGGTGGGATATACCTACACAAGCAGCACTGCGAGTCCTTACACCAAGTATACCGACGTTATTTTGGCGCGATACCTGGCAAATGGTGAGCTTGATACAGATTTTGGCACTCTGGGCAAGGTCTACACGGATTTTGGCAGCAATGACTATGCCTACAGGCTCAAATTATTAGCCAATGGAAAAATTGTTGTTGTTGGCGAAAACGGCGACACAGGATTGGTCGGAGACAGTCTAACTACAGATTTCATTGCTGCTCGCTACCTACCCAATGGGGGGCTGGACACAACATTTGGTGCAGGCGGAAAAGTTGAAACTGACTTTGGAAATTTCGAAGCAGGGCAGGACTTGGCCGTAGATGCTTCGGGAAATGTTTTTGTTGCTGGAAGTGCTTTTGACGGAGCGAGCGGCAATGTTGATTTCGCTGTAATCAAGTATCTTCCTAATGGTCAGCTTGACTCTGCTTTCGGAAATGGAGGTTTGGCGAAAATCGACCTCGGAGCGAGATACGATTCTTGCAGAGCGGTTACATTAGATGCTAACGGACAATTGCTCCTTGCAGGAGCATGGAGACCAAATGAATCACCGGGCTACGATTTCGCGGTTCTTCGGCTCACGAGCGATGGCATTCTGGATTTTAGTTTTGGCGATCAGGGGGTGCTCAAAACTGACTTTAGTTTTTCCGAAGAAGCTTTTTCGCTCGCGCTTCAAGCAGATGGGAAAATTGTCGTTGGAGGTGATTCGACGAGTGGAACTTTTGTTTTAGCCCGCTATACCTCTGGGGTATCAATCGAAGGCATATCATTCTACTCGGCTACGCCAGGCACCTACTACGCGCGCGTTTACGGTCATCCGGCAGGCAACGGATCGTTTAGCGCCACTGATCCTTACACGCTCAGCTACACCTTCACGCCGGGACTTGTAACACCCACGCACGCGCTCGAAACTATCGCCAGCAACGGGACGGTTCAGCGGTCGAATCCAGGACCAAACCACAGCGAGGGCCAGACGGTGACGCTCACCCCGGTGCCGAATCCGGGGTTTCAGTTTGCTGGGTGGAGCGGGGATGCCAGCGGCACGGCGAATCCGCTGACAGTGAGCATGAGCACAGACAAGAAGATCGTGGCGAGCTTCACGCCGGTGGCATCCACGTCGTTTCAGGGTAATGTCACGGTGAATCTGGAACCACCCGAGGCGGTGGCGGCGGGAGCACAGTGGCGACTAGTTTCAGACGGCGTGTGGCGGGACAGCGGGGCCACGGCAGCCCTCAGCACCCAAGGCATCCAAACGGTGGAGTTCAAAACCACCACGGGTTATTTCTCGCCCGGCAAGCAAACCGTCTCGGTGAACCGCGCCGCAAACGATCTGCGTCTCACTGGTGCCTATCGCTTGAAGGCTTTCGATACAGGTTCTGGCTTCTTGGATGTTGGGGATTTTCCTCCCACACTAACCTGCATCGCAGGACAGTCGGCATCGCTCACAGTCCAAGCGGCAGGGACAGGCACTCTGACTTATCAGTGGTTCCTCGGGGCATATCCGGTGGTGGGTGCCACCTCGGCGATGCTCGTTCTGACGGATGTGCAAACCAGCCTTGTCGGAGAGAAGTTCTCCTGCGTGGTGAGCAATGGGACGCTCTCCAGGCAAACGAATGGCTGCGAGCTAATCACACTCTCACCGCCGATCCTTTCCCAACTCCCAGCTAGTGCAAGCGCCCCCACCGGGGGCGCGGTTTCTTTCAGCGTCGCCGCCACGGGAACATCACCGTTTCGTTACCAGTGGAAGAAAGCGGGCACCGACATCGTCAGTGCAACTGGCGATGTTTTACGCCTGACCAATCTCCAGGCGTCCGATGCAGCGAGCTATACCGTCGTGGTCTCCAATGACGCAGGATCAGCCACGAGCAACGCCGCTGCCCTCACCGTGAATGGCCCCGCTCCGGCCGTGAGCGGGAACGACAGCTTCGCAGGAGCAAGCCTGATCGCTGACGCTGCCATCACCCAAACCGGCAACAACGCCAACGCTACACGCGAAGCCGGGGAACCGCTCGTCACCGGCACCGTGGGAGGTCACTCCCTTTGGTGGAAGGGGGCCGCGCCATCAGCGGGCCGCGTCACGATCACCACCGAAGGCAGCAACTTCGACACCACGCTCAGCATCTACATCGGCAATGTCTTGAATGCCCTCGCGCTCGTCGCAGAGGACGATGACAGTGGTGGTAGGGCCATCACGAGCACGGTTAGCTTCGATACCGTGGCGGGGCAGACCTACAACATCGCCGTGGATGGTCACGACGCGGCGGACACGGGCGACATCCAGCTCCGAATTGACTTAAGCCCCAGTGTCTCTGCTCCGGCCCCTGCGACAGCGATTCACGAAGTCCTTGCCGTGATGGGGCAGTCTCCTCTCGGGCTGAAGCCGCAAGCGCTCGCACAACACACCGACGGATCGCTTTTCGTCTGCTACGGCGACGGCGGCCCCTACAGCTTCGGCAGCATAGTGAAGCACAATCTCGATGGCACAACGGCTCTGATCCACGCATTCACGGGAGCCGACGGCAGTTTCCCCAATCGGATCATTCGCGCTTCAGATGGCAATTTTTATGGAACAACGCTCGCTGGCGGAGCCAACAACATCGGCGGGTTGTTCAAGGTCACGCCATCGGGTGATTGCACGTTGCTCACGTCTTTCACCACCACCAACGGCTACGACAGCAAATGGATCATGGAAGGAGGCAACGGCTTCCTTTACCTCGTGCAGCGTTCCACGAGCAGCGGGGCAGTGGTGGGTTCGGTGCTGAAGTGCTCCAAGAGCGCCGGGGTTGCGCAGGTGAAGTTTTATCAGGTGTCTTCTACCGTCACCAACGGACAGTCTCCAGTCCACCTGTGCCAGCTTGCCGACGACACCTTCGCGCTCACCTGCGCTACTGGCGGGGCGAACTCACGCGGGGCGGTGCGCTTCCTCAGCAGCGCTGGTGTCTCGCTGCGCAAGGTGGACCTCACGACTGAGATCACCACAAGCGGCAATGCGCTCGGTCTGGTGCAGGCTCCAGACGGGCTGCTCTACGGCACCAGCCGCTCGGGCGGTGCCAATAGCGCCGGGACCATCTTCTCGCTCAACACCACGGGAGTGCTGACGGCGCTGTATGCGTTTCCGTCTGGATCGGGGACCACCAACTCAAGTGCCGTGGCTCCTCCAGTTCTCGGCCCAGACGGCAAGATCTATGGCGTGACCTACGGCGGTGGGGCAAACGGCCTGGGAAGTGCGTATGCCTATGAGATCGGGGTCGGCTATTCGCTATTGACAAGCTTCACCTCAACGACCGCCGCTGGCCGCCTACCGGTCTGTCTCGCCAGGGGTTCCGATGGCAATCTCTATGGCGCATCTGCATTTGGCGGACAGAACAACACAGGCGCGATTTTTGGCCTAAGCACGGCAGGAGTGTTTGTCTTTACCAGACCCGTCGAATCAAGTCCGGGCACGATATCCACACGGGTGTCGCAAACATCCGACGGCACGCTCTACTGGATGACGAATGAGGGCGGTCCATCAAACTATGGGCAGGTGTGGAAGAAGACTCCCGGCTCCGATGCCGTTGTCTTGGTGCCCCTCAACGGCACTGTAAGCAATCCGGCACGATCTGCTGTCCTTCTGCCTGCGCTGGATGGGAACTTCTATTTCATGTCTTCAAACGCGAGCGGCGTTGGTGCGCTCGTCAGGGTAAGTCCGGCGGGGGCCAGCGCACGCGTCGCGACTTTCACGAGTGGAACATCCGGCACAGGCACTTCGCCACAAGGGTATCTAGTCCAAGCGGCGGACGGCACCTTCTACGGGACAGCTTCCGCAGGCGGCACGAACGGTGAGGGAACGATCTTCAAATACACGACGGCAGGCGGTCTGGTAGCACTAGCCTCGATGGCGACCGCGACGACGGGACGCACTCCAACGGATGTCGTTCTTGGCGGGGACGGAAACCTTTACGCCATTTCCACCGCCGGGGCAGGTGCTACGGGCGCTATTTTCAGCGTCACGCCTTCAGGAACCACTACGCCTGTTTTCGTTCCCACTTCCACATCCGCATTTGGGAGCACGCCAAGGTCACTTAGCATTGGGGAGGATGGCCTCATTTACGCCTCCACCAGCGGGACGGGAACCTCGGGCGGACCGACGGTTTTTGAAGTCACGCCCGCAGGCTCCACACGTCTCGTTGGCGTCTTCAGCAATGCGACGACCGGATCACCGGTCGAAGGGCCACTCGCTCAGGACGACAACGATGATCTGTTCGGCACTGCTCCCACAGGTGGCAACAATGGGGAAGGGACACTGTTCAAACTCAGCCAGGGAGGAGCCATTAGCGTGCTGCACCACTTCGACTTGGAATCCGGCAACGGTCCCCAATACGGGGTGATTCGGGGTGCCGACGGCGATCTCTACGGCAGCACCTATCACCAGTATGGGGTCGCCACCATCTACCGGGTGACCTACCTCCCGCCGGAAATCATCAGCACGTCACCGTCGCAGGCGGTTCCTGGAGCCACGGTGGCAATCACCGGTAAACACTTCGCGCGAATCACTCGCGTCCTGTTTGGGAATCTTGACGCGGCATCGTTCACCGTCGATTCCAACACTCAGATTACTGCCGTCGTGCCTGCGAGCTTCCAGACCGGATTGATCAGCGTGACCAATTCACTCGGCACCGGCCATAGCGCGGCCAATTTTACCTCTCCGGCGCTGACGGCACTGCAAACGTGGCGTGACGCCTACTTTGGAACCGCAGAAAGCACAGGCACCGCCGACGATCTCGCCGACCCAGAAGGCGACGGCGCAAAGAATCTGATGGAGTTCGCCTTCGGAATGAATCCCTTCGCTGGGGGCCAGCAGGATCGGATGCCGCGTGGGCAGGAGGTCACCCATTCCAGTCAGCGATACCTCGCTATCAGCTTCCGCCGTCGCATCGGGGAAACGAGCATCCAATACGAGGTGCAAGAGTCGCAAAACCTGTCTGACTGGACAGTGCTCAACGTGCCAGCCCAACAGGTCGGTGTGCCCATCAATAATGGCGACGGCACCGAAACCGTCACAGTGCGGGCCACCGTGCCAATGTCCGGGCTTGGTTCCCAACCCAAATGCTTCTTGCGGGTCGCTGTGATACGAATCCCTTGATTCAGGGGCGGTCAGCAAGCGACTCCTGGAGCTTCCGAAAGCAATGTCTGGAGCCGTGAATACTCGGATGGCGACGGCACCTCGCTACCGTGCTCCCACCGCCTGAGGCGCTGGTGTATGACGCCCACTTTTTGGGCCAGCATCTTTTGCTCCAACCCGAGTGTTCGCCGAGCCATAAGCGTCAAATCGGCGGGAGATGCCTGGGAACCTGGGTAGTAGCCGAGGAAAGTTACAATCAAAGGCCAGACTGACACCACAGGCTCCCGCTCGTCACGCTCCCATCGCTCGTAAACCTCCCGCATTGTGCCGAACCGCTCAGCCACATCCTCCTGCCGCAACGCCAATGCCAGCCTCCGGTTTCGAAGGTGTTCGCCAAGAGTCTTTGGCCGCTCGATTACACCTTTCTTCCTCAGAATGAAGGCTTTCAGAGCTTCTGCCGACACCCGAATGTCGAAGTAGCAAAATGGCAAAACGCGATGATACGTATTTTGCATGAAGCTCATCTGAGTTCGTTACTAATTAGTTGAGGTCGGGTATTAGCGCCTAGACACACCATGAAACGTACTGCTGCACTCCTGACCTCGCTGCTTTTGGTGGCCTTTACCGCCAGCGCCCAGGAGGCTAAGATCGTCTCCGTCGAAAACAAGGTGGAGGCTACGAAGGATACTGGAGTCTGGGCGGTAGCGAATGCGGAGCAGCGGCTGGCCATCCAGGACCGCATCCGCACGCTGCGCAAAAGCCGGGCGACGGTGCAGCTCACGGGTCTCTACAACATGCGCATGGAGCAGCTCACGACGGTGGAGATTTCCCCCTCCCTGTTGGATGATAGCAAACCGCGCCTCGATCTCGGTGGCGGTGCCCTTTTCATCTTCAGCCGCGAGCAAAGCGGCGAGATCGACATCAAAACTCCCGCCGCAAACGGCGCACTGCGCGGCACGCAGCTCTTTGTGAGCGTGGCGAATGGGAGGACGTTTTACCAAGTGCTCGAAGGTCGTGTCGAGGTCAGCAATCCTCAGGGCAGTGTGAGCATCAGTGCGGGTGAAGCTGCTGAAGCAGTGGTAGGCAGCGCTCCTCGACGCACCGCCGTCTTGGAGGCGAAGAACATCCTGCAATGGGCGCTTTATTATCCGGCGGTGATCGATCCGGGCAAGTTGGAGGAGGCGAATGGACAAGGGGATGCCTCAAAGGCTTCCACGGCGTTGCAGGCCTACGCGGAAGGCGATTTGCTCGCGGCGCTGGAGTTGCCGAAAGGCGGCTCGAAGGCTCTGGAGGCGGCTGTTTTGCTCGCGGTGGGCCGTTTGGATGAGGTGAGGCCGATTTTGGCAAAAATGCCTCTTTCGAGCCCAAATCGCCGTGCGCTCGAAAAACTCGTGTCGGCCGTGAAACACGAAAAAACGGCACTTTGGCCGCTGGAGTCGATTTCGACGGCTTCGGAGGCGATGGCGGAGAGTTATTACCGGCAGTCGCAGCATGATCTGGAAGGTGCCCGCGAGGCCGCGAGGCTCGCGGTGAGGTTTTCGCCACAAAATGGCTATGCGTGGACACGGCTGGGCGAGCTGGAGTTTTCGTTTGGTAGAGCGAAGCGAGCTTTGGAGGCGCTGGAGAATGGTTTGAAGCTCACACCGCGAAATGCCCAGGCGCATGCGCTGCATGGTTTCGTGCTGAGTGCTCGCAATCGCATCGCGGAGGCTCAGCAGGCGTTTCAAACAGCCACGCGGTTGGATGGAGCGCTCGGCAATGGCTGGCTGGGCCTCGGTTTGACGAAGATCAAGCAAGGCCACCTCGCCGAAGGTCGCGCCGACCTGCAAACCGCCGCGACGGTGGAGCCGCTGAAGTCGATCTATCACAGCTACCTCGGCAAGGCTTTCAGTGTGGAAAGTCGCCGCACCGACGCAGAGAAGGATTTGTCTTTGGCACAGCAGCTCGACGCGAATGACCCGACGCCATGGCTTTACAGCGCCATCGAGAAGCAGCAGCAGAACCGCAGCAACGAGGCCATCGGTGATTTGCAGAAGTCCATCGAGCTGAATGACAACCGCCGCGTGTATCGCAGCGAATTTTTGCTCGATCAGGACAAGTCCGTGCGCAGTGCGAACCTCGCCGCGATCTACCGCAACAACGGCATGGACGCCGTGGCGCTGCGTGAGGCCGCCCGCGCCGTGGACAGTGATTTCACGAATGCTTCCGCGCACCTCTTCCTCGCGAACGCCTTCCACTCGCTGCGTGATCCACAGCGTATCGCGCTGCGCTATGAGACACCGTGGTTTAATGAGCTGCTGCTGGCGAATCTGCTCTCACCGGTGGGTGGTGGGCCGCTTTCACAGTACGTTTCGCAGCAGGAGTATTCGAAGCTGCTGGAGGCCGATGGCATCGGTGCGAGCCTCGCGGGCGAGTATCGCGGCACGGGCGAGTGGCGCAGCTCGGCGTCCGTCTTTGGCACGCATGGAAACTGGAGCTGGGGCGTCGATTATTCACTGCGGGACACGCATGGCACACGCATCAACAACGAGGCGAGCATCCAGGACCTCTACGCGCAGGTGAAGTGGCAGCCGACGAGCGATGACACGCTCTACTTCCTCGGCAAATGGTCGAAGCAGGAGAGCGGCGACACCTTTGAGACCTACAACAACACGCCGCTGGCTCCCGATGTGTTCTTTGATGAGAAACAGCAGCCCGGCCTGCTGCTCGCAGGCTGGAATCACCGCTGGGGACCGGGCTCGCACACGCTTTTCCTCGCCGGACGCCTCAGCGCCACGCAGCGCCTGCGTGACCCGCGTGCGAACCAGCTCCTCATCGAACGTGACTCGGCGGTTTTGAATCCCTCGGTGGTGAACACGGTCGGCTTCTTCAATGTGTTCTCCGATCCGGCCTTCACCTCCGTGCTCGGATTGGATGGCGAAACCTTGATCCACTCGCCTGAGCTGGTGGCGGCCATTCAGCCCTTCCTCAATTCCGGCGCGATACTCGGCGTGAATGCCACGCCGTTTGATTTTCAGACACGGCGCGAGTTTGAGATCTACACGGCGGAGATGATGCACATCCAGAAGATCAGGAAGCACCACATCCTGGCCGGGGTGCGCTATCAGGATGGCGAGTTCGAAACGCAGTCCCGCCTGAGCGTGATCCGGCCGACCTTTGCGGGCGGCTTCATGACTCCGGCCTTCGAGAGGACGGACGTGGTCGATTTCCAGCGCCTGAGCCTTTACGCCTATGATTACTGGCAGCCGAGGCCCTGGCTCACGCTCATCGGCGGCGTCTCATGGGACCGCATCGACCACCCGCTGAACTTCCGCAATCCACCCACGAGCGGTGCGCAGACACAAAACGAACGTGTCTCGGCCAAGGCAGGTTTCATCTTGAATCCCTCGCGCTGGGTGCAGGTGCGCGGTGCCTTCACGCAGGGGATCGGCGGTGTGACGTATGATGAAAGCGTGCGGCTGGAGCCGGTGCAGATCGCGGGCTTCAATCAAAGCTACCGCACCGTGCTCTCGGAGAGCCTTGCGGGCTCGGTGGAGACGCCGCGCTTTCAAAACATCGGCCTCAGCATCGAGGGCAGCCTGCCCACGAAGACCTGGTGGGGCATCACGGGCAACATCATCGAGCAGGAGGTCGATCGCACCGTGGGTGCCTTCACCGGCTTCTCGCCCGGCGTGTTTCCCATCGAGCCCGCCTACTTTGCCAGCAGCACGCGGCAGAGCCTGTCGTATCGCGAGGAGTCGCTGCAATTCACGCTGAACCAGCTCGTCGGCAGACGCTGGGCGCTCGGCGGGCTGTATCGCGTGACGCAATCGGAGCTGCGCACGACACTGCACGACCTCGTGGCCTTCGGCTCACCCAACGGCGTGCTGCACGACCGCGCCACGCTGCATGAGCTGGGTCTCTCCGCGAACTACAACTCCCCACGCGGCTTCTTCGCCCGCGTGGAAGCGAATTTATTCGCTCAAAGCCTGCGCGATGATCCAAACTCCGGCCTCGCCCCGCGCGGCGGCGACCGCTTCTGGCAGTTCAACGCCTTCGCCGGCTACCGCTTCCACCGAAACCTCTGCGAGCTCAGCGCCGGCGTGCTGAACCTCACGGGACAAAACTACCAGCTCAGCCCCTTGAACCCGTGGTCGGACATTGCCCGCGAAAGGACGTTTGTGCTGAGGTTTAGGCTGAGTTTTTAGAAGCAGCGAAGAGCGTCGAGTCAGAAAATTGCCACGCACAATGCTCTCTTCCCTTTTTTTGCGGCGGAGTGTAACATGAGCGAATTTACTGGGTATCCCACCCTAGGAAGCTCTTTTCACCTTTATGTCCTGCCTGTTTTTCCACCCACGCCTGCACGCCTTCGCCTTGATGCTGGCCGCCCTGTGCGCCTGCACCCCAGCCAGCATGGCGCAGGTTTATGAAAAAGTCTTCAGCTTCTCCGATGCGCGGGCTGAGGAGTCGGCTAATACCCCATATTCGGGAGCATCTCCGAATAGCGTGGTGCAGGGCAGTGATGGGGATTTTTATGGCACCACCTATGAAGGTGGGGCGTCAAACTTTGGCACGGCTTTCAAAATGACGCGCACAGGAGTCTTCACGACTCTGATCCAGTTCACGGGCAACGTGGGGCCTAGTAAAGGAAGTCGGCCAAGTGGCGGGCTTCTACAGGGCAGCGATGGGAATTTCTATGGCACGACTCAGAACGGCGGCGCATCGGGCATGGGCACGGTATTCAAGATGACAGCATCTGGTGTGCTCACAACGCTGGTGGAGTTTACGGGCAATGGATCGATCAATAAAGGGAGAAGTCCTTTTGCTGGCCTGTTACAGGATAGTTTAGGAAATTTTTATGGCACAACCTATGGTGGGGGAGCTTTCGACAGAGGTACTGTATTCAAGATGACGCAAAACGGCCTACTGTCGACACTGGTGGAATTCACAGGCAACGGGACAAACAACAAAGGTAGCACCCCTCAGTCTGCCCTGGTTCAGGGCAGCGACGGGAATTTTTACGGCACTACTGAAGGCGGCTCGTCTAATCTCGGGACAGTCTTCAGGATAACGCCTGGCGGGGTCTTGACGACGCTGGTGGAGTTCACCGGTGCCGGGACAAACAATCGGGGAAGTCACCCTCAGGATGCCTTGGTTTTGGGCAGCGATGGGAATTTTTACGGAACTACCCAAACCGGTGGAATTGGTTTCGTAGCAGGTATCAGTTACTCAGGTTACGGCACGGTATTCAAGATGACGCCAGCCGGGGTGCTGACGACGCTAGTGGAGTTGACGGACAGCGGGGCTACAAACAAGGGGCGTGCTCCTTCTTCTTCCTTGATGCAGGCTAGCGATGGGAATTTCTATGGCACGACTAGCCATGGTGGTTCAGGCTTCGGAACGATCTTCAAAATGACGCCAGCTGGCATGCTGACAACACTCGTGGCATTCGGGGGGACGAACAAAGGAGTATATCCTCGTGCTCATCCTTTTCTGGTGCAGGGCAGTGATGGGAATTTCTATGGCACTACGCATAGTGGTGGTAGGACCGATCTAAACGGCGGCAATGGCTTCGGCACCGTATTCAGTATGACGCCAGCAGGGGTTCTGAAGACGCTGGTAGCGTTTGCTGGCGGAAGTCCCAACAAAGGGAGCAAACCGTTCGCTGGCCTCGCTCAGAACACCGACGGGAATTTCTTTGGAACGACCTTCGAGGGGGGCGCGACACGTGCCGGTACGGTGTTTAAGATGACGCCAGGCGGCGAGCTAACGACGCTGGTGGCCAGCGGGAGCAATTCTCTTGGTGTCTTGGCGCGTGGCATCGACGGTAGCTTTTACGGCACGACTCTCCTCGGCGGAAATGGATATGGTTCAGTCTTCAAAATGACACCCGCAGGAGGGCTGACGACGCTGGTGGGGTTTCAGATGCCTGGCAGCTCTATGGGCTGGTCTCCTCGCGCCGGAGTGGTGCAAGGCAGTGATGGAAATTTCTATGGTACAACCTCTCGGGGAGGGGGGGACGATTTCGGTACGGTTTTCAAGATGACTCCTTCGGGGGGCTTACTACGCTGGTGGAGTTCACAGGAAACGGGACGACAAACAAGGGTAAGTACCCATATGCTGGTTTGGTACAGGGCAACGATGGCAACTTCTATGGCACGACTTCCGACGGCGGAAATGGCAATGGCACGGTTTTTAAGATGACTCCTGCCGGGGTGCTGACGACGCTGGTGGAGTTCACGGGAAATGGGGCGGGGAGCAGTCCTCAGTCTTCCTTGGTGCAGGGCAGCGATGGCAACTTCTATGGCACGACTCATTACACGAACTATTTAAACGGCAATGGCACGTTATTCAGAATGACGCCTGCTGGGGCGCTTACTACTCTTATCCAGTTCACGGGTAATGGAGCGACGAACAAGGGGAAGTATCCGGACGGCGGTTTGATGCAGGACAGCGACGGCACCTTCTACGGTACGACCTATAATGGCGGTGCATCTGACTTCGGCACTGTTTTCAAGATGACCGCAGCCGGTGTGCTTACAACGCTGGTCGAGTTTGCCGCTTCCGAAGAGGGGCATCCAAACGCGGCGCTGCTTCGCGGTCTCGACGGCAATCTTTACGGCACCACGAGCGGCCCGGATGGAAGCATCTATCGGCTGATCCTTCCAGGAGCACCCCTGGTCTCCATTTCGAATGTCCCACCCGAAGGGAGCACAAGTGCAGTCGTGGAGGCGAAGATCAACGCACGTGGGGCAGCGACCATTATTTCGCTCGAATACGGAACCGACGGCGTGACATTCTCCAGCCCGATGACCGTCGCGAGCAATTTGACCGGGTTTCAATCCAAGCTGGTCGGTTCTACTTTGGTGAGTCTCACACCAGGCAGACTCTACTACTACCGCTTCCGCGCAGTGAGCAGCGCGGGGACGACAGTCAGTCCGGTGGCGAGCTTTTTCACGCTGGTGGGTCCGACTGTGACCACCACGTCAGCAAGCGCATTGGCACCGACAAGTGCACGCTTCAATGGCACGGTGAACGCGGGGAACTATGACAGTACGGTGATCTTCGAGTGGGGCACGGATGGAAATCTCTTTCCGAATCAAGTCCCTTCTGAGCCGGGAACAGTAACAGGAAGCACGGCAGTTCCAGTGAGCGTGCCAGTTGCAGGTCTGGTCAAAGGCACAACTTACTACTATCGCATCATCGCTACCAATGCTGCAGGCACTGTCGTCAGCGGCACTCAAAGCTTTCGCACTTTGACGGAGCCGACGGCGGTGATCGGCGGGAACTTCGCGCTGACGACGACAAGCGTTCGGGTGGAGGGCAGCGTGAACGCGCAGGGCAGCGACAGCAGCGTGGTCTTTGAGTATGGCACGGATGGTGTGAGCTTCCCCAACAGCGTGGCGGCCACTCCGGGCACGGTAACAGGGCAGAGCAGCTCGCCGGTGTCAGCAGTGCTCACGACGCTCTCACAGGGAGCGACGTATCACTACCGCATCCGGGCGACGAGTGCGGGCGGTGTGGGCACAAGCAGCAGTGCTTCTTTTTCCATGAACGTGCTCTCCGGCTTTGCGCAGGTGTTCCCAAATGCGCCATCGGAGTCGGAAGGCTTCCTTACGGTGAATCTGAATCCAGGCGGGATTCTGCACGGTTGGCGTTTTGTGGGTGAACAGCAATGGAGAGCCTCCGGCGTGCCAGTGGGTGGATTGACCACCGGGGATCGGGCTGTGGAGTTCAGGCCTGTGCCGGGTTATATCCATCCTCCGACAGAGCCACTGGTGAGCATTACCAGCGGTGGTGCGGCAAGGATACTGGAACGGGATTATTTTGAAACGGCCACGACAGGCAGCGGCGGACTCAGCGTGATCTTGAAACCCGATAGCATCACCACCGGCACAGGCCGTGCGCAGTGGCGGCTGCTGGGCGAAAGCGATGCACAGTGGCGTGACAGTGGAGCCACTCTGAGCGGCCTGATCCCCGGCAACTACCTTATCGAGTGCAAAGGCGTCAATGAACGGAGCACTCCGACCAACACCAACGTCACCCTCAGCGACGGCCAGACCGCTTCGCCAACCATCACCTACTTCCTGGCAAGCACTGCCACAGGTTCGCTACCCAGTGTGCTTGCCTATGAAACGGTGAGCACAGACACCACCAAGCCCTATGCCTATGTTGGCCAGATACGCAGTAACGTGGGACTAAGCAGTGGATTCGCCGTCAAGGAGCGTGTCGTGGCTACCGCCGCGCATGTCGTGTGGGATGATGGCACGCTCACCGCCGCGCAGGGGCTGCAATGGTTGTTTCAGCGGCATCGTGGCACCTATGAGCCGGAGCCAGTCATCCCACGGGGCTTTTACATCGTCACAGGCTACGACGCACAGCGCAGGCTCGAAGCCACGCCCGGCAGCTTCTCCCCGCAGGCACGCAATCTCGATGTCGCGGCCATGTATTTCCTCACCGAAGCCGCACGCACTGGCTACAGCGGCTTTCTGGCCAGTGACCTCAATGCCAATGAGTTTCTGCTCTCCAATGCCAACAAAATGCTCGTCGGTTACCCCATCGACGGAGTCGCCAGTGGCAGTCAGGGACGCATGCATGCCACCACGCCGGGCAACATCCTTTTCAATGCCGTGGGTAGCACAGCGGACATCAACCGCGTCTTCCTCACCACCGGCATACGCAGCACGGGCGGAGCCAGCGGTGGGCCGCTCTGTGTGCAATTTGAAGGCGGGAATTACTATCCAGCCGCCATCTACCTCGGCGGCACTGAACAAACCATCGTGCGCGCCATCGACAGCACGGTGATCGACCTCTTCACCCGCGCAGGACTCAGTAGTATCGACGACCTACCCCACACCAGTGGAGGCATCACGCATAGCAGTGTCAGCAATATCAGCAGCACATCGTCAGGCTCGATTCGAGTGCTCATCGAGCCTGTAGCCGCTCGCACAGGCGGAGCAGGCTGGCGGCTGGCTCCTGAGACGAGTTACCGTATCAGCGGAGCACAGCGCAGCAACCTCAGCCCTGGTAACTACATCCTGCAAATGCTCCCCGTCGCCGGGTTTGACACTCCAGCAACGCAAACCGTCGCTCTCACGGCAGGTCAGCTTAACACCTTTACCTACACTTACGCGGCTCCTTTGACCCCGCTAGAAACCTGGCGTCAGACCCACTTCGGCAGTACAGCGAACAGCGGCAATGGCGCGGACACCTTCGACTTCGATGGCGATGGCTTCACCAATGCCCAGGAATACGCCGCAGGCACGAACCCGACGCTCAGCGGCGACTTTTTCAAAGTCACCGACAGCCAGCGCAGCGGCGGTAACTTCAGCGTGAGCACCTCGGGCAAGGCAGGTCGCACCTACACGCTCCAACGCAGCACAAACCTGACGTTCTGGATAGCCGTGGGCAGCCCGCAGGGGCCGCTCGCCAGTGATGGGGCAGTGACTTTGCAAGATGCGGCGATGCCGAATGACGCGGCTTTTTACCGGATTGAGGTCACGGGGCCGTGATTCGTTGGTTTGAGGACTGGCGAAGCTCCCTCTGCGGAACTCTGCGTTCTCTGCGGTTGTTTCGGAGTCACCGCAGAGGTCACTGAGATCCGCAGAGATGATGAAATGCCTTTCGAGCGGAGTTACGATTGGATTTGCCGCGGGTAATCAGGGAGAGAACCACCTGCGCTTTCCGTTGAATCCGCACTTCGAAACCGATTGAGCCAAACCACCATGAGCACGCCCAAAGATGACAGCTTGGATGAAACGCAGGCGATGAATGCCTTTGGCGTGGCGATGCATGCGGACAAGCCGAAGCAGTGGCAGCCGCCGAGGCCGGAGGAGCTGCAGGAGATGCTGCCGGGCTACAAGATCGACAAGCTGGTGGGTCGGGGCGGCATGGGGGCGGTGTATCGCGGGGTGCAGACGACGCTGGACCGCAAGGTGGCGATCAAAATCCTGCCACCAGGCCTCGGTGAGCATGATCCGGCTTTTGTGGAGCGCTTTCTGAATGAGGCGCGGCTCATGGCGAAGCTGGCGCATCCGAATGTGGTCACGATCTACGACTCGGGCGAGACGAAGGACGGCCAGCTTTATTATGTGATGGAGCTGATGGACGGCACGGATGTGTCGCGGATGATCGCCGAAAAAGGTCGCCTGTCCGTGGAGCAGGCGCGGGCGATCTGCCTGCGTGTGTGCGATGCGCTGGCAGCGGCGCATGAGCTGGGCATCGTTCATCGCGACATCAAACCGGCCAATGTACTCGTGGGCACGAAGAACGTGGTGAAGGTGGGTGATTTCGGTCTCGCTCGGTTGGAGGATGCGCACAGCGGCCTCACTCGCACGGGTTTCATGGTGGGCACGCTTGACTTCCTCGCGCCGGAGGCGATGACGCCGGGCGTGGAGGTGGATGGGCGTGCGGATCTGTATGCGGTGGGCGTGATGCTTTACCAGATGCTCACGGGTTCGCTGCCGCGTGGAGCGTTCAAACCGGCGTCGCAACTCGTGCCGGGACTCGACCGCCATTTCGACAGCGTGATCAGCCGAGCGATGCAGACAAAGCCGGACGACCGCTACGCCAGCGCGGCGCAGATGCGGCATGATTTGGAACAACTCAGCGTGGTGCTCAATTTCCGCGACACAGCGGACACGACGATGGCGGTGCCGGTCGGCAGGCTCACGGCGGAAAACATCGCACAGAGACCGGTGACGAAGATTTCGAGTGTTTCGCCGAAAAGCGGTGAGCAGGCCATTTCGCCGACTCAATCAGCCGCGAAGGCGAAAAAGAAGCGCTGGCTCAGCGAGGCAAAGACACGCTGGGCGGCCACGCTGCTCGCCATCGTGCTCAGCGCGGCGGCGGGTTATGTGGCGCTGCGTCGCGTGGGCCAGGGCGTGGTCACACTGAGCTATGATCTGCCGTTTCTGGTGCATCGGCCCGGTGGCGCAGGGGATGTGTGCATGGTCTATCTGGAGGAAAAAGTGGGTGATAACCTCGACCGCAAGGTGCAGCCCGCTTTGCTCGATAAACTAGCCGCCGCCGGCGCTCGTGCGGTGGTGTATGATGTCATCTTTGAGGCAAACTCGGCAGATCCGGCGCTGGACGCGGCCTTTGCGGAGTCGATGAAGAAATACCGCGCCGGTGGTGGTGTGGTGATGCTGGCCGCTGGCCGTGAGGTGACACAGCAGGCCGGTGTGGCGATGGAGCGGCTCATCATCCCGAATGACACGCTGCTGGATGCGGCGGACGATTACGGTCTCGTGGCGCTGGTGCATGATGATCGCTTCACGGTGCGCGAATTGATCGCCGGAACGCGTGATGAGGCCTCTTTGACCTGGAAAACGGCCCAAAAGCTCGGCGCACCGCTGGATGAGGCCAATCGGCTCGATGACCGCTGGATCAACTACACCGGCCCGCATGACGCGATCCCGTCCGTCTCGGCGAAAAACGTGCTCGATGGCGTGGATGAGGCCTTTTTCCGTGGGAAGATCGTCGTCATCGGCGGGAAGCCCGGCATCGTGAGTCCCAAGCTGGGCGAGGATTTGTTCAGCACGCCGTTTCATCGCCTGGATCGTCGTGGCAACGTGCCGCTGATGAGCGGCGTGGAGGTGCAGGCCAACATGCTCGTGAATCTCCTGCGCGGAAACTGGCTCGTGCGCAGTGGTGACCGCGCCGACCTGCTTTTCGTGCTTTTCATCGGCCTGGCGGCTGGATGGGCCTTTTCACGGTTGCGGCCCTTCACGGGCTTTTTGCTGGCCTTTGCTGCGGTGGTGCTGCTGAGCCTCGCGGGGGTGCTGGCCGTGCATTTTGCCAGCGTGTGGTTCCCGTGGAGCGTGGCCGCGCTGGTGCAGCTCCCCGTGGCGCTCGTGGCGGGCACCGGGGCGCACTTTACATCGAGCGGCACTTCCGGGTGAAGCTCGACGCGGAGCAGAAACGCCTGCGAGAGGCCTTCTCGAAGTATCTCTCCCCGCGCATGCTCGAACGGATCACGGACGAAGGCTTCGCGCTCGATCCCGGTGGCGATAAAACGATGGCCGCGATGATGTTCACGGACATCGAGAATTTCACCGACATCTGCCAGCGGGTGCGAGAGCCGATGCACATCGTGGAGCACCTCAACGGTTACTTTCAGCGCACCACCGACCGCGTCTTCAACCACGACGGCGGCGTGATCAAATTCATCGGCGATGCCATCTTTGCCGCCTGGGGCGTGCCTTTTGATGATGAGGACGCCGCCTTGAAATCCGTCCGCGCCGCGTGGGAGCTGCATGAAAACGCTGGGCTCAAAATCGGCGGCGAGCCGCTGCGCACCCGCGTGGGCCTGCACTATGGCGAAGTCGTCGCGGGAAACATCGGCAGCACGAAACACATCGACTACACGCTCATCGGCGACGCGGTGAACCTCGCCAGCCGAATCGAGGGCCTGAACAAAGCCCTCGGCACCAGCATCCTGCTCAGCGATGCCGTGCAGGAGCACATCCGCGGCGAGTTTTGCACCCGCCGCGTGGGCCAGTTCCGCGTCAAAGGCCGCGTGGACACCACCACCGTCTTTGAACTGCTCGGCCCCGCCAGCAGCACCGAGCTGCCCGAGTGGGCTCTGAGCTACGAAGCCGCCCTGAACGCCTTCGAAAGCGGCAACCGCCCCCGCGCCAAGGAACTCTTCGAACAGACCAATCGCCTCCGCCTCGATGCGCAAGGAGACGGCCCCTCGAAGTTCTTCCTGGAGCACATCGCCAAGAACGAAAGCAGCGTGGCGGGTGTGGTGGAGCTGAGGGAGAAGTAGCGGGATACAGCGTAGGGCGAAGAGTCAGAGGTCTGCCGACAGGGTGAGAGGGCTGGAGCAAGGAGCGGAGGGAGACTTTGGAGTGTTACGATACACCCCAGACCGGGTATATGTTAGCAATGCCCGCTTGGACGGGCCGTTCCCATGCCCTTTTCTCTTCCATCCACCTCCGCCCCCCCCCACAGGCCTGTCCCCAAAGAAAACATCGCCACGGGTGGTCGTTTGACTATGATTCACCTAGTTTTCGACCTCTTAGTCCGATAGGAGATAACCGCGAGAAGCTATTTATTACCTTATGAATCCAACGCTGCCTCATTTTGAAAAGCCGCTGCTCCATGGAGGCCGGAGCTGGTGTGGAATCATCTTCGGCGCTCTGTGGGTAATGGCAACTTGCGGACCAGCTACGGTTTCCGCCGCTCCTGGTGACCTAGACACGACCTTTAACGGTTCTGGAAAGGTCACGACATCTGTAGGTAGCGGCACGGACGACAAGGCCTTCAGTGTTGCTGTTCAAGCTGACGGGAAGATTCTTGTTGCCGGGTACTCTCACAATGGAACGAATAACGATTTCGGCTTGGTGCGTTACACAAGCTCGGGCGTTTTAGACTCCACCTTTGGCACTGGCGGGAAGGTGACGACATCTGTGGGTAGTGGTGCCACAGGTGGAGCTGGTTACGGAGTGGTTGTGCAAAATGACGGGAAGATTCTTGTCGCGGGCAATAGGTGGAACGGCAGCAATTACGACTTTGCGTTGGTCCGCTACACAAGTGCAGGAGTGTTGGATGGACAGGTCACCACCTCATTTGGAAGTAGCAGTGATGATGGCAGGAGCGTGGCGCTGCAAAACGATGGGAAGATCATTGTGGCTGGCTGGTCTTCTGTCTCAAACGGCTTCGCTCTCGTGCGTTACACTAGCGCCATGGCTTTGGATACGAGCTTCGGCACAGGCGGCTTGGTGTCCTTGGCCATTGGTGGAGGATCAGGTTTAAGCGTGAAGGTGCAGGGAGATGGGAATATCCTCGTGGCGGGTTATTCATCCAACGGGAGCAACGACGACTTTAAGTTGGTGCGATACACAGCCACAGGGACTCTGGACACTGGTTTCGGCACTGGCGGTATAGTGACCACCCCCATTGGTAGTGGCAATGACCAAGCCTTTAGCATGGCACTTCAGAACGATGGGAACATCGTCGTTGCAGGGTTTTATAGAAACGGCAGCAGCAATGACTTTGCGCTCGTGCGCTACACAAGCACAGGGGCGTTGGACACGAGTTTTGGTAGCGCTGGCATAGCCACCAACCCAATTGGTAGCGGGGACGACAATGGTCAAAGCGTGGCAATCCAAAACAATGGGAAAATCATTGTCGCAGGAAGCTCTTCTGGAGACTTTGCACTGGTGCGTTACACAAGTGCGGGGGCACTGGATGCGAGTTTTGGTAACAGCGGGAAGGTAACTACCCCCATCGGCAGTAGCGGCGATTATGGCACAAGCGTGGCGATCCAGAACGATGGGAATATTGTCGCTGCTGGCTATACCTACACTGGCACTAGGTATAGCTTTGCAGTTGTTCGGTATATCGGCGATTACCCTGAAATTGCCATTGAGCAGCCTGCAGCAACGAATCTGACCGATGGAGCATCAACGATTGATTACGGCTCTACCGCAATCGCCTCGGCTGGAGTCACCAAGACCTTCTCGATCCGTAATCTGGGGACTCTGGATCTCACCGGCCTCGCCGTGACCAAGAGCGGGACTAATGCGGCGGATTTCGTGATCAATACGACTGGCATGAGCACTTCGCTCGCCCCGGGTGCCAGCACAACTTTCAGCGTTACCTTCAACCCGTTGCAGGCTGGCGGAAAAAACGCATCCATCCAGATTGCCAGCAATGATGTGGACGAGAATCCCTTCGACATATCTCTCTCTGGCGCAGGCAATTTAGTGGCTTCGTTCAGCTCCAAGGCGACGGTGCCTGTGACCTCCAACGGCTTCACCGCTACGGGCAGTACGGTCAATCTGACGCTCAACTACGCCCCCACCACCGGGGACGAGCTGCTCGTGGTGAACAACACCAGCTTGGATCCCATCAATGGCACCTTCAGCAACCTCGCCAACGGCCAGACGGTGACGTTGAGCTACGGCGGGGTGAACTACGACTTCGTGGCCTACTACTACGGTGGGGAGGGCTACAACGACCTCGTGCTGCTGTGGAAAAACCGGCGACTCATGGCGTGGGGTTTCAACAGTTCAGGACAGTTGGGGGACAACAGTGTTTCCACACGCAATAGCCCTGTGCCGGTCAACAATGTTGGTGGGACATCTGCGCTAGCAGGGAAAGACATTGTGAGCATCGTCACAGGGGCGTTTCATAGTTTGGTCCTCTGCACCGATGGAACCGTTCTGGCCTGGGGTGATAATGGATTCGGTCAATTGGGGGACAATACTATCGTTTCACCTCGAAGTGTGCCCGTGGCGGTAAACTCGTCATCAGGAGTCTCAGCTCTTTTTGGCAAGCGTGTGGTGGCTCTGGCGGCAGGCTCTTACTTCAGTGCTGCTCTCTGCTCGGACGGCACGGTGGCGGCTTGGGGATCGAACAGTTGGGGGCAACTGGGGAATGGCACGAGCGGTAACACCACCCGGGTTCCGGGTGCCGTTAGCACGGAATTCGGTCAGTCGGCACTCTTTGGCAAAAGAGTCACTCAAATATCGCTCGGCGGTGAATACTGTCTGGCACTAGCAACAGACGGCACCTTGGTATCTTGGGGATACAATTCGCATGGCGGGCTTGGTGATGGCTCACAGACGCACCGTTTTCGCCCAGTCCTAGTTGCTACTGGTTCTGGCACCTCCGCGCTTTTTGGAAAAACTGTCCAATCAGTGGCAGCTGGTGAGTCACATAATTTGGCGCTCTGCACGGATGGAGTTCTGACTTCGTGGGGAAACTATGGAAACGGGAGGCTTGGCGATAACAGTGACAATATCTTCCGCACGTCTCCTGTTTTTGTGAACATAGATCAAGGCTTGTCAGCTCTATACAATAAGAGTGTCGCCACGATGGCTGGAGGATCATCCCATACGGTGGCGCTTTGCACCGATGGTGCCATGACGGCATGGGGGAGTAATTTAGCCACCCTTGTTGGTTCCACCAACAGCTTTGTTCCAGTGCTCGTGAATGCATCCACCAATGGCTCCGCTCTGATTGGAGTCACACCGATCAGCGTTTATGCGGGATACCGCCGCAGTCTTTCGCTCTGTTCGAATGGGGTTATTGTGGCGTGGGGCAATAACTCAAAAGGAGAGTTAGGTACGGGGGAACCAGGCGACCCCACGTTCACCGTCCCAGTGCTCGTCAGCATGAGCT
This sequence comes from Verrucomicrobiaceae bacterium, assembly GCA_016713035.1. Lineage (NCBI taxonomy): Bacteria > Pseudomonadati > Verrucomicrobiota > Verrucomicrobiia > Verrucomicrobiales > Verrucomicrobiaceae > Verrucomicrobiaceae bacterium. Next base: position 662,798 of record JADJPW010000002.1, read on the forward strand.
CCATGACCTATGGGGAACGCTTTGTCGCTGCTGTTACCGGTGCTCGCAGCGAGCACAGTCTCGCCGTCGTGGCGACGCCGCCAGCGTTTCCAGAGATTGGCGTAGAAGCGACAGAAACTGGGGCTTTGGCGGATGCAGTTGGGGCCGTGGATTTCGGCACGACGCTGATCAATACTGCTGGGGCCACAAAGACCTTTACGATTCGGAACACAGGAGGAGCCGATCTGACGGGACTGAATGTCACGAAAAGCGGGGCCAATGCATCAGAGTATGTGTTGGGGAGCCTCGGGGCTACGACATTGGCTCCTGGTACGAGTACCACATTCACCGTCAGCTTCATGCCAACGACCGTCGGAGCGCATGTCGTCGCAGTCCAGATCACCAGCAATGACGGAGATGAAGCCCCATTTGACATCACGTTGAATGGCAATGCATCCGGGGCATTGACTGCCGATTTCACCTCTGGCAGCCAGATCGCCCTCACCACGAATGGCTTCACCGCCACCGGCAGTACGGTGACGCCCACGTTGGGCTATACGCCCGCGCTTTTCACCGTCCTCACCCTGGTGAATAACACCAGTGCCAATCCCATCAACGGAACCTTCACGAATCTGGCGCAGGGCCAGCTCGTGACGCTGGTTTACAACACCGTGGGCTACGAGTTCAACGCCGACTACTTCGGCGGCGATGGCAATGACCTCGTGCTGGTGCTGCAAGGGCCGGGGGTGCTGGATTACAGCTTCAATGCCAGCGGCAAGGTGAAGACTGCCATTGGTAGTGGGAATGAGCAGGCGTGGGATGTCGCGGTTCAGGCGGATGGAAAGGTTGTGGCCGTAGGATGGTCTTACAACGGTAGTAGTGATGATTTCGCAGTGGTGCGTTACAATACTGATGGAACGCTGGACTCGGGCTTTGGAACGGGAGGCAAAGTGACTACCTCCATAGGTAATGAAAGCGATCAGGCCTATGGCGTGGCGGTGCAGGCGGATGGGAAGATCGTTGTGGCAGGTTTTTCGACCAATAGCGGTGTGCAGCATGTCGCCGTGGTGCGCTACAATACCAACGGCACCCTGGACAATACGTTCGATAACGATGGTAAAGTGGTTACCCCGGTCGGGACGACTTCCGAAGGGCGAGCAGTCGTGCTGCACGAAGATGGCAGAATTTTTGTGGGAGGTGACTACTGGAACGGGACGGACACCGACTTCTGTGTAGTCGCCTACAACAAGGATGGGAGTTTGTTCCCTGACTACTTGGGAAGCCTATCAACACTCTCGCAGCCCGGCAGGAATGACGAAGCTACTTGTCTCAAATTGACGCCGGATGGACGTGTTTATCTGGGAGGCTATTACCAAGTCGGCAGCGATCGTGTGTTCACTCTTGCTCGGTTGGCCCACGGAGGCTGGCTGGACTCCAGTTTCGGCAGTGGCGGCTGGGTGACAACACAGGTTGGCGCATCGGACTTTGGTCGTGCACTTGCCCTTCAGTCTAATGGAAAGATCCTGCTCGCGGGTAATGCACCAGGAGGCGGAGGACATGATGCGGTGATCGTCCGCTATAATTTCGATGGCACGCTGGACACGACGTTTGATGGCGATGGTTTGGTGGGAATCGCCTTTGGCGGCTACGGCGACTACGCTTACAGCGTGGAACTCGATTGGAGTGGTAAAATCCTCGTCGGAGGCATCACCGAAGATGGCGTGGCTGAAAACTTCCTTCTGGCACGCCTGCATACGAACGGGGATCTCGACACGAGCTTCCACGGCTCAGGTAAACTGAGCACATCATTTGGGGCCACAAGCTACGATCATGCTTATGGCATGGCACTGCAGCCGAACGGGCGCATCGTCCTCGCCGGAATGGCCTCCAGTGGTGGAAACTCGGATTTTGCGCTGACGCGCTACCTCGTTGAAACAAGCCATGAGGCAGTTTTCACATCTGAAACGAGCACCCCACTGAATGCTGCCTTGATCTTTGGTGAGGGGCTAACGCTAAATCCGACGCTCGGGTTCGCGCCCGCTCCAGGGACTGAACTGCGCCTTATTAACAACACGGGATCGCACCCCATCCAAGGAACCTTCACCAATATTGCCAATGGGGACACGGTGCCGCTGACTTATAACAGCGTGTCTTACAACTTCATCGCCAACTACAGCGGCGGCACGGGCAATGACCTGACGCTGCTGCTGCCGGGTGCTGGTGGGCCGGATGTTACCTTCAATGGAAGCGGGCGCTTCCGATTTGGAGGATCGAGCAACATCGATAGCGCCAATGGAATTGCGATACAGCCGGATGGAAAGGTGGTGTCAGTTGGCTACGCCTTTCAAGGCGGCTTCAACTACGACGCTGTTGTGGTGCGCCATAATCCTGACGGGTCTCTCGATGGCAGCTTTGGAGTCGGGGGAGTGGCCACCAAGGCCAATGCGGGAGCGGCTTGTGTAGCGCTGCAAAGCGATGGTCGCATCGTCTTAGGAGGCGGCGGCGGCTCCGACTTTCTCATGATGCGTTACCAAGCAAACGGTTTGCCAGACAACAGTTTCGGCAATGCGGGAACTGTTTCCACGGACTTTGGTGAAAAGGAAAATTGTACAAAGCTTGTGGTCCAAAAAGACGGGAAGATCATCGCAATCGGACAGTCCGAGAACTGGGATAAGCCAAGAAAAATAGCGGTTACCCGCTATAACACAGATGGAACTCTCGACTTGTCTTTTGGCGGCACGGGCAAGTTATTGACTTCGTTTGCAGGCGACTACGATGTTGTCACAGATGTCGCTCTGCAGGAAGATGGGAAGCTTCTCGTTTGCGGCTATTCTGGAGGAAATGCGCTCATTCGATATAATCAAGACGGCACCTTGGACACCAGTTTTGGAGGAACGGGGCGTGTAACCATTCCATTGGGAGAACAATATTCGGGCGGGCCTTGTTTGTGCCTCCAGCGCGATGGTAAGATTATCGTGGCTGGTGCCCTGGGCATGGAATTCGGATTCGCCCGTTACCATTCAAACGGTGCGCTCGACACCAACTTCGCTTCCGGTGGTTCCAGGACCGTGTCCATCACCAGCGGCAGGGATTATGCCATTTCCGTCGGCATCCAAGCGGACGGCAAGATCGTCGCTGGGGGGCGTGCCAACGTCGAAAATCGATTCCTAGCGGACTTTGCTGCTGTGCGCCTCGATTCAGAGGGAAACCTCGATCCCAGCTTTCATGGTGGCGGCAAGGCAATGATTTCAGTGGGTCATTCAGACGATTTTTGCCACGACATGGAGATCGCACCGGACGGCAAGATCGTCATGGCGGGTTATTCCTTCAACGGGAGCGAAGATTTTGCCATGGCTCGACTCGGGGTCGAAATGTCGAGCAGCTTAGTTTTTAACTCGGCCTCAGACGTGCCATTGCGATTTCAAGGATGTATGGCCACAGGCCGCACGCTCAACATCACGCTCAACTTTACGCCGACTCCAGGCTCGGGCCTCAAGGTCTTCGAGAACACCTCTTTGCAGCCGATTTCGGGTGAGTTCGTGAATCTAGCGCAGGGGCAGACGGTGACGCTCAATTACAACAGCGTGAATTACGTCTTTGTGGTGAACTACTTTGGCGGGGATGGCAACGATCTGGTGCTTGAGTGGGCTTATACACGGCTGATGGCGTGGGGCATCAATTCGGGTGGGGCACTGGGGATCAGTGGCACAGCGGCACAGGCGAATATGGCAACGCAGGTGGTGGCGACGCCTGTGATCGAAGGAAAGACGATCTTCTCAACCACCACCGGGCGTGATTTTAGCCTTGCCGTGACCTCAGACGGCACGGTAGCGGCTTGGGGGATGAATTCGGACGGGCAACTCGGCAATGGCAATACCGCGAATGCGCCACTGCCAGTGGCGGTGACGATGAATGGCGTGTTGAGTGGGAAAAAGGTGATCGCCGTGTCGGCAGGGTGGAAGCACAGCCTAGCGCTGTGCTCGGATGGCACGGTAGCGGCCTGGGGTGACAATGCGTACGGTCAGCTAGGGAACAACAGCACGCTGGACAGTGCCACGCCAGTGCTGGTGAACATTGCGGGGGTGTTGGCGGGACGCCGTATCGTGGCGGTGGCGGCGGGCTACTCTCACAGCGCAGCGCTTTGCTCCGATGGCATGGTAGTGTGCTGGGGCGATAATGATTCCAAGCAACTCGGCAACAACCTCACGGCGCGCAGTTCTGTGCCGGTGGAGGTGGTGACGGGCGGTGTACTGGCTGGGAAAGCTGTGAAGGCTATCGCGGCTGGCTACAGCCACACGCTGGCTCTTTGCGCCGATGGCACGGTGGCAGCGTGGGGGTCGAATGCGAACAAACAACTCGGCAATAACAGTACTGCCAACAGTGGTGTGCCGGTGGAGGTGATCACGTCGGGTGCGTTCAGCGGAAAATTCGTGGTGCAGATCGCGGCGGGTGGCAATGGCAGCATGGCACTGTGCTCTGACGGCACGCTGGCCGCGTGGGGTCACAATGATCGCGGGCAGATCGGCAACAACACCGTTGGAACCAGCTATGGCGTGCCAGCAGCAGTCGATTTGACAGGAGTGCTTGCAGGGAAAACGATTACCGACATTCGAACAGGCTTCCGGCACAGGATGGCTCGGTGCTCGGACGGGACGGTGGCGGCCTGGGGCTGGAATCAATTCGGTCAGCTCGGCAACAACAGCGGCGTGGACAGTGCTGTGCCAGTGGCTGTCTCCGCGACGATGTTGGGAGTCGATGAGAGTTTTGCCGCCATCGCGGGTGGTGCCTACACGGATCATGTGGTGAGCATTGTCAGTGCCGGTCCACCTGCGCCGATGATTCAAGTAGAAACGACAGAGGGTGTGATCTTGGGCGATAATGCAGTGAGCGGACCCAATTACGGAGGCATCGTCGTGGGTAGCACGAAATCACAAACTTTCATCGTGCGAAACACTGGTGCGCTGACTCTTTCAGGCATCGCCGCAAGTTTCTCGGGGGTGGGACAGAGCCACTATACAATCACTCGTCAGCCTGCGACCACACTGGCACCGGGCGATGCGACGAGCATCACGTTTGCCTTCACCCCGGCGAGTTATGGCGGTAAACCAGTGACACTAAGCATCGCCAGCAATGCGGCCGGGGCATTGAACCCATTTGAGCTTAATATCAGCGGAACGGGCGACCCCGAACTCTATGCTTCCTGGCTCACTGGTACGGAGATTCCAGCGCAGGCAGGCACCTTTGATTCCAGCAGCAAAGAGGTGATCTTTAATCTGGGATTTGCGCCTCCGACAGGCACCACGCTGACGGTGCTTAACAATACAGGCACGGGATTCATTGACGGCTACTTCGACAGCTCGGTTTACGGCCAGTTGGTGCAGGGACAAGACGTGGAACTGGAGTACAACGGCACCACCTACACCTTCGTGGCAAACTACTACGGCGGGGATGGCAACGATCTGGTGCTGCAATGGGCGGGCGCACGGCTGTTGGCCTGGGGAGCGGGAACCAGCGGCAGTCTCGGCAATGGCGCTTTTTCCAATAGCAGCATGCCGGTGGTGGTGAACATGACGACTGGTGCATTGGTAGGCAAACGCATCCTTTCAGTGACCTGTGGAACCAATCATAGTGTGGCCTTGTGTGCGGATGGCACGCTCGCTGCCTGGGGTAGCAATGTGAGCGGCCAGTTGGGCAACAACAACGCGACTGGCAACAGTGCCACGCCGGTTGCGGTGCTCACCACCAGTGCCGCGCTGTTTGGCAAGGTCGTGGTAGGCATCGCGGCGGGGGCGGACTTCACCCTCGCGCTGTGCAGCGATGGCAAGGTAGCCGCATGGGGACGCAACATCGAAGGCCAGCTCGGCAACAGTGATCTAGGGGTGAACAGTCCTGTACCGGTGCTGGTGACGGCAAATGGCGCCTTATCAGGAAAGATCGTCACCGCCGTCGCGGCTGGTGGCACCCATGCGCTGGCGCGCTGTTCTGACGGCACGGTGTTTGGCTGGGGCAGCAATGGTGGGGGGCAGCTCGGCAATGGCGGCAGCACGAACGCCGGAGCGCCAGTGGCGGTGGACATGAGCGGGGTGCTGGCCGGCAAACAGGTGAGTCGCGTGGCCGCTGGATATACGCATAGCTATGTCGTCTGCTCAGATGGCACGCAAGCGGCCTGGGGGGATAATGGCTTTGGTGCGCTGGGCAATGGCAGCACCACGAGCAGCACGCTGCCCGTGCTGGTGGACATGAGTGGAGTGCTCGCTGGACGTGCCACAGCGCAGCAAGGAGCCGGACAGTTCCATGCCGCCTGGCTCGGCACGGACGGCATGTTAGCCGCCTGGGGACGCAACAACAACTCGCAGCTTGGTATCAGCACGGCGACAACTTATATCCAGGTTCCGTTCGCCGTGCCCATGACTGGAGCGCTGGCGGGGAAGACTGTCACTATGCTCGCAGTCGGCCGACAGCATCACATTGCGCTACTGTCAGACGGCACCCTCGCAGCGTGGGGATTGGCCGGTTCCGGTCAGTTGGGTCATGGTTCCACCGCGCCATCACCAGTGACCTCTCCCGTGGCCGTCAGCGCCGCAGCACTCGCACCCGGCGAGAAAGTAGTGCGGGTGACATCCGGCACGGGGGCCCTGCATAACATCAGCATGATCGCCGTCCCCATCGCCCCGCCGGCTGGCACGCCGGTGGTCAGCACCAGCGCCGCCACCGCGGTTGATAAAACCATCGCGACACTCAACGGCCTTATTAATCCCAACGGCTCAGTTACGAGTGTGTATTTCCAGCTCGGCACGGATGTCAGCTACGGCCTACCTGCCACCACCTCGCAGCCCTTCAGCGGTAGTACGAACCAGACGGCCACGCAAAACATCACCAGCCTTGAACCGAATACGATCTACCACTACCGCATCGTCGCCAGTTACAACGGTGGCGGCAGCTTCGTGTATGGTGACGACCAGCAGTTCACCACTCTGACTGATCCACCCTCTGCTCTGGCCAGCGCCGCGTCAAATGTCGCCAACAACAGCGCCACATTGAATGGATCGGTCAATCCGAACGGGCGTGTCACGAAGGTGCGCTTCCAGCTCTCGACAAATGCAGGTTTTACGTCCGGGGTAAATGAATTCAATGTAGCCGATGTGTCGGCGGGTATGAGTCAGGTGCCGGTAAGCACGGCTGTTTCAGGACTGCTTCACGGAACCACCTATTACTATCGGGTCTATGCGGAGAATCCGGCCGGAGTTGTGGATGTGCCCAGTTTGAACGTGGTATCGTTAACCACTACGAGCGTGGGCATCGCCACTCAGGCTCCCACCATCTCCGGTACGACAGCGGTGAATATCACCACCAACAGTGCGCGGCTGCAAGGCAGCGTGAATCCGCACGGGGGCATCACCAACGTTTTCTTTGAGTACGGCTCTCCGCCCAGTTTCGGCACGAATTCCATCAACTACAGTGCGGGTAGCGGCACCTCGCCGCAAAATATGACCCACGACATCACCGGTCTGCTACCCGCCACGCAGTATCATTTTCGGCTAGTGGCGGAAAATAATTTCAACAACAGCACCACGACAACCGGTACGAGCATCACCTTCACCACGCTGCCGCTGCCGCCTGCCGTGGAAACGCATGCGGCGGCGGCCTTGAGCACGACTGGTGCGCGGATGAACGGCAAAGTGAACGCCCAAAACGGCAGCGCGATGGTCACCTTTGAGTGGGGGACAGACGGCCTAAACTTCCCGAATTCACTCACCGCCACACCTTCTCCTGTGACGGGCAACACGTTGACGGATGTCAGCGTCGATCTGGCAAACCTCGCGCAGTTCACCACCTATCATTTCCGTGTGAAGGCCACGAGTGCTGGAGGAACGACCACCGGCAGCGTGCTTACCTTCCAACCGCAGATCATCTCCGGCCTGTTGCAGCAGTTCCCAAACGCGCCGCCTGCCTCGAATGGCAGTCTGACGGTCATCTTGACGCCGACGAGTCCGCTCAACGGCTGGCGCTTTGTGGGTGAACATCGTTGGCGTGCCTCCGGCGAGACGGCGAGCGGTTTGGTGCTGGGATCACGCGTGATCGAGTTCCGCCCGGTGCCCGGCTACCTCCAGCCGGGAGCGGATGCGGTGAATGTCACCTCCAGCGGCCAAGTGGCGGACTTTGAATATTTCTCCACTCCTTCCGCTGGCAGCGGCGGCATTCTCATGGTGTTGAAGCCGGACACACTGGCGCAGGCCACGCTGGAGGCGGATCGCAGCCAGTGGCGGCTGCTCGGTGAGACCACCTGGCGTGACAGCGGCACCACGGCCACATTGCTTCCTGCGGGCAGTTATCTTGTGGAGTGCAAGGCCGTCGCCGGTTATTCAACTCCTGCTGTGGCAAGCGTGACAGTCAGCAGTGGGCAGACGGTGAATCCCACCTTGGTGTATTTCACCGCCAGCAGTCCCACGGGCCTCGCGCCGAGCGTGCAAGCCTTCAGCACCGTGTCCACGGATACCTCGAAGCCTTACGCTTACGTAGGCCAGATCCGCAGCAACGCCGGATTGAGCACCGGATTCATCGTCAAACCGCGCGTGGTGGCCACCGCCGCGCATGTGCTGTGGGATGATGGCACGCTGTCCGCCGTGCAAGGCGTGCAGTGGATGTTCCAACGTGATGCGGGCACGCATGATCCTGTGCCGCAGGTGCCGCAGGGTTTTTATACCTTTGACGGTTACGCAGCGCAACGCATCGCGGATAACACGCCCGGTCAGTCCTCTCCACAGTCACAGCATCTCGATGTTGCGGTCATCTACTTCAACACCAACGCTGGACGCGACGGCTACAGCGGCTGGTTGGGCAGTGATTTGAGTAACAATGAGTTCCTGCTTTCCAGTTCCAGCAAAATGCTCGTGGGCTACCCGGTGGACAGTATCGACCCGGCCTTGCAGGGCCGCATGCACACCACCACGGCGACCAACATCAGCTTTACCAGCGCTTATGGCCGCACTTACACCACCAGCGGGCTGCACAGCTTCGGGGGCAACAGCGGCGGCCCTCTCTGCGTACAGCATACGAACGGAAGCTGGTATCCCGCCGCCATCTATCTCGGCGGCACCAACCAGACCGTCGTTCGTGCTATCGACAGCGATGTCATCGAGCTGTTCAACCGTGCGGGCACCAGCAGCACCGGCGGCGGCAACAACACCGGTGGCGGCATCACCCACACAGGCTACACAGCGGGTGGCACAGCGAGCACCGGGGCGCTTCAAATCAACATCTCACCCGCTGGCAATGGCTGGCGACCTGTTGGTTCGACCAAGTCCTTCACTCCCAGCGGCAGCACGCGTTCAGCGCTGACTCCCGGCACCTTCTTCATCGAGTTCACGCCTGCGGCAGGTTACCAAACGCCTGCGAATCAATCTGTGCTCGTCGTCGCAGGCAGCACGCAGACCTATAGCATCGACTACGTCGCAATTTCGACCCCGCAGGAAAGCTGGCGTCAAACTTACTTCGGCAGCACTGCCAACAGCGGCAACGGTGCCGACGCCTTCGACTTCGATGGCGACGGCTTCACCAATGCCGCCGAATACGCCGCCGACACCAATCCCACACTCAGTAGTGACTTCCTCAAAGCCGAAAACCCGCAGCGCGGCGAAAACACCTTCAGCCTGAGCGCCGCTGGCAAAGCCGACCGCACTTACTTCCTAGAACGCAGCTCCTCCCTCAGCGCGAACTCTTGGATCACCCTCACCTCCAACGGCCCGCTTACCGCTGACGGCCTCGTGACGCTCACGGACTCCGCCAGCACCGGTGGAGCGTTTTTTTATAGGATTCGCGTCACGGGGCCGTGATGGCTGGTTTTATGTGTAACATCTGATTCTGAGCCGGGTATCCGGCCAAATGAAGCAAGCTGACACCCAAAATGCCACTGACTGATTCCATAGACAATCCTCCACGTCCCAATAGTATGCCGCAATGAATAGGGCCAAGATCATCGTAAGTGCTGCTATCGCCTTAATTGGGCTTCAGGCTGCTGCTGCCCCTGGCGATCTTGATTCTTCTTTTGGATCAGGCGGGCAGGTGATAACAGCGATTGGCAGCGGCGATGATCGGGGGCATGCGGTGGCGTTGCAGAGCGACGGGAAGATGATTGTGGCTGGCTATAATCACAACGGCAGCAACAATGACTTTGCTGTCGTGCGCTACAACACCGATGGCACGCTGGACACCACTTTCGGCGCTACAGGCAAAGTCGTCACCGATTTCGGCGGTAGCAACGATATCGCCAACGGCGTGGCGGTGCAGAGTGATGGCAAAATCATTGCTGTGGGGACAGCTTCGACCTCCAGCGCTTGGCTCTTTGCGCTGGCGCGTTTTCACCCCGACGGTTCGTTGGACACCAGTTTTGGTGTCGCGGGCACGGGCAGGATACTGACTGTGATTGGCTCTCCCAATCCTGGGACGAAGGCCGAAGGCGTCAAGATTCAGCCGGATGGCAAGATACTTGTCATGGGCCACGCGCAGCCCGTGGGCACTCAGGACTTTGTCGTTTTGCGCTACAACAGTGATGGAAACCTCGACAATGGTTTTGGCGTTGGAGGGCTGGTGAGTTCTACCACTTCCACGAATAGCGATCATCAAGACATCGCCTTGGACTTGGCGTTGTCAGGCGACGGGAAGATTCTCGTGGGCGGGTATAGCACTGGCTCTCTACAGGGAGGATACATGGTCACCGTTTACAATAGCGATGGATCGCCGGACACCAGTTTTGGCACAGGCGGCAGGTTGTTCTCGAATGAAGAATCCAATGGGATGAATCAGGTCCATTGCGTAGCATGGCAGGGTGATGGCAAAATTTTGATTGGCGGCATCAAAGGTACGGGTGCAAGCCAGGACTTCTGCCTGAAACGCTACAATGCTGCCGGCACGGCGGACACGACTTTCGGGACCAATGGTTTTGTGGTGACGCCCATCGGCACGGCGGCGGATGTGCCATCGATCTGGCATTGCAGAGCGACGGAAAGCTGGTGGCGGTGGGCCAGTCCTACAATGCCAACACCGGCTTCACCGACTTCGCGGTGGTGCGCTACAATGCCAATGGCAGCCTGGATACGACCTTTCGAGACACTGGCAGGGTGACGTCAAATTTTCCGGGCGGCAATGCGGTGGGCCGCAGCGTCGTCATCGGCCCGGATGGAAGGATCGTCCTTGCGGGTTACGCGCACGACGGCACCAAAAACAACTTCGCGCTCGCAGGTTATTTTGCCGAAGGCAGTCTGGTCATGACGATTCCCGCGCATCTATCCCATACGTACAACAGCCAGCCCTTGATCGCAGGTAAGGCCAGTCCCGGTTTCACGGTGAATGTTCACATCAATGGCAGTGTGGTCGGATCAACCTTGGCGGAAGGAAGTGGCGCGTGGTCCTTCACGGTGAGTCCGGCGCTGGCCGATGGCGTGCATACGGCTGCGGTGACGGAGACGGACGGCTTTGGCAGCACGGGGCCGCTTTCCAGCACGGTGAGCTTCACCATAGACACCCTGGCACCAGTTGCACCGATCATCACGAGTCCAGCCGAGGCGGCGCTGATCCATAGCAGTCGTCCCGTGATCACTGGTACCTCTGAGCCAGGAGCCACGGTGGCGATTTACTTCGATGACACGTTGGCGGGCAGCTCCTTCGCGGGCAGTCCTGGCAACTGGAGTTTCACACCAACCACGGCGCTGGTGAACGGTCTGCACACGGTGAAAGCAGCCGCCACAGATCGTGCTGGAAACACGGGCGCGCTCTCTGGCACCACCAGTTTTTCGACCCTCGCTGCTCTTTTTGGCGGTCCGGGGAACCCTGACACTTCCTTTGGAGGATCCGGTCAGTTGGTGACCTCAGTTGGTTCATCTAATGGCGGGGCTAATGGGGTGGCGTTGCAGGGCGACGGGAAGATGGTTGTGGCAGGTTATTCCCAGAACGGTAGCAACAATGACTTTGCTGTCGTGCGCTACAACGCTGATGGCACGCTGGACGCGACATTCGGCGTCACGGGCAAAGTCGTCACCGATTTCGGCGGTAGCAACGATATCGCCAACGGCGTGGCGGTGCAGAGTGATGGCAAAATCATTGCTGTGGGGACAGCTTCGACCTCCAGCGCTTGGCTCTTTGCGCTGGCGCGTTTTCACCCCGACGGTTCGTTGGACACCAGTTTTGGTGTCGCGGGCACGGGCAGGATACTGACTGTGATTGGCTCTCCCAATCCTGGGACGAAGGCCGAAGGCGTCAAGATTCAGCCGGATGGCAAGATACTTGTCATGGGCCACGCGCAGCCCGTGGGCACTCAGGACTTTGTCGTTTTGCGCTACAACAGTGATGGAAACCTCGACAATGGTTTTGGCGTTGGAGGGCTGGTGAGTTCTACCACTTCCACGAATAGCGATCATCAAGACATCGCCTTGGACTTGGCGTTGTCAGGCGACGGAAAGATTCTCGTGGGCGGGTATAGCACTGGCTCTCTACAGGGAGGATACATGGTCACCGTTTACAATAGCGATGGATCGCCGGACACCAGTTTTGGCACAGGCGGCAGGTTGTTCTCGAATGAAGAATCCAATGGGATGAATCAGGTCCATTGCGTAGCATGGCAGGGTGATGGCAAAATTTTGATTGGCGGCATCAAAGGTACGGGTGCAAGCCAGGACTTCTGCCTGAAACGCTACAATGCTGCCGGCACGGCGGACACGACTTTCGGGACCAATGGTTTTGTGGTGACGCCCATCGGCACGGCGGCGGATGTGCCGTACGATCTGGCATTGCAGAGCGACGGAAAGCTGGTGGCGGTGGGCCAGTCCTACAATGCCAACACCGGCTTCACCGACTTCGCGGTGGTGCGCTACAATGCCAATGGCAGCCTGGATACGACCTTTCGAGGCACTGGCAGGGTGACGTCAAATTTTCCGGGCGGCAATGCGGTGGGCCGCAGCGTCGTCATCGGCCCGGATGGAAGGATCGTCCTTGCGGGTTACGCGCATGACGGCATCAAGACCAACTTCGCGCTCGCCAGATTCTTCGGGACCGATCAGCCGCCTCAGGTGACCATTGGATCAGCCACTGGGATCGTTAGAGACGGGGCGGTTCTCAATGGAATCGCCAACCCGAACAACCTTGCAACGATCGCACATTTTGAGTATGGACTCACGACCACCTATGGAAACGTCACGCCTGATTTGACGCTCGGGAACGGCTACCTCGATGTGCCCGCGAGCAGCGTGATCGGCGGTCTGACAGACAACACGCTTTACCATTTTCGCCTCGTGGCCACAAACGCGGCCGGTACAACTTATGGCGAGGACGCCGTGTTCACCACCGCGCCGAATCCGCCGCTGGTCTTCACGGGGGACGCGGCGAACGTAAGCGCGAGCAGTGCGACGCTGGTGGGCACCGTCCTGCCCAATGGACGCGACACGACGGCTTACTTCGAGTTTGGCCTGACCATGGCGTATGGGGCGCAGTCGAGCTCGCAGCTCGTGCCGGCCACTGGAACGATTGAAAATGTGTTTGCGCCGCTAACTGGCCTCGTCGCGGGTGCGACGTATCACTTCCGGCTCGTGGCTATCAATGCGGGCAGCCCCATCCCGATCAATGGCGTGGACAAGACCTTCGTGGCCCAGGCACCAGCGCCGGTGGTCAGCCTCGGAGCTGCGGTGCCGCTCACCACGACGAGCGTGAGCCTCAGCGGCACGGTCAATGCGAACGATGCGAGCACGCAGGTCTTCTTCGATTACGGCTCGGACGGAGTCACCTTCCCCACAAGCGTGACTGCAAATCCCACAACGGTCACCGGATCCAGCAACTCGGCTGTGACCGGTTCCTTCACGAGCCTTTCCCAAGGCGTCACTTACTTCTACCGTCTGCGGGCGGTGAGCGCTGGCGGGGAGGTTGTCAGCGGCACCGCCAGTTTCAGCCTGGATCTGCTCTCCGGCCTGACGCAGATTTTTCCAGGTGCCATGCCGGACGCGCAGGGCTTCCTCATCGTAAATCTCACTCCTCCCGGCCTGCTTCATGGCTGGCGCTTCGTCGGAGAGCAGGAGTGGCGCGCATCAGGTGTTCCGGCGAGTGGGCTGACGACGGGGGACCGTGACATCGAGTTCCGGCCCGTGCCCGGTTACATCCATCCACCAACGGAAACGGTCAGCGTCATCAGCGGCGAGGCGGCAATGATCATCGCGCGTGATTACTTTGAAACGGCCGTCACCGGCAGCGGAGGCATCAGCGTGACTTTGAAGCCGGACTCCATCACCAGCGGCACGGGACGCGCGCAGTGGCGACTGCTTGGCGAGGATGACAACCACTGGCGCAACAGCGAGGCCACGCTCACCGGTTTGATCCCCGGCAGTTATCTCATCGAGTGCAAACCCGTCACCGGACGTGCCACGCCGCGGAATGCGAACGTCATGATCAGCGATGCGCAGACTGCCGCGCCGACGATCACCTACTTTTTGCCCGACTCGGCGACCGGCACGCCGCCCAGCGTGCTCGCCTTTGAAAACGTGAGTTCCGACACCACCAAGCCCTACGCCTACGTCGGCCAGATCCGCAGCAACGTCGGTTCCAGCACCGGATTCGTGGTCAAAGCCCGCGTGGTGGCCACGGCGGCGCATGTGGTGTGGGATGACGGCACACTGTCAGCCGCGCAGGGGCTGCAATGGCTCTTCCAAAGACATCGCGGCACTCATGAGCCGGAGCCGGTCCTGCCGCGCGGTTTTTATCTGTTCGACGGCTATGCCGCGCAGCGTGTGATCGACAACTCACCCGGCGACTCCTCACCGCAATCACAGACGCTCGATGTGGCGGCGATGTATTTCGATCAAGACGCCGGACGTGGCGGCTACGGCGGCTTCTTGGCAAGTGATCTGGCGCAGAACGAGTTCCTGCTGTCCAGCGCGAACAAGATGCTTGTTGGCTATCCCGTCGATGGAATCGCTACAACGTCTCAGGGCCGTATGCACGCCACATCGCCATTCAATGCCGTCTTCAATACCGCCTTTGGCCGCACCTTCACGACGACAGGCATCCGCAGCAGTGGCGGCAACAGCGGCGGGCCGTTGTGCGTGCAGTTTGAAAGTGGCGCGTATTATCCGGCGGCCATTTATCTCGGTGGGGACAATCAAACAGTGGTGCGAGCCATCGACAGCGCAGTGATTGATCTCTTCAACCGCGCCGAAGTCAGCGGCAACGGCGGCGGCAACAACACCGGCGGCGGCATCACACACACCAGCTTTACCACGACTGGCGGCGCGGGTGATCCCGGCTCGCTCCGAGTCATCATCGAGCCCGCCGCCGCACGCAATGCGGGAGCAGGCTGGCGCTTGAGCCCCGAAACGACCTACCGCGCCAGCAGCGCGATCAAAAGCGGCCTCAACGCCGGTAGCTACATCCTACAACTCATCCCCGTGGCCGGATTTGACACGCCGGCCTCACCCAGCGTCGCAGTGACGGGCGGCCAGGTCGCCACGGTCACCTTCACCTATGTGCTGCCAATGACCCCGCAGGAAAGCTGGCGTCAAACTTACTTCGGCAGCATCGCCAACAGCGGCAACGGTGCCGACGCCTTCGACTTCGATGGCGATGGCTTCACCAATGCCGCCGAATACGCTGCCGATACCAATCCCACACTCAGTAGTGACTTCCTCAAAGCCGAAAATCCGCAGCGCGGGGAAAACACCTTCAGCCTGAGCGCCACTGGCAAAGCGGGCCGCACCTACTACCTGGAACGCAGCTCAACCCTCAACGCGAACTCTTGGATCACCCTCACCTCCAACGGTCCGCTTACCGCTGACGGCCTCGTGACGCTCACGGACTCCGCCAGCACGGGTGGAGCGTTTTTTTATAGGATTCGTGTTACAGGGCCGTGATGCGAAACTTTTTTTCACCATGCTATGTAGCGATGGGAGAAGCGGCGGGTATCCGTCCTCAAACCAACCATGAACTCGAATGCGCAAGGCAACTTCCCCAGCACGGACTGGACTCTCATCTCCCGATTGCGCAGCCGCCATGATACCGTGGCGATGGCGGCGCTGGAAGAGCTTTGCGCAGTGTATCATTATCCACTCTACTGCTTCATTCGTCGACGTGGCCTGGCACATCATGACGCTCAGGACGCATTGCAGGATTTTCTGGCAAAGCTGCTGCGCAATGAGTCCCTGCAAAATACGCATCAGGAACATGGGCGACTGCGCGGCTTTCTTGCGACGGCGATGAGCCGCTTTCTGGCGAACTGGCACCGAGATCATGCCAAGGAGCGGTTGAATGTGAGCATTGAGGCGGAGCAGGAACTGGCGCGGAACGAAGAGCGTTTCCAAAAAGAAAAACTCACCGATCAAGACACTCCTGAACGCATCTTCGAGCGCAAATGGGCGCAGGAGATGCTGCGCCGCGTGCTGGCGGAGATGGAAGGCGATTACAAGCGAAAGGACAAACACACGCTCTACCGTGCACTGCGCCCCATCGTTCTCGCTGGTGGCAGTCTCGTCGGAGAAGAGACGAATGCGCTGGCTGCATCGCTGAACATGACGAGCGCTGCGCTGCGCGTGGCACTCAGCCGCTTCCTCGGCGACTATCGCGACCGTTTGCGGCGCGAGGTGCAGCAGACAATCTCGAATCCTAATGACGTGGACGAGGAACTCGCCTGCCTCGCTCGCGCCTTCGAGCGACGCAGTCCATCAGCACATTGAAAAAATACCATAAAACCAAACCGCTTTCCTATGAAACTCAAATCTGCCCCAACTGTGTCTATCGTAGATGGATTGGATGATCGTTCCATCATCCAAATGCTACGAGTAGCACGCAAGAACGTGAAGCGCAGTGCCGCTCGCCCCAAGACCAAACGCTCATGAGAAAATACGGATTCATCCTGCTGATACTTCCGCTGGTTTGGGTGTTGTGGCCCACAAGTCCGCCTGAAGAGCCGTCGCAGCTCTCTTTGGCACAACGTGTGCAAAACGGCACCAAACGGCTCCGCGCGGCCACATCGGCACTCGATTCAAAAAACTCTTTTTTGGAGCTGAAGGCCGCTTTGCGGCAGATGGATACAAAAGAGTCCCGAGAGTGGCTTTTGGCCCAACTGGCCTCAGGCGAGGATTTTGCCACGCAGCTCGATCTGACGCTCGATTCGGCTCAAAATATCGCGGGCTGGCCTTCTTGGCGCGTTTTCCTGCTCGATCTGCTCTTTTTGACCGATCCAGAAGCGGCAGCAGCCCTTTCGCGTGATTTGTTGAGCACCAGTGCATCGCCCGATGAATGGGCCGTGTGTCTGAGGAACGTCGCCCGTGCGGGAAAAGACAATGCGCTGCTCAAAACAAAATCAGCCGAGCTTCTACGGCGCAAAGAATGGCAGAAAAAACCCAGCGCCGGTTACCTGGAGGCCTTCGATGTCATCGTTCACACGCGAAACACCGCCCTCTTCCCCGAGTTGCTCACGAACTGCGATGCGCGTGACGAAAAGGCGGTGAGACATGCCAGCTTCCTCACGCTGGACCGCCTCATCATGGCAGAACCTGCCAAGGTGCTTCCGGAGCTGGCAGCGATCGCTTCGAATCATCCGCAAAGCGGTCTAATGCTCTCCAACATGATTGCGAGAGCCGATGTGCGAGACAACGCCCAACGACAAGCCGTGGAAACCTACCTGCTGGACCCTAAACGCACCGCCGAGGAGTTGCGCGGTTTTGCCAGTGTCTTCCCAAACGCAAACGTCGCTGTCTCGCAGAACCTGCTCACGCAACCGATGACCATTCAGGGGGCAGATCTCAACGTGAGGGATCGAGTTTCAATGGAGGTCGTCTCAGCGTGGCTGATGAACGAGCAGTTTAAACCCGCTCACGAAGCTCTGCGTGCCATCGTCCTGCGGATGAAGGGCTGGCGTTCTTCGAACTATCGTTAAACAAGCGAGAGGGTTTGTTGCGAGCAGCCCTTATTTTGCGAGCATTGCCGAGGGTGGTTGGTACACTCCGTGCTCCCATTCACAAACATGTTTAGCGATGACATGAATCTTGTAGCCAAACGTGAACTGGCTGTGCCCCATCATCCGGCGTGTCATCATGACTGAGTCAGCAGGGGCCTAACGGACTCGGAATACTGACCTAGAAAGCCAATGAGGCGCGGCCAAAAGAGGCCCTTGGAGCCACCTCGTCACGCTACCAGCGCCCATAGTGCTCGCGCAATGTGTTCAAGTTCTTAGCGGCCTGAGCTTGGCGCAATTTCAATGCAAACCTCTGGGACCGAAGATATTGCCCCAGCGTTTCCGGCTGGGTTTTGAACCAGGTTGCGGAGTTTAAGGGACTTGAGGGTGAAAAAGCAAAATGGCAAAGTAGGGTGATACGTTCTTCAGCTAAGCTAGATGCACGCGGCAAAAGGCGAGTAAGCGTGCGAGGTGGAGTGCGGTGTCTGATTCTCGCGTAAAGTGGGCTTTGAGCCAGGCTGTAAAGGTGGCGCGGAGGCCGAGCCAGGTGACTTTCAGATGATGATCGCGAGCGAGGCGGAAGACGATCTGAGCAAACTCAAAATCACGCGTGTGGCCACTGCGGCGGTAGCGAAAGGGTAGGGCGAGACGACGACAGATGTGGCCGGTTTTGAGCTGCTGGATGGCCCAAGAGTAGTCTTCAGAGGAATCGAGCGACTCATCGAATGGCTGCCGCTCCCACAGGCTGCGGCGGATCATGCCCATGCTGTTGCTGTAGATGGAGCCGAATTTGAGGCCCTTGGTGCTGAGCTCGCGCCAGTTGATGGTGTCGCTGTAATAGGGATCTGCGTCCCATTTGAGACTGACACAGGCGCTGAGGGGATCTTGCATGGCCAGAGCCATGCGTTCGAGCGTCTCAGGATCATCGAAAACGGTGTGGGAGCTGAGCACGAGCACGAGGTCCGTCTGGAGTGCCGCGAGGCCAAAATTGAGTACTTTGGAGTGCTCGTAGCGGTGTGGCCATCGGATGACTTTTCCGCCAGCGGCTTCGATCAGGGCTCCCGAGCCATCGAGACTGCCGGAATCGACCCCCAGGATGACATCGGGGCGAAGAGTCTGGCGCTGGAGTGCTGCAAGGACATCTGGGAGTGTTGCGGCGGAATTGGAAAAGCGGATGAGGACGCCAACTGTCGCATGCGCCGCCAAAGACGAGCCCTGGGAGCTGCCGATAGCTTGGAGGCTTTCCATGTTGGCTTTGGAAGGCCGCGCTACTTTTGAGCGAGAGTCTTTTGTGGCTGGCATAGTTGGTGAAATTGGGCCGCGAGAGTTTCACAGGCCGCGCTGAACTCGGCGGGGGATTGTTTTTCGCACAGCGAGACATAGATGAGATGCACGCCTGGATCAGACCACGGACGGAAGGTGCTTTTCACATAGGCCGCGTAATCGGGGAGAAGCTGGCCGTCCTGTAGGAAGAACTCACGGAACCAGTGGCGACCTTCGGTGAAAACAAGAGGACTCTCATCGACGCTGGCGACTTCGATGCCGCGATACTTGAGGCAAACCTTCACCGTGTGATGACGATCTCGGCTGCTGGCTGCATAACATGCCAGCCCGATGTGCGCAGGCTGGTCACGCAGACGGACTTCGTAGCCGCTTTGGTTAATCGGCTTCGATTCGACGGTAGGCGGCGGTGCCCAGGCCTGCTGCCCCAATGAAAGCAAGGTGGAGGCGAGGAAGGGCAGAACGAGTGCCGCGAAGAACGTAGCCTGCCCATCCAGCGTCAAAGCGTGTGCTTTGGGATCCATTTCATCGCGCAGTGGCTTCTTGGCGAGCCTGGAAGTGCCCATATCCCCATTGGAGAGCCGAGCTGCGATAAGGCCGCCTCCAGCGAGCCACCATGCCCATGGTTGCATAGCGATGAGCGAATGCGTGCAAAGCACGCAAATGCCATGAAATAAGCGAATCTGGCGCAGATCGACAATCATCGGGCAGAGCAGTAGCCATGGGAGCCAAAAGGACTCCATGCTGACCACGGCGATTGCCATGCCGCTGACCAACCAGAGATACAGCATCACTCGGGAGCATCTGCGCACTCGACAGAGTGATAGGCAAAGCACCGCAGCCAGCGTGATGAGTGTGGCATTCGGCGTGCCAGACATCGGCGCGAGTAGAGATACTACGGCGGCTGCGTGCAGGGTTTCCATGATGCCAGTGGATTTCGGGCGGTGATCCCTCGGTGTGATGAAGGTCACAAAGGGCACTAGCCAAAGAAAACCGATGAAGTAATGCGTCTGCGGGCTCTCTACGCCAGGATAGGCCAGCGTCCGATAAGCGATGAGGGTGAGAACGCGCAGCACATTCGCCGCGAGCGCCGCCGGTATCATACTCATCACACGCAGCCAGAAGCGCCCTGCGTGCCTCTCATGTCTGTTCACCCAGACGGCGAGAGCCAGCAGGATCAGGAGCAAATTGATCCCTGCGCAATCACGCGTCCAAGGCACATGCAGACGGCCCACAGCCATCACTTCGCCACGATCTACGGCATCCACTCCGAGCCAGCGCAGCGAAGTCATCACCACTGGCCTGGTAAAGTCCACCAGCAGATCCTGGGACTGCGTAAAATGCACCGCCACAGCGATAATCGCCGCCGCAATGGCGGTGCGCAGCGTCTGAGATAGCAGTGGCGGCGTAGGCATGGTGAGCGGGCTTGATGCACATGACTCAGGCCATCCTCGGCGTTAGTTTGGAGCGACGCGCAGTGACGACTACGGCGAAGGCTGCGAGCAGTATCCATGGCGGTGCAGGCGCACCAGGGATAGCGCCCACGGAGGATTCGTTGAGACTCCAGCGGGATCCTTCGAGTGAAGAGGAGGTCACACTGGTCGTTGTGGTGCCAGAGACGACCGCCACAGGCACTCCTGGCAGGGCACCATCCGTCAAAGGGTTCCATGCGGCGACACGCGTGGTGTAGTTATCCGATTCAAATCCAGAGGTGCCATTGTTGGTAAAGACGATGCGATCCCAGGTGGTGTTTTCATCGGCAAAGAAGTTGATGAACCCGTAGGGCTCATGGCTGTTGATGGTTCGATTGCGCGGATTTCCGTCGTAGGTAGAGGGTAGCGGGTCCATAAGGGTGGACGTGACAAAGCGGCCAACCAGCGTGCTGCCATTGTAAAACTCCAGCACGTTCTTGGCATCACCCGCAGACCACCATAGACCAAAGTAGGCTGACTGGTTACTGAGGTTTAGGGTGCTGGATAGAACTCCAGAACCAGCGCCTTGCACAGAATAGCGTGTGCCGTTCGGATTCAGTGCATCTGCGGCACCACCGTAAGCATCAGCATTCTTGACATAGAGCTGATCAAAGGTGCCCACGCCACTCCAATTCACATTGGTGCTTTTGCCTGTAGTGATCGAGTTAAAATCGAAGACTTGGGTTCCAGAGAGTGTGGATACATAGGTATTCGGGTCTTCAGCATAGCTGATGATCATGCCAGCCCGTGATGCCTGTGTCAGGGCGGCAAGAGTGATGATGGAGCAGATGATTTTTTTCATGGGTCCTGATGGTGCTCCATGTGATTTAGGAGAACCATCCCCGCAGATGAGGGGAATGTGTCTCCAGCTTAGCCATGGCATGATGATGGCCGTGAACGACCTGATCAAACTCCTCATCGCATTCCTGCTGTACGGCGGCCTCGCGCCGCTGCTAGGCATTCTGCTGGCCACGCGTCGTTCTTGGCAGCGGGCTTTATTTGGAGTGCTGATGTTTATGCCATCCCTTCCACCGGGGCGTTTCACTTTCATGCTAGGAAGCATCAGCTCCTATCGCGGCCATGTGAAAGGATTTGAAGTATCACTCATGGAGGTCTTTTCCCTCGCTCTAGTCATCGCGGTGCTAATGGGGCCGCGTGATCCGCTGATGTCGCGCCGTGCCAAACTGCCTCCCGGAGCACTCATCTACCTTGGCTGGGCTTTTGCGGGCGTGCTCTCCATCTTGAACGCATGGGAGCCGACGTATGTGCTGATGGCATTTACGCGTGTCGTAAAGAGCTCCCTCATCTTTGCTGCTGCGGCGCTATTTCTGCGCGATGAAAAAGATCTCCGTGCAGCTATCGTAGGACTCGCCGTCAGCTTAATCCTGCAAGCCGGGATATGCCTTAAAATGCGCTACATTGATGGCTCCTTCCAGGTTCAGGGTTGGTTTGAGCATCAGAATCCCATGGCCATGTGGGCCTACATGAGTGCCTGTGTGGTATTTGCTGTCGCGATGCATCGGGGCACCCAAAAGTGGCTACTGTGGCTCTGTTTGGCTGCTTTTGGTGGTGCTGGCATTTGTGTGCTGCTTTCTGTTTCACGAGCTGCTTTGGCCGCATACACCATCGGTGCAGGTTTGGTGCTCTGTATGGCATGGATTCGCGGACCTGGCCGTAGAACGATGCTAATCTCGATCTTGGGAGCGATCGGTGCAGTGATGGTGATGATTTTCGCGATGGACTCGCTAAACTCACGACTTCACGAGGTCACTTTGAGCAAAGAGCAATATACCGAAGACTTGCGCCCCGTGCTGAATCGTCAATCGAAAGCAATTCTCAATGACTACCCGCTAATGGGTATTGGTTGGAATAATTTCGGCATCGCAAATAGCCGACCATTCGGCTTTAAATACAGCGAGGTGCTGGAGGAGTGGGATCGTGAACGCGGTTTCACCATCATTGACCAAAACTACTGGAGGAATCCTCTGACGGAGAGCCTCTACTGGCTCATTCTTTCTGAGAACGGATGGATCGGCTGGTGCTTTTTTATTCTGTTTGAAGCCACCACCCTTTGGTATGGCATTCGCGCTATTCGTTCTGGTGGGAAAAGCCTGATGGGTTACATCGCTTTCGGCATCTTCGTCTCCCTGGCGATCTGTTATCCGCATGGTTTGGTGGAGCGCATCTTGACGCAGACAAAGAACCTCTCGCACTGGCTTCTGCTGGCCGGAATGCTTTCGGGTATGGAGCTGAATCGCCGGGCGAAGGAGGCGTAGTGAGGCGATCTCGTGCCGAAAGCTGCTATTTTGCGGCAAAGCGCTTTTTCAGCTTGGCGCAGGGCTTTTCGATGAAGGTGTGCATCAGCCACGCGAGTGCTATTGAGAGGAAAAATGCCACAATGCCCTGCCACAGCTTTGAAGTGGACAGATGCGCATGAACGAGTGCGATGACTATCGAGTGAACCAGATAAAACGCATAGGAGAGCACGCCCAGTTGGCGCACCCAGGACCAATTGAGGAAACGAAACGGTAACCAGTCGGCATAACGAATCACCGCGATGAAAATCGGCATCAACGCTAGGCCTTGAATCGTGTAGCGCCAGGGTTCACGGAATACGACGTCACGCAGGACGAAGCTCAGGAGCAAGGTCATCACACTCAGCGGTAAGAGAAGCCACAAAATGAGCCGACGATGGCTGCTATCTGCATCAAGCGCTGGATTTCCGAATACGGCCAGAGCACAGCCAAAAAGCAGACCATCGAGGCGGGTATCGGTGCCGTGGCAGGTGCGGGGGTGGTGAGAGCTGCCACTGTGCGCATCTATGACATGCCAGCCATGCACCAGCAGCATTCGCCACGCGAGCACCAGGCCACAGAGGAACAAAAGTGCCACGAACTGATGTTTGCGATCTGGTAGTACACGGCGCAGTCCCAGATAAACGAGCGGGAATAGTAGATAGAAATGCTCTTCGACGGCCAACGACCACATCACCTCCGTGCCTGCGGGCTGTAGGCCGCCCTGAATCTCCCAGTAGTTGGAAACAAAGCCTGCCTGCGCTGCCATGGCTGCCCACGAGAATCCCCCATGGGTCCATGCATTCGCACTCAGAAGGGCGATGACGGCGAGCACGAGATAAAAGGGAGGGGAAATGCGCAGGGCTCGGCGCATGTAGAAATCACGCAGATGAACCGTCCCAGTGCGTTCACACTCCATCCGCATGAGTGTGGTGATGAGATACCCGCTAAGGAAGAAGAAAATGGTCACTCCAAACAGTCCCGGCACGATGTGCGAAAGCCCGGCATGACTGAGAAAGACGATGAATATCGCGACCGCTCGCAGACCGTCGAGTGAAGGGATGTGGAAGGGTTTCGTCATGGAAGAAACGAGGCTCTTCAGAGATGAGCTACTGCTGCCCCATCGGGCTGCCCCAGTCGGGTTTGGCTTCACGGCGACCGAGAAGCCAGTCATAGACTTGGGTGATTTGCTTCGCCTTAGCCTCCCAGGTGTAAAACTCGCTCACATGCTGCTGCGCTCGTTTACCAGCCTCGGCGAGGGTTTCCCGATCTGAAGAAACGGTGATCAATAGCTCGCGAAGTCGGCTCACGATGTCCTCACGCGTGCTCATGGGTAGCACAAAGCCAGTTCCGGGAGGCACGAGCTCGGGTGGGCCGCCATGATTCAGCACTACGGGCGGGATGCCGAGTGCCATGGCCTCCAAAACCGCCCCGCCGCCGAACTCGCGGATGCTAGGGAAGACGAAGAGATCACTTTGGCGCAGTCGTTCACCGAGCTTGGCATGATCGATCCAGCCGTCCATGCGCACAGCGCCCATGAGGCCGTCCTTTTCGATCATGCTCTGCAATCGAGCCCGCTCGGGTCCATCACCGATGATGTCGAGCGTGGCACCGCCTGTGCGCAGGAGCGGAGCTGCGGCCTCCAGCAGCATATCGACACCTTTCAGCGCTACCAGCCTTCCGACGAAAGAGAGGCGCAGTGGCTCATCAGGTGCCGAATGTGGTTCTGTGCGCGGTGTGAGTGGAAATTTCGCCAAGTCGATCGCATTCTCTGGAATGAAGACGCAGCGGTTCTGAGTCGATTTCGGCATCTCTTTGAAAGTGGTGCGCGACGCCGTCAAAATGGCGCTAGCACACTCGCGTGAAGATTTGAGGCCAGGAGTGAACTTATAGAGGCTGCGCAGCATGCCTGCGGCATCACGCTCATTGTGGCGAAGCTCTTTGAAGCCCTTTGGCCAAGGCACGCCGCCGTTTAGCGGGCCGAGCACGAATGGGATGCCGATTTTCTTCAGCTTTGGTGCGATCCAGCTCGGCGTCGTAGGCGAGAGCGGCAGCACGCGATGGACGATGTCGAATTCGCCCGCTTTGAGGCGTGGGCCGAAGGCCTTCCACAGTTTTCGCTCAAAGAAGGGATACACGAGGTTCGAGAGCATGGCATAGAGGCTCCAACTGAAGCTCCCTTTGCTGCTGAGTTTGTTCGTGAGGCTCCAAGAGAGGTGCTGGAGGCGGCGATTGTTGATGGCGGTGAAGTCTTTGCCCTCGATCAGTCCAGCGCGGAGAAAATCATCACGGTTTCGCCATTCGGTGACGATGTGAGCATCCACTTCTGCGGCGATGGCTCGCGTGCATGACCAGCCGACGAGCGCCGCGCTGGTGAGGGATGGATTAGCGGCCTCCGCGATGATGAGGACGCGGGTAGGCCTTGTGGCTTGGCTTTGATGCGCTCCTGCACGTTCGACTCTCTTGGGTAGCTGAGTGATTTCGTTCTCTGGCATGAAATGCCGAGCTACGGGCGAGAGAGCGCTGGCGTTCATGGGTTCGAGCCTCCGATGTTGATGTTCACACCAATGCCTGCGCCGCCAGGAGCCCCCGCGTTGGAGCCTTCATTGGCAGCGACGAGACGAGTAAACGTATTCACCGCATCACGAGCTAGGATACTGGGAGAGACGGAGCCTGGACCGGGCACATAAACGATGTCTCCAGGCTCCAGACGCACATTGGTGGTTTTGCCATTCATGATGTTGAGGGCATTCACCGTGGCGATTTTCGGATCGGTGAGCGAACCACGGATGATGGAGACATGCGTGAGATCAGCGCCGGGTGTGAGACCTAGGCCGCGTCCGATGGCCGCCAAGAGGTTCATATCGTTCATAAAGCCGACGGGTCGCGGTTCGGTCACGGCGCCGAGCACATACACTTCATTGGTGAGTGAGGATGGTAGATAAAGGTAATCGTTCGGCTCCAGATAGATGTTCTGCGACATATCGCCCTCGCGGATGAGCTTTTCGAAATCGACGGGCAGCGTGCGTCCACCACGAATCATGAAACTGTGCTTCAGATCCGCTAGTTCCTCGGTCGTGCCGGTGAAACGAGAGGTGAATAGCCCACCCGCCTGCGAGACGGCATCTAGCACACGCATGGGCTGCTTGATGGGATAGATGCCAGGGGCATTGAGTCGGCCGAGCACCCAGACTCGCTGGCTCATGGCCTCTCGCAGCGTCACGGCGACCTGGGGTTGCTTGTAATACTTCGTCAGCGCGGCTTCCATTTCGGTTTGAAGCTGCTGCGTGGTTTTTCCAGCCACGTCGATGCCGGGCAAGAGGTCGAAATAGACCTTTGCGTCCGGTGTGACGAAGGTCTCCGTGCGGGTGCCTGTTTCGCCCATGATTTCCATCTCCAACTTGTCACCTGGGCCCAGCGTGTAGGCATGGGTGGGCTTTTGCAGCCACTGTGGATTGATAGGTTCCTTGGCGACGGCGGATTCGAAATCGGGCGAAGCAACGGTCGCTGGAGAATCGCCGCGTGCATCAAAGCTCGGGCCTTTTTGGATGGCCGTGCAGGCGGTGAGGAAGAGGAGTGGAAGCAGTCGTTTCATGACGCGGGAGGTTCGGCGTCATGGGGTGGATCAACAATCCCCACAGGTGGGTGGTTGAGGATGGAGCTTGGCTATCCAAAGTCGCGAATCGTTCAGCCTTGATGCTCGAGATACTTGATCACAGCTTCAGTGCGGGAGCGCACATGGAGCTTGGAATAGACCGCCTTGAGGTAGTCACGCACAGTCTCGTAGCTGATACCGAGATCATAGCCCACCTCCTTTGGCACCATGCCCTGTGCCAGGCGCTCTAGGATCTGGCTTTCGCGTGGTGTGAGACCGGGAATCTCTTTCTTTTGGGGCGCAGCAGGCTCCTGGAAGGATTTGATGAGTAGTCGTGCAATGTCTGGACTGAGGGGGGAGCCACCTTCACTGGCTTGGCGGATGCCTGCGGCGATTTCGTTCGGTTTAGCCGTTTTGAGCAGGTAGCCGTTGGCACCCGCTCGGAGGGCGGCAAAGACCTTCTCGGGATCATCGTGGATCGTGAGGACGACAAAGGCGGTGTTTGCAAGGCGCGGCGAAAGCTGGCGAATGAGCTCCATTCCCGATACCTTTGGGAGCTCGAGATCGACGACGACGACGTGGGGCTTGCTTTCGATGATGGGTTTTACCGCTTCTTCGGCCGTTTCCCAGGCTCCGACGAACTCAAACCCATTCGCAGGCTTTTCGATGAGCTTTTTCATGAAGAGCCGAAGCGTCGCGTCGTCTTCCACGACGGCAATTCGTAGGGTCTTGAGGGCGGGGGGGGCGCTGGCGGGCTCGGACATGCCGGAAACTAACGGCATGGGTGGTCGTTTGGACAAGAGCTTTTTTAGTAGCCACCCTCCCCAGGCGTGAGGTGGCTCCCCTGGTCGTACATTCACGCACGGGGCCATTTACGGGAACTGGCCATGGGCACTCAAGGCCTCGAAAAGCCGGGTCAGTTGATTTGCGGCAGTAGCGGACTTTTGATGAAGGGGCCGACATTGGCACGGGTCCAACTGGAGACGGCACCTTGGAGAAAGGCGTTGATGGCGATGTTTACCAACTCCTCTGCACGTGCCCAGGGGCGGTCTGCCACATAGACGATGTCTTTCGGCTCCAGTCGGAAGCCTGTGCTTCGAGCGGTCAAAACATCGTTCATATCGACGACAAAGCGCTCCGGTTTCTCCAAAGAGCCGCGAATGACGAGAACGCGCTGCGTGTAGGCTTTTTGTGTGAAGCCGCCCGCTTGGGCGATGGCGCTGTGGACGCTGGTATGCGCCAGCAAGCCCTGTGTGCCCTGCATTCTCACATCACCGAGGACGTAGATTTCGTTGGAATTGGCAGAGGGGAAATAAACGTAGTCGCCCGGCTGAATGGCGGCATTTTGGGACATGTCGCCTTTGAGGAAGAGGGCCTCCATGTCCAAGGGGAGTCGCTGTTGCCCACGCATGACAAAGCTGCGGCCGAGATCGGCCAACTCAACGGTGTTTTGCTGGAAAAGGCCCGTTTCGAGTCCGCCCGCCTCCGCTACGACTTCGAGCAGCGACATGGGACGGTCCAGATTGATCGCACCTTTTTTCACGACTTTGCCGAGCACATATACTTTGCGGCTTTGAAAGGTGAAAGGCGTGACGACGACCTTTGCACTCTTGTAGTAGCGGCGGAGCTCGGTGGTCAGTTTAGCACGGAGCTCGTCCACACTGAGTCCAGCAGCCACGATGTCACGGGCTTGCAGATAAGTGAGCCGGCCGTCTGGCCCGATGGTCACAGCTTCGCGTTGGTGTCCTTCCATTCCGGGCATGTTGATGTTCACGGCATCACCGGGGCCGAGGGGGAGTGATTCCGCGTTCACGGCGCTGGCAGAGAGCAACAGCAGAGCGGCGAATCTGGCCAAGGCCATGGGTTTGAGCACCGGGGCGCGGTCAAGAACGGCGGCGACGAGGCGGCAACCCGTGTCTCGATACATGCGCAGGCTGTCTTTCACGCTTTGTACGCGATTGCTGCCGCTGGAGCCGATCCAGACGAGGTTGGGCAGCTTTTCAGCCAGTAGCAGTGCATCGGGCTGCTCGATAGAAGGCAAGGTCATGAGAATGACAATATCAGGAGCGCAGCGCCATTTGGAGAGCGCTGCACATAGCTGCCGGCATTGCTCAGGTGTGCATGTCCAGGACTCACCAGTGCTGATCGTAAACACTTCACTACGATGCTCGCGCAGAACGTTGGTGACGAGTTCTGGATCACTTAATGCATCATTTAGACTGATTGTGGCACTTTCAGCAGAAGGCACGATGGCGATGCTGCACAGGCCACGACGCACTGCGGCTGAGGCTAGGCGCAGTGTCATCTGGGCGGCAGTGTTTGCGTCACGATCATGAATGATGCCGCATACAGTGGCCTCGCCGCGTGTGGGAATGACGAGCATCGGCTGGAGGCGCGTCCAGGTGCGAAAAGCCCACGCAGCCTCGCTCTCGTGCAACTGGCGCTGATCCGCTGGCATAAGGCCGATAACTGGTACACCCGTGGCACGCTTTAGATCACCGCCACTGCGGATGCGGCCATCGAGCAGGTTGAGCACGATCAAGGAGAAGGCTACAAAGCCCGCTCCTGCGGCAAACCCTCCGAGAGTCACCAGGGCGAGTTTTTTGGTCGGGGGCACACTGATAATGTCCTGTGGACGATCCATGGCAAAGAGCTTGAAAAAGCCCTGTGCATTCTCTTCAAAAAGAATGGCCTCGCGCTGACGACTGGCGAGTAAGGCACGTGAAGACTCCAGCGTTTGGTGTTTGGATTTGATGCGGGCGTATTCCATGGCTTTCCGTGGAAGCTGTGCGAGTCGCTCATTCAAGCCATCGCGCACCGCATTGAGCTTGGAGAGTTGTTCCGTGATCACTTTCTTCTCTGAGCGCAGTCGTACCAGGTCGAGATAGAGGCTCTCTGCAACATTGCTCTCACCTGGCTTTGGTGGAGCATCGGCTCGTGGGCCAGCGGTGGCGACTTGCTGCTCCATGATCGCGAGTTTTTCACGGGCTTCGATCATCGTGGGATGCTCATCGGTGTAGCGTACGGCGAGTTCGGCTACTTCTCGGCGTGCAGCATCGAGTCGGGCGGCATTGGTGTCCACTTTGGCGAGCTCTTTCTCCACGCCTTGGATGCGTAGGTCGAGCGTCTCGTGGTCTAGCTTCAGCGTTTCATACTTGAGGGTAAAATTGCCGAGCTCGCCGAGCCAGGCGTCGAGTTGCTTGTCAGCGTCGATGAGCTGTTCACGGCGACCGTATTCGAGAAGTTCTTCGTTGGACTTCAAGAGGTCGCGATCCGTGCGCTCGATCTGCTGCTGCAAAAACTCACGCATTTCTGACGCTGAACCGCGCTGGAGTTCGCGGGAAAGCGACAAAACCTCTGAGGTATAGGCCTGAAGCATTTGCAGAGCGACGCCTGGGCTTTGATCATGGGTCATGCTGATGGAAACAATGTCGGTGTTACGCATCGGTGTGACGACGAGGCCTGCGCGGATGGCACTTTCTGGCACCAGGCCTTCGAGACGCTTACTAGCGGCTTCCATGATGGCATTGGAGTGCATGAGGGTCACGAAAGTGGGGATGGTGAAGTCCCGCGGTTTGAAGAT
This sequence comes from Verrucomicrobiaceae bacterium, assembly GCA_016713035.1. Lineage (NCBI taxonomy): Bacteria > Pseudomonadati > Verrucomicrobiota > Verrucomicrobiia > Verrucomicrobiales > Verrucomicrobiaceae > Verrucomicrobiaceae bacterium. The sequence goes on from JADJPW010000002.1 coordinate 692,928, forward strand.
TTCACCGGAATCAGATTGGCGGAAAGAGGAGGGAGACTCCTGCTTGATGATTTGTGCCTCGGCAGAGTGCAGTGTCTCGAAACGCGCCTTTCCAATCATGAACAGCGCAGCGCCCAAAAAACCACCGACGAGGAGCATCAGCCACCAGCGACGAACTAGGACGTCAATGAGGCGTAGTGGATAAAAGGGCAAATTGAAGGCCGAAGGATGCTCTTTTGATTCTGCCTCGAAATCGACGATTTCCGAGCTGCGCAGCTTGCGCGACGGAACGGCGACAGGAAGGGAAGATGGAAGAACGAGGTCGGACATGACGACGAATCATTCGCTTGAAGCGTAGCCGCTACAATCCCCCCAGGTGGGTGGCTGTATCTGGTCACAACTCGATGAATGGAGCTGAGGAGGGCGTCTCCAGGATCCAGTGGTCCGCTGGAAAAGACGACAACGAATAGAACTCGTTCGCATCTGTAAAAACCAAGTTACGAGCAATAGGCTGCCATCACTTGCGCAGCGTTCTCTGACCAATCGAAGCGTCGAGCGTTCTCCAATCCGGCGCGGACGAGTTCCGTGCGGCGCTCAGGATGGGTGGCGATGAGCTGCAAGGCTTCGGCGATTTCTGATACGTCCGTGGGATTCACGATTTGAGCGGCATTGCCAACGACTTCATTCAAGGAGCCGGAGATGGAACTGATGACCGGTGTGCCACAAGCCATCGCCTCGACTGGAGGTAGGCCGAAGCCTTCAAAAAGGGAAGGATAGGTCATGCACGAGGCGGCGCGGTAAAGTTCTGGCAAGGCACCATCTTCCACGAAACCTAACGTGCGAATATCCGTGGCATAGGGGGAGGATTTTGCAGCCGCATGAATATGCTCAGCACCATGCCAGTCGCTGCCAGCCAGAACGAGCTGCCAGTCGCTACCACTACGCTTTTTGAAGGCGTTAAAAGCCTCGATGAGACGAATGTGGTTTTTGGCTGGATGCTCTAGGCGTGAGACATAAAGGAAAAACGGCTTGGAGAGCCCCCAGCGATTCTGGACTGAGATCTGGGCACTCTCCCGATTGCCAGGATGGAATCGCGTGTGGTCGATGCCGTTGAGAATGACCTTTTGCTGGCCCAATGGGACACCAAAGAATCGCTGCACATCACGGGCGGTGTTCTGGCTCACAGCGATGATTTGATCTTGCCTCTTCGCGAGGCTTTTCACGACTACACGACCGTAAAGCATCCGTGCGAGATCGTATTTCCCCCTCACATGGAAAGGGGCAAGGTCGTGGATGGTGGAAACGAGCTTGCAGGGAGCCCGGCGCAACATGCGGCGGTAGCTAGGCACATGCAAAACAGCCATTTGATGATCAGCAATCCAGCGCGGAAGCACGGTGTGATGCCAGAGGATGTTTTTCACGGCGGGACGCCACTTTTCGGCGACAGGAACAATGCGCATTTTGTGCTTTGCGAAATCAAAGAGCGGAATGTCATCTTCCAGAACGAGGAGACTGAAATTCACCGCATCTGCATAATCCAGCAGTGCCCGCGTGAGAGCCAGGATATACTGGCCAACACCGCTTTTACCACGCTGCATGACACTGGTGGAAAGGGCGATCTTCATGCGCGTTGCGGTGCTTTGGTAGTGATCAAGGAACGGGTTATTTCACGGATGGAGCCCATTCCGAAGACGACGAGATCTGTGGCATAACGCTTCAGCAAGCGACGTGGCTCCTGGGCAAGGCGGAAGAGCCACTCCATGCCTATGAACTGCATCCAACGAGGTGCTCGCTTCATGCTGCCGGCTAGGAAGTCGATTGTCGCACCGACGCCGATACTCACTGGCACGCCGAGCGCCTGGTAATGCCGAGCGATCCACTTTTCCTGCTTTGGACACCCAAAGGAAACGAGTAACAAGTCAGGTTTCGCCTCACGCACCTGCTGGCAGATCGTTTCGTGATCCATGCCCTCAATCGGGGCAAAGGGCGGTGAAAATGAACCGACGATCTGAATGCCTGGATGCTGGGCTTCGACGTTGGCAATGGCCTGTGAAAGCACGCTAGGATCACCGCCGAGGAAGAAAATGCGCCAGCCCTCGGTCTCAGCGCGAGAGAGCAATTTTGGCACGAGATCAGAGCCTGCGACACGCTCTGGCAAAGAACGGCGTAGGAGCTTGGAGAGCCAAACGAGTGGAGTGCCATCACAAACAACCAGATGAGCATCTTGGAGAATGCGCCGCAGTTCGGCGTCTTTGCGGCATTGAACCAAGAAATCGACATTCGCCGTAGCGAGGTAGTGCGGCTGCTTGCTGGCGATCATGTCTTCGACTCGGTCGATTGTTTGGCTCATGGTTACGACATCGAAAGGCACATCCATCAGTCGCACTTGTTTGCGCTGTTTTGGTTCGAAGTGACGATAGGCAGCAATCAGCTCTGCGCCGATGCTGCGCCAGCCAAAGCGCTTTTTGGCGACGCAGATGCCTTTATTCCGAAGGTGGTTGCGTAGCGGAGGGTTTTGCAAAGCGCTCACGATTTGGTCGGCAAAGGCAGAAGGTGTGTCGGCGAGCAAAATATTCGCGCCATGCGTCAAACCGAGTCCTTGGGCTCCGATGGTGGTGGAAATCACTGGTGTGCCGATGGCGAGGCTTTCGACTATTTTGAGCCTTGTGCCACCACCGATGCGGAGCGGCACCATTTGGAGCCAAGCACGGCGATAGTAGGGCCGCACGTCAGGAACGCTGCCGGTGACGGTGACTCCAGGAAGCCGCGCATAGGCCTGAACTTCGGCGTTGGGCGATTTACCGACGATGAGCACTTGGAGATTTGGAATACGCTGCATCAGCGATTCATGAATCTCGCCAAAGAACCAGCGCATCGCATCAATATTCGGCATGTAATCCATAGCACCGCAAAACAGCACGGTGGGTTGTGCGCTGCGTGGCTCTGGGTCAATATCAGCACGGAAGTAATCGAGATCGACTCCGTTCGGGACGACTTTAAGAGGCGCTGTTTGACTGATGTGGTGGCGGACAAAAGTCTCGTCATCCGGGCCGCAAAGGACCTGAAGTTGGCTGCGTCGGGCGACTCGCTTTTCAAAATGACGCATCTTGGTGAGGCTTTCCCAGGTGAGAAGCTTGTCTTTCAGCGTGCGGGTATTGAACGCAGCCTGCTGCGTTTGAAATTGAAGATCCACGCGGCTGCGGTCGATGCTGAGAGGGATGTCTTGGTGCTCGTCGAGGAAGTATTGAGCCAAAACAATATCGCAGACGTGAACGAGGTCGTAGGAATTGCGTTTGAGCTGATCGCGAATGGCGTCGGCGATGTGTGGGAGATTCCAATGATGGATGGAAGACGGAATGCGGCTGAAAAGGCGGTTTGGGATGAGCTTTGGCCACGCTGGGTGCTGAAAGGGAACGAAGCGTACATCACGGCAGAATTGCTCAAAGACGGTGCTTTGTTCAAGACGCTCGCCATTCTCACTGAGGGCGATGAGATCGACGGTGTGCTGATGTGCGAGTTCTCGCAGGAGGTGGAACGTGCGCTGGAAAGTGCCCCGGTCGATCGGGTATGGGATATAAGGGTAGATGACGAGGATGTTCATGAGTGCGCCAAGAGTGTGGCGCATAGACAAAAGATGCGCATCGCCCTCAAGTGAGGGTGTGCTGGCCCTTTACTGCCTTTAGGCAGTGGAGCGCCGATCTACGTCGATTCAGTTGAAACGATGCCAGAGGGTCTCGTAGGCATGAATGCGTTCGTAGTGAATGGTGGAGTCGATCCAGAGCATTTTGGTCAAGGCATGGAGCAGCGACTCGCGGGGGTGTCGCTCGATGGGCTTACGAGTGCCAAGAGCGACGGGAGGTGTGTGCAGATGTTGAAGGATGTTTTTCCACCAAGGCTGTTCGGGGCATTTGTTGATCTTACCCGAGATGTAAGTCGCAATGCTTGGAAAAAGATGTCTGAGGCGGCGGCTTTCTAGACTGAGAAAAAGGTCCTGAGCGAGCGATGAAACCTCCTCGTGCAGTAGGAGAAGCTCATCACGAGTCAATGTGCTGCGCTGCGGACGTAGTTTGAACTCGACGCCTTTGGCGTGATGGCTCTTTAAGGTTTCATCGCAATCGAGCCGTTGATGACGCTCTATGCAGCTCCAGTGATAGCGACCTTGAGCTGCTAGCAGTGCATCACCCAGTGCAAGTTGTGCTTTGGCGATGTTTCTGGCGACGAAATCGGCATCGTCCGCTGTGAATCGAATTTGTTGGAGGCGTGCCTTGGCAAAAAGTAGGCCGGAGCAGCGGTTAAAAAGCAGCCGAGTGACTTCGTGCAATGGAATGCGTGTGGCGTCTCGATGATCCTCGGATTTTTCGAGTAAACGGTCATCTCCGATGAGCCAACGATGACCCATGACGAGGTCGTAGTAAAACATGCTTGGCTTTGCACGGCGGAGTGCGGCACTGGAGATGATTTTGAATTCGACCTCAATGCCAGCGGAGGGTGTGAGACGATCACCCAGCTTGTGTAAGGCGGCTTTGTAACGTCGATCATTCAGCAAGGTGCTGCCACGGATAAAGACGAAGAATTCGAGATCATTGTAGGGCTGGTCACCCCGCTCACCCCGCTCACTAAGCAGCACGCCGCCTTCTCCTCGACCATAACCGCCCGCGAGAGCGATGCCTTCGAGTCGATGAGCGGGTATGATGGCACAGATGCCATCGCGGACTTGTTGGCAGACCTCGGTGAGGTGCTGCTCCAAAGCGGGGCTGCCATCGCGAGTAAATCGAGTGCTCATGCGCTGAGAAAGTCCTCCACTTGGTCCACGATGGGTTTCATGGCAAAACGCTCACGGACTTCGTGATGACCGGCGTTCGTGATCTTTTGACGCAGTTCATGATCGCGCTGCAAGAGTAGGATGCGCTCTGCGAGCTGAGTGGCGTTTCCTGCATCGTAAGTGAGTGCATTTACACCGTGACGGAAAAGCTCGCGGCTGCCACCCGTCATGGTGCCGATCACTGGCAGGCCGCAACTCATTGCTTCAAGCGGAGTGAGCGCGAAGGGCTCCTCCCATTCAGAGGTGAAGAGCAGCGCATCATGCGCTCGATACACATCTGGCATCTGATCGGGGTTGCCGCTGTGCCAGGAGACTGGAAGCCTGTTTTGCTGAGCGAATTGCTTCAGCTTGGTGACGTAGTCGGTATCCCCTTTACCATAAATGCGAAGCTTGCCCAAAAAGTGCTCTTTGAGCGTGGTTAATGCACGCAGAGCGGTGTGGATGCCTTTGTCCTCTGCAAGGCGACCGACCCAGAGCCAGTTCTGTGGCTCGCGGCTGATGGGAGTGCCGCTGAAGTGATCGGTATCGACTGGGCAATGGATGACGCTGCCGTGATTGACGTCGTAGCCTTGCTCAGCGGTGAGTTGGCGAAGTCTGGCGCTGGTGAAATAGAGTCGTGGGAAACGAATGTCACTGACGGGATTGGTTGGAGCGATGGATTGGAAGTTTTCGCGACGACCGAGCAATGACCAAAGGGTGCGCTGTGCTTTGGACGCGAGGGATCCGCTGCTGCGATTCCACCAATCGAGCCAGACATCCGATTTGAGGCTGCGAAGAATCCAGTGATCGCTGACATCATAGACCGTGGGCACTTCCATCTGCTGTAGCGTGAGACAGAGTGACTTGGAAAGTCCATTCATGCACCAAACGTGGACGACATCGGGATGAAACTCAGCAATGGCATCACGCAGCGTCTGATTGTTGTGTGTTTCAAGATGTTGAAGCTGATCCAAGCCGAGCCAGGGATGGCCATAGTAGCCATGGATACGAAGTGTGCGCTCAACGTGCTTTTGGCTTTTGAATGCTGGATTTGCATCGAGACCGTGATTGCTGGTGAGCACTTTTACAGTGTGTCCACGCTGACGGAGCTCCTCGGTGATGGCAGAGCAACGGAGTTCGTAGCCACCGACATAAAAGGGTGGGTAGAGATTGGTGAGCGTAAGGATTTTCATGCGAGGCGCTTCGATGGTTTAAGCGGTTCTGCCGGTGAAGTCAGTCCCCGCAGGTGTGGGGAGATGCATGGCCCCCTTTTCTCAGGGCTGGCCAAGCTATGCTTCAGCTAAGCCGGTATATTTTCCGATGCGCTGATTCCAGCGGATGCGTAGAGCGTGCGGTAGCTCGTCGAGGCGTTTATTTGCGGCGAGCCAGGGGAGGTCGTGGCGAACATCATTGATCACACCGAGGGCGACGGTTTTGAGCCAACTTGTGGTTTTGAAGCTGCCAGCTTTTGCCTGAGCGCGGGCATCGCCATGGGCACGTCTGCGGGCTTGCTGGGCGCTGTAGTTGTGGCTGTGCATCGCGACGGATTCGGGCACATAGTGAATCTCGTAGCCCTGTGCTTTACACCAGCGAGTGTATTCATCATCCTCAGCGTATTGAAGATCCTCGCGGAAGCCGCGCTTTGCCCACACATCTTTGCGCAGACCACTGCTGACCATGCTGAAAAAGTGATCCCATTTGGCGGATACACGTTTCGGACCAAAACAGCGCTCGTAATCACAAGCGAAAACGGCTTCGCAGTCGGGGCGCGGAATCTGGCGTCCGAAACATGCGGCGACTTTTTCATCGAGTAAGGCATCAGCGAGCGGACGCAGCCATTGCTGGCCTTGCGGCGTCGCGTCCGCATTGAGGAAGAGCACGCGATCTGATTTGGCCAGCGTCATTCCGTGGTTCATGACGCGACTGGGATTGTACTCCTGTGGTGTGATCTGGACGAAATGTGCCGGTTTGGCCGCGCTGATGAGCTCCTGCGAGCCATCGGTGCTGCCGCTGTCGATGACGATGAGCTCCACATTCGGATATTCCTGTGCCGCGAGAGCTGGCAGAGTCTCCTTGAGTGCCCATGCTTCGTTAAAGGAGCGCATGACGATGCTGATCAGTGGCGTGGTCATGGGGTGGCGTGAATAGGCTTGTTCACAATCTGGGAGTGTTGGACTCCTCTTTGCTTTAGTGAGCTGTAAACCCGTGCTACCTTTGCAGCGACGTTGGAAACATCGAACACAGCGAGGACGTGTGCGCGTGCCTCCTCACGGAGATGGCGGTGCAGGCTTGCGTCACCAAAAACAGCGTCGATGGCCTGATGAAAGGTGGAGGGCTTTTCGACCTCGTAGAGAAGACCCGTGTGACCATGATGGATGAGATTGAGAGGTCCAGAGGTGCTGGAGGAAATGACGGGTGTGCCAGCGGCCCAGGCTTCCAGGATAACGATGCCAAAGGGCTCTGCGGTGCTGCTGAGGACGAAGACGCGGGCTTGTTGGATAAGGCCAATCAGCTCTGGGGAGCCTGCTGCTAGTCCGCCAGTGAGCAGCACGTCATTTTGCAAACCGAGGCATTGAATCTCGCGATGCAATTCATCAACCACATGCTGCGTGGTGCCTGCGCCGATGAGGACGAGCATGGCCTTTGGGTGGCGGCGTTTGATCTCCGGGAGCTGACGAACTAGCCAGGGGAGGTTTTTTGCGGGGTCGAGGCGGGCGACTTTGACGATGACATCACGCCCCGCAATCTGTGGATATGATTTCAATGCCGCTGCGCGGTGATCAATGGCATACTGAGCTGCTGGAACACTGTGCGGCTGCACGATGATGCGCTGATGTGGATACTTGTTTTGGAGCAAATGAGCCTCACGCGAGTTGCAGGTGAAAATGGCATCCGTCAGCGCTAAAACCCGCCTACTCTGCACGAGTGCCCCTAGTGCCTTGCCCCATTCAAAGCCACCTTTGAGCGGTGCGGTGAGTTTTTCATTCACCTCGGCAGGGATGTCGAGCGCACCACCATGCAGCGTGACGACATGTGGAATCTTTTTCCAGCGGGCTACACGGAGGCCGATGCCAGCAATGCGATTGAGTGCATGCGAGTGGATGACATCAGCGGGGCTATTTAGGAGCTGCGCGAAGAGATCAAAGGAGAACAGATTGCCGCCCCAGGAGGTGAGTTCCTCTCGCTGCCGCTTCGAAATGCCCCAAACCGGTGCAAAGGCATGATAGCGGCTCACTTTTGCCCCCTAGACTGTCAATGGGATCGGATTCGCAGGTGCTAGTGCAATGAGGGGCGTGAACGGCGGAAGAAATACCGTGATTCCCGAGCCCCTGGATGAGGCGCTGCACGGCCGTCTCTGTGCCACCCCACTGAGCAGGATCGTATTTGCGGAGGATGTGAGCGATGTGCATAAAAATTAGGCGGGTTGCAGTGCAATTGCGCTTTTTGATTTAAGGAACGGCAGGCGGCCACGGATAGCCGTTCGCTCCTCCGACTTCAGGGCTGCCTGCCACAGCGTCCCCATCGTAATGATGCCGGCCATACTTCCTGGAAGAATGGTCGAGAGCAGTAGATCGCCCTGAGCTGGAAAAAAGTAGGGGGCAATGCCAAGTATGACCACGGCAGGTAGGCTGCAAAGCAGCGGAGCGAAAAGGGTTTCCTTCAGCAGTCGCAGTGGATGAATGCCGATGTCACGGGCCATCCATGGCCAGAGCTTGAACCATCCATAGAATAGTGTGGGGATGAGTGAGCCGATGGCGACACTGACCACACTGCGAAAACTGAGTACAAGCGTGATGCTGAGTAGGAGATTGGCAACAGCCTCGCCAATGCCCAGCCACATGAGGCGTCGCTCGTGTCCCGTCATCATATAGATGCGCTTGCTGACGCTGTGTGTGAGAGTGGAGGTGTAAAACCAGAAGAGCAGCACCTGAGCGACTAGCAGAGTTTCAAGATTGATGAGGGGATCACCCGTGAGCAGATGAAGAAGGTGCTTCAGCTCAAAGGCACAGAAGATGTAGAGCGGAGTCGAAATCAGGGAACTCCAGCGTGTGCCACGCCTGAGCAGATCCCGCACAGAATCATGATCTCCACAGGCATGTAAATGGGCTGCTGCGGGTGAGAGTGTGTCTTGGAGTTGCTTGGTGAATTGAGCGAAGACCTCGGCCACCTTGGCTCCTGCTTGATAAAGAGCGATGGCGCTGACTGAGAGTGTGGTGCCGAGCACGAGTTGGTCGGTTTTGCCCAGAATGATGTTCGTAGCTGTGCTGATGTAGGCGAAGATGGAGAAAGCCATCGTTTCACGCATGATCGAGCGGGAGAAGAGCTGAGGACGCAGCCGCACTTCCGGCATGTGCTTGAGAGCAAAGAAAGCCGCGAGCAGATCTGGCACGAGGGCAAAGAACAGAGCAGTGATCATGATGCTCATAAAGCTCCAACCTGCGTAAACAGCCCATGCGATCACACCTAGCCGAGCTAGCATTGACGCAGTGGTGATGTTATTGGCTAAGCTGATGCGCTGCTGGCCGCGCAGGATCTCGGGGAAGATGCCAAGGGGGGAACGCGAGGCCGAGGGCGGTGAAGAAAACGATCAGTGCAGAGCGAAACTCGTCCTGGTTTGCCGGAGAAACATCAAAGAGCTGAATGAGCTGATGAGAACCAAGTGTGACGACTACCGCTAGCCCGATGGCAACTGCGAGGTAGAAAAAAAGGATGGTGCTGAGCACACGGCTGAGCTGCGGCCAGTCTTTGGATACTGAAAGCTCTGCCACTCTCTTCTGCGCCGCGAAACCGAATCCAAAATCGAGCAGGATGCCGTAACCAAAAACGCTCCAGAGCAAGGACCAGAATCCGAAAGCCTCCTTTGGCATGGTTTGATAGAGCAATCTGAAAGTCACCAGACCCACCACGATACCGACAATGGTGCGGAGATAGTTGGATAGAGTGTTCCGCCAGATGCGGCGTTGGACATCGGTATAAGTCATGTGTGTTCAGAAGCCTGCCAGCTGACGGTCAGCGGGACAATACCCGCAGGTGGGTGGTGCAATGAAAAGGGGCCGGAAGAAATGCATCTTCCGGCCCCTCAGCCTTACCATTACCACTACAGAAAAAATCGAATTACTAGCGCAGGAACAAAAAGGTATTCTCTTCAACACTGTGGGTGCAGAAGCCCAATGAGCGTATTCTAGCGATCAGGCGTTCATTGGCCTCTTCACCGACGATGCTCGGATGCATTTCAATGATGATGCGGCTCACGCTGTCGGGGAGTTGAGTGAAATCGAGCAAGGTCTCCGCACCCTCAATGTCGCAGATGAGTGCGGTGGGTGGTGCTGGCATCTTCTTGACTATCGTGCGAAGGCTCAAAGATGGCACGCTGATTTGTTCAGAAGCATTGTTGGCAGCAAAGATGCTGTTTTCCCAAAATTCGCCACCGATGTTGAGTGTGATCAGACCATCTTCTGAAGATGCGGCGGCTTGGATGACATTGGGTTCTATGCGATTGAGGGCATAGTTCCTTCTCAGCATGGCGAGGGTGTTTGGATTTGGCTCGATGGTAAGGTGGTGTTTCACACCGATGACCTTGCGGCAAAAGAGGCCGATGAATCCGATGGCGCCGCCAAGCTCAAGCACCACGTCATTTTTGGTGAGGCACTGCTGGACGAGCTTACGCTCTTGAAACTCATAGCGGTCCTTCAGGATGTGGTTTTTCATCAGCGGAGAGAGGTGGCTGATGTCGAGCTTCACGCCATGAAGTTTGGCATACCGTTTGGAAGGTAAGGTAACCTTGAAATGCCAGCGGGTGATGAGGTCTTGGACGAGGCTGGGGTAAGTGAGTGTCATGAGATTAAGCCGCGAGGGCGTGATGGTTGGACTGAATTGCAATCGGAGCGATGGCCTTGGTCATGAGGCGGTGGATGTGCGGGATATGGGTGATGTTGTCTGGCACATCCGGCGTGCTGCTGAATAGCGTGGCGTAGCTGTGCGGATCATGCGGGTGATAGCCGTGCATAGCCCGGATAGGGTGCTCGCCCATGTGGCTAGGGACGATCAGAGTGCCTTCCTGGACCAGAAAAATGAGCTCACCAAAGCGTCCGTCGTCAAAGTGAGTTCGCATGGTTTTGAGTTCGCGCTCCGGCAGGATGCGGCCTTCGGTCACACGTTGAAGTGCTGTGGTGATTTGTTGCCGCGCATGGTCGTTGAAGAACCAGAAGCGGGCCATGGTGCTGTCATACACCACGTTGTAATCCACGCCAATGTGGAGGCCGAGGCTGGCGATTTTCTTTGTGAGGTCGAGATGAACGTCACAGTTGGCCATGCCGTGGTCGCTGAAAACGTGCAGTGTGACGCGATGGTAGTGCTGGTGAGCTATTTTGAGAGTTTGAGTGATCCATGCCTCGTATTCGGCGAGCTTGGTGTCGATCTCGGGGGACTGATTACCCACACGGTGCAGGAGGCCATCCAATCCTGCCCAATATTGAAAAGCGAAAGAGATGCTCTCGTTGGATATTGCAGCGTTGAGGTGGTCACGATTGGCTTCTTCACTCAAATCGGGGTTGGTGACAAAGTAGGGCACTTTTTGCTCTTCGAGCTGATCGAAGATGTTTTGACCGCGATTCATGCCCATGGGCTTCAGCGGGCTTTTTTTCTCGGTGAAGTCGTAAAGGTGGATTCGCTGAAAGGGGATGTTGTAGAGGTCAAAGTAGCCTGCGAAGCCGAGGCACTGTTTTACGAGTTTAGTTAGGTAGCGACGAACGATGCGGCGGCTGGTGAGTGCCTTCGGAAGCCAGCGCAGCCAACTCAAAGCGGCAAAGGGCGTGTTTTCTGGATCGTGGATGAAGTAGCACCAGTTTTGGTGCTCATCTGGCCAGCGGCCGCTGAGGATGCTCGGCACGCAGGTGCTGCTATATCCAAAAACGCTCTCCAGCCTCCGACGGTGTGGCGCAGCATGCTGCAGGAAGTGTGGACGCGTTTTGATGATCTCCCAGCCGCAGGCGTCGATCATGATGAAGAGGTCGAGGTGGTCTTTCATGACTCTTTAGGCAGAGAGGGCTGGCTGGATGAGGCGCTGGATATCCAGGCGGAGTTGCGAGGGGCTAAAGGGCTTCGAGATAAAGAGAGAAGCAGCCTCAAATCCCTTATGCTGGCCGACGGCGAGCTGTCCGCGTGTGCTGAGCATCACGACAGGTATGTCACGCGTTGCAGGATCACTTTTCAGTTCTTCGAGTGCCGCTTGGCCATCCATGTTAGGCATGAGGTAATCCAGCAGGATGACGCAGGGATTTTCCCGGCGGGCGATGGAGAGTGCTTCCTGGCCATCCGAAGCGACAAGGACGCGTTGACCGAGTGGCTTCATGCTCAGTTCAGTGACACGGCGTATATGCGGTTCGTCATCGACGACGAGAATGGGCTTAGCGGTGTGCATGAGTGAGAGTGTTTATTTGTGGCTTTAAAAGCAGGGCCTTTTCACGAGCTAGGATGACAAAGGTCGCGTCGTCTTGAGGGAGACTGTTGTTTTCTTGGTCGTCATGGATCTGACACAACATGTCACGAGCGGACCAAGCGTCGATCCCCCCAACTGAGGTGTTTAGTAGCCACAGGTGGAGTCCTTCTCGGCCAAGTCCGCTATCTTGTGGTGCTGTGGAATCGCTTAGGCCATCGGTGTGCAGGAGTAAGTGGGTGATTCCATTCAAGCGGACTTCTTGATGCGTGTAAGGCTCATCCATGTTGATTCCGAGCGGTGGTCCGTCTGCGTGGATCTCGGGGATTTGGTGCCCATCGGTCAGTAGCAGGGGGGCATGGCCCGCATTGCAGCTTCGCAGTGTAAGACTGTCAGCACTGATCCAGACAAGCTGAGCAGTGATGAACATCTCTGCACGATCGAGATCAGCAAAGAGTGACGCGTTCAGGCGTTTCATCAGCTCACATGGTAGCTCCGCTAGATCAAGATGCGCGTGGAGCAGGCTGCGGAAAGCAGTGGCAAACAGTGCGGCGGGAACGCCTTTGCCCATCACATCTGCGATCACGAATAATCGCCCACCATCGGCTAGAGCGATGCCATCCATAAAGTCCCCCCCTACCTCACCAGCAGTGGTGAGATGACCCGCGCATTGCAGCGTGGCGCTCTGTGGTAGCTCTGCAGGCAGCAATGAGCGCTGGATGTCGGCGGCGATCTGGAGCTCCCGCTTGATGAGACGAGAGTGATTCGCCTCATCGCGGCGACGGAGGCTGTGCAATAGGGTGCCGAGAAAATCGCCGAGGCTACGCACGACATTGATTTCGCGTGCCTTTGGCTCCCAATGACTGCGGAACACACCGAGCGTGAGCACACCAATCACATCACCACCTATTTCAAGCGGATGCGAAATGCCGCTGATGCGTGTGGTCGGCTGAGCAAGCGGGTCGTCGCGATGGAGGACGCTATCGCCATCAAGCCACTGATCCTGGCGCATGCAGACAGCACGCGATTCGACGAAATCTGCATTTTTACGATCAATCAGTGTTGAGCGAATGGAGTGTCCCGTTGTGTGTCTATCCAGAACCAGATCGCTAATCTCTCCGCTTGCTTCTAACGCTGCTACAGAGGGATGCGCTGCGGTGGCTATGTTTTCGAGATGACTGCCATCTGCTGTCAACATGCGTAGCGCGAGGAAGTCTGCGCCGGAGATTTCGAGCAATTGCCGGAGCCAGTTTGAGGCCAAATCTTCTGCGGACACATCGCGTGCGGCCTCCGCACAGATTCGGAAGATGTTGGCGAGTGTTTCGTAGCAGGAGGAGACCTCTGCGGTCATGAGGTCAAGCGTGGTGCTCAGATCCTCCTTAGGTGGCGGAGTGGTTTTACGTTGGCGCTGGAGATCGAGCACGTTTTTTCCGCATCCTTGAAGGTAGCTGCAATGATCCGTGAGGCTTTGGATGATGAAAAGACCGCGTCCGTGCTCGCTCTGGTCATTCTGAGGTAGGCTGGCCTCTTCTGGCCATGTGAATCCATTGCTGTGATCGGTGATACGGATCTGTGTGCGAATGGTCGAGCAATTCGCTTCGATTTGAAGTGGTTGCTTGCTGGCACTGTGGGTGATGGCGTTTGTCGTAGCCTCAGTGAGGATGAGCTCCCAGGTGTCGCATTCTTCACTGTCATGATGATGTGACTCCAGCCAGGCCAGGACCTCGCAGATGGCATCACGAGCGGCTTCCAGCGTTGCTGGAAAGTCGATGAGAAGTCCCTCGGTCTTCTGACTGGTGTATGCCATGAAGTGAATTAGGAATGAACGATTGCAAAGACGCGGTGTAGGCGTGTCAGCTCGATGAGTTGTGCCGCGGCGATGGATGGGTTCGGTAGTTTCAGGGTGCAGCCTTGCGCATGCAGAGTTTTGTTGAGTGAGAGCAGCACTCCGAGGCCTGAACTGTCGATGAAGCGTGTGTTGGAGAGGTCAATAAGGACTTCGTTCGGTGGTGAGGCTAGATCTTTGGTGATCCGATCTTTCCACTGACGGGAATTGGTCGAGCATAGTTCGGCGGGGGCTATGATGGTGTTGGTTTCCATGGTTTAGGCGTAGGCTGTTGTGTTGTTGGATGTGTATGAGTTGAACTGGGTGTCGTGGGAGCGGCGGAGACCCAAAAAGCGTGGCAAGCAGCGGAGGAGGATGCGTAGGTTCAGCCCAAAACTGCGGTGGACGCTGTAGTAGGCTGCGTGAGCGAGAGCGGACTCGGCGTCGTTGAGCCCATCGTTGGCTGCATCGGCCAGTGAGAAGACACCAGCGGGTGAGGCGAGCCAGAGCTGCTCAAACTCATCTCCCAGCATGGATGCAGCCGCAGAGGTGAGCGGGCGATTTCCCACGAGATGCATGTCTCCGAGCCACACGCGCCAAAGTTGTGGCCAGCGGGCAAAGAGCCCTGAGTGGCCACTCAGGGTGTGGAGGCCTACCGTGCGTGTGTAGCGATCCTGCGTGCCAGGTGGAGGTAAAATGACCTGTACACGGCCGAAGGCTTCTCTTTGGCGGATAAGGCGTGTCCACGCCATGCTCAGTAAAGCGATGGGTGAAGTGAGGAGCATGAGGAGCAGCGCAAGTAGCCGCGTGAACCAACTACTGCGGGCACCGCCAAAGGGTTGATGCTTCAAACTGGCGAGTAGGAAGTCATCTGTGACTTCGATGAACGAATCGAGGCGCCAATTTTCCAAGCCGGTGCCCCATGCAAAGGAGTGCGAGACCTCGGTTATGGCACCTACATAGGTCTTCGGCCCGATCCAACTGCCGCGCACTGTGGCCTGACGGTCGATGTAGGCTGCACTCTCGATGATCGTGCCGGGCAAGATGTGAGCACCCGGACCGATGATGACCTGCGGGCCGATCCATGCCGGTCCCTCGATCGTAGCCGTCGGGGAAATGCGTGCTCTGGTGCTGATAAACACATCCGCAGCGACGCGGCGCATGGTCAGGGGGGATGCAGTCTCCGCATGGCTGAATTGTTTCAACATCACATCAAAGAGGCCCTCGGTGCTCTCCCAAAGGGACATTTGTGGCAGTGCAGGCAGCGTATCGAGCACCAGAACGCGGGTGCGTGAATCCGCAGCGAAGAGGCGAGCTTGTTCGATGGAGGGCTCGCTGGCGACTGGGATCACGGCGATTTTGAGACCCCAGCGACCACCGTTGCCGATGGCGTTGCGGATTTGATCGGGGCGGTCGGCAGCGAGCAGTGTGACCTGCTTTACGCCTTCGCTGGCTAGGTGTTCCAGCCACAGCACGAGCAATTCGCGGCCCATGATTGGCAGCAGTGCGAGTGGCTTCATGCGGCGGGCAAAGCCTGCGGCTTCACGGTGATCTGGGCAGATGAGTACGGCTTTCATAATGATCACATGCCTTTGCCTAGCACGATGGCGGGGACGGTTTTCAGTAAGATCCAGAGATCGCGCAGGAGCGACTGGCTTTCGATGTAGCGGACATCCAGCGAGACCTGCTCATCGAAGTCGATGGCATTTCGGTCTCCGATTTCCCAGATGCCGCCTTGGCGTTCGCCCACTTGCCAGAGGCAGGTGATGCCAGGCCGGGCAAAAAGACGGCGGCGGTCGCTGCTGGAGTAGAGAGCCACCTCGCGAGGCAAGGGTGGGCGCGGGCCGACGATGGACATGTCACCACGCAGCACGTTGATGAACTGCGGAAGCTCGTCGAGAGAGGTCTTGCGGATGAAGCGGCCGATGCGAGTGACGCGTGGGTCATTCTTCATCTTGAAGGTGATGCCCTGGGCCTTTTCATTTTTTGCCAGCAGGCTAGCGAGCTTCGCCTCCGCATCGACGCACATGGAGCGGAACTTGAGCATCTCAAACTCTCCGCCGTGCAAACCGACACGTTTTTGTTTGAAGAATACGGGTCCGCCATCGCGACGAATGAGCAGTGACATGAGGATGAACACTGGAGAGGCCATTATTAGGCATGCGAGGCTGATCACGATGTCGAAGAGGCGCTTCGCTGCGTGGGTGCCGTTCACGAGAGCCAGCCAGCTCCAGCGTTTCAGATTCATTGCCAGACGCATGCGGATGCGGCCGATGCGGCTCTGCGCCTGGATGAGGCGTAGGGCTTGTAGTTCGGCGAGTGCGTGTGTCATGACGGGAGAGTGATGTGCTTTCAGAGTTTGTATTTACCCGCAGCTGTGGGGGATCAGGCTGCTGGGCGATGTAGGGATGAGATCCGTTCACCTTGATTCCCCACGAAATGATGTGCCTTCATCGAAGGCCTAGATTCTCCACTCCAGGCTTTGGGATGCCGCGTGGACGACACTTCATGAAACATTTTTTCCAGGTCGGAGATGTAAGCATCGAAGTCATAACGCTCAGAAACGAGCTGGAGGCCATTTTGACCGAGCTGGCGGGCTTTTGCTTTGTTTTGGAGGAGATCATCCATGCGGGCGGCGAAGGAGTCGCGATCCATCCAGGGCACGAGGTGGCCGTTGTAGCCGTCGATGAGCCAGTCTTTGATGCCGCCCGCATCAAAGGCGACGACGGGCAATGCGTAGCGCATGACCTCAAGTCCAATAGTGGCGATGGGCTCCGGCCAGACGCTGCTGAGTGCCACGACGCTGCACTCACGGTAGTAAGCCTTCAGTTCCTCCTGGGGGATGAAGCCTTTGAAGTGAACACGATCCGCGAGGCCGAGTTTGCGGCTGAGATCCTCACAGTAGGCCTTGTGATTGCCGTCACCGAGGATGATGCACTCAAACTTGCTCTTCACTTTGGCGAGGGACTCCAGGAGCACATCCACACCTTTGCCACGGATGATCTGGCCAGCGTAGAGGATCAAATTGCGATCACTGAAGTTGCTGCGGAGTGTGGGATCACCCATTCGCGGTACGGGAGCATGAATCTCGATCCGTTTGGCGTCGAAGCCATTATTCAGCAGCTCATCCCGCATGTATTCGGTGACGACGACCATGCGGTCAAAGCGGCGATTCAGAGCGATCTCGCGCTTCTTTTCGCGGTAACTCACATATTTGAGCGGGAAGCCGCCTCCATTGTTTTTTACCACACAGGCACCACAGCCGATGGCGCAGTAGAGACTGGCTGCGCGGGTGCAGATCTTCCGCGTGAAGTAGTCATACTTATAACTACGCATGCAGTAGATGTCGTGGTCATGTACCATGCGGATGAGTGGCACCCCGCTCTCCACAAGTGCCTGAATGACCCTCAAATCGGCCATTTTATGCACATAGACGGCATCCGGTTTGAAAGCAGCGAGCGCGGAACGAGTGCGGGCAGCGGTATCTCCTTCTAGGGCGAAGAGTCGTGTGAAAACCTGCTTCCAGCCTTCTTCATTCTTTCCCGTGCTAGGACCGTGGAGGAGGGCGATGTCGTGACCACGCTGGCTGAGCTGCTCGGCGGTGATGTAGGCATTCGCTTCTGCCCCGGCGAGGGCTCCGAAGCGTTCGTGGACATAGAGGAGTTTCATGAGGCGGTGAAGCTCATGCACTTCTCAAGAGGTGAAATCCCCACAGGTGGGTGGAGAGCTAGATCGGCGCGATCACAAGGAGACGAAACTCTGTGGGGCTGGGAAAGATGGGCTCTCCCCCCATCCCCCCCACAAATGGGGGGGAGGACTTGGGGGTGGCGATGAAGCATCTTGAAGGACGAACCCACTCCCTATGCTCTCCTTCTTCTCTGCCAGCACACGTATGGTCAATTCTCGGAACGCGATCTCCGAGTGTCTCGAATCCGCACTCGGCGCGGAGAAGTCCTGTGATCTCGTCATGCTTAGTGCCTCGATCGGCCATGATTACCAGGCATTGATCGACCAAGTGCGCGAGCTAGCGCCTGGAGCACGCGTCGTGGGTGCTTCTTGCTGCGGGATTGTAGGCAAAGAAGGTGTGAGCGAGTCGATGAAGGACGTGGCGCTGATGGCGGTGCGCGGAAAAGAGTTCGCCGTGGCGCATGTAGATGACATCCATGGGCGGAACGCCTTTCAAAAGGCAGCGGAGCTGGCGCAGCAGCTCAAGTCGCAGCAGCCAGGCATCAATATGATTCATTTCCTCGCCTCAGGGATCGACATCGCGAATGACCAAGCCATCGCGGGCATCGAATCGGTCTTCGGGCCAGAGGTGACGATCTTTGGAGCCACATCCTCAGACAACATGCGTGGTGTGGTGAGTTATCAGATGGTGGATGGCACGGTGTATGAGCACGCGGCATGGGCGGTGGGCTTTGCGGACCCGACTTTGAGCGTTGAGACACAGGCCACGCATGGTTTTATGGCAGTGGGCGAGCCGATGACGGTAACGAAGGCGGATGGGACGCGAATCATCGAGCTGAATGGCAAGCCAGCCTGGCAGGAATACACCGCACGCCTCGATCTGGATGCCGCGACGGCTAGCTGTGGCGACTCGATCCCCGTCGGGGCGCTAGCAGAGCAATTACCTGCTGATCAAGCCGCTGAGTATGGCAATCCGCACATCCTACGCGTGGTGACGAAGCGCGATGCGGATGGCGCGATGCATTACGCGACGGAAATCCGCGAAGGTACCAAGCTGTGGCTCACTGTGCGTGATGAGGAGCGAATCTTTGCCGACATGGACCGCATGATGACGCAGATGAACGAGCGTGCCGGTGGCCAGAAGCCTGTGGCGGTCTTTCATGCCGATTGTTTGGCCCGTGGACGCTATCTTTTTAATCGTGTGATGAAGGAAGAGCTGGTGAGTCGCATGCAGTTCCCGCTGAGCACGGATGGCATCGTGCCACCGTGGCTGGGAATGTATGGTTTTGGCGAGTTTGCCCGCCTCGGTGGAGCAAATACCTACCACAACTACACCACGGCGATCTACGCGATCTACCGCCGCTGAGAAGAATAGCCGTCATGCTCACTGCACCCCACACTGGAGAAAGACTGCCGTACGAAGAGCTGCTGGAGCGCTACGAGGCGCTACAACTCCGTGTGACGCGGTTTTCCACGGTGGAGCAGCGGTTGGTGGATGCGCAGTATCAGCTCGATGAGGAATTGGGCCGCTTCGCCCGGATTCATGCTTTTGCTTCAAAAGCCATCCATGTGCGCAGTGATCAGGACTTTGCCGACATGGTGGCAGAGGCGGTGTTGGATGTGTTTGAGCAGGAATTCAGTCTTTTTTGGCCTATTGATGAGAGTGGGCAGATGATGGTGGACCCGATGGCAGTTCAGGGACTGAAAGCGTCACCACCAGAACTCACAGACCTGACGGTGTGGATCGAGGATCGGTTACAGCATATGACGTCGCAGACAAAAGTGGTGCCGAAGGAGCTGCTGGAGCGTTTGCCATCTAGTTTTGACTTTGCCCATCTGGTGATTGGTTTCTGTCAGGATCAAACTGGTAAACGCATCGCTGTGGTGATCACGGGTATCAGCCGAGAGAAGGCAGATTTTCACACGCCGCTGATGTTGGAGCGCATCCAGTCGTTTCAAGTCTTTGTGCAGAAGGTTTCGAGTCTCTCGATGAATCGCCGTAATAATGCGATCATAGCAAGGCAGATGCTGCACATCCAGCAATCGGAAGAGCGGCTGAAGTTAGCCATTGAAGGCAGCAACACGGGTTTCTGGGACTGGGATCTACTCACTGGGCAGGTGGTATTCTCTCCCCTGTGGAAGTCTATGCTGGGGTATGCGGATGATGAGATCGGGACTGCACCGGAGGAATGGGAGTCTCGCATGCACCCGGAGGACCGTGAGCGAAGCATGGAGCGTGTAGAGAGGCATCTGCACGGCGAGACGCCGGTTTTTGATAATCTGGCCCGCATGAGGCATAAAGATGGCCACTTTGTATGGATCATGGCCCGCGGTCGTGCGCTGCGTGATACACAGGGCACGGTGTATCGTTTTGTGGGCACACACTTTGATATGACGCAGCAAAAAGCGCTGGAGCAGCGCCTGCGTGAGGCTGAGGACCTGCAACGCATTGCTCGTGAGCAGGCAGAGGCCGCTAGCCGTGCGAAAAGCATCTTTGTGGCGAGCATGAGCCATGAAATCCGCACGCCGATGAATGGTGTGCTCGGGATGCTACAGCTTCTTCACGATACACCACTTTCGGAGTCGCAAACGGAGCTGGTGGTCAATGCTGAAAAGTCCGCCACGGCGCTGCTGGATGTCATCGGAGACATTCTGGACCTTTCGAAGGTAGAGGCTGGCAAGATCGACCTCGAATCCCAGCCTTTCCAGCCAGCGGCCTTGTTTGAAGAGGTGAGCACACTGATGAAAGTGCGCTCTGAGGCCAAAGACCTTCAACTAAGGCTCAGTCTGCCTACAGCAATGCCGGCATGGGTCAAAGGTGATCCTGGAAGGCTACGGCAGATCCTGATCAACCTCATCGGCAATGCGATCAAATTCACCGATCAAGGCAGTGTGACGGTGGAGGTGGAAACAAGCCCCGTAATAGGCCCCCAAGCACTGGTAAACCTAGAGGTGACTGTGCGTGACACGGGCATCGGATTCTCTGAAGGATTCATCGAGCATCTGTTCCAGCCATTCAGCCAACATGATGGCTCCACGAAGCGCCGCCACGATGGCACGGGACTCGGGCTGGCGATCTCTCGCTCGCTCATCGAGCTGATGGGCGGCCGTATCGCGGCGAAGAGCCGTCCAGGCGAAGGCTCAGAATTCCGCATCACGCTGTGTCTGCCGGTGACAGAGGCTCCGCAAGATTACACAAGAGAGAAGCCTGCCGCACCGGCGTCACTTCAGTTCGAAGGACGTGTGCTCGTGGTCGAAGATAATCCCATGGGGCAAACGGTCGCGAAGCTGATGCTGCAAAAATTTGGCTTCAGTGTCGATTTGGCCGCCAATGGCCAAGAAGGTGCCGCTTTGGCGCGGACGGGTGATTACCGATTTGTTTTGATGGATTGCCAAATGCCGGTGATGGACGGTTTTGAAGCCACCGCAGCTATTCGCGAAGCCGAATCCCATACTGGACATGCGTCTGTGCCGATCGTGGCGCTGACCGCGAATGTACAGCCATCTGATATCGAAAAGTGCCTGCAATGTGGCATGAATGACTTTCTCCCGAAACCGCTGCGCAAGGATGCGCTGGTGGCAAAGATGGTGAAGTGGGTGGTGTAGCCTGTCTTTGGCCCGCTTCGCCTTCCCACTGCCTGGAATGCGAAGATGTGACTCGGCCACTCCTAGGGAGTCGGGGGAGTGCGATCTCGATTTTCGAGAGCGGACTGCTCCAGGCGCTTTGTCTGGGCTCGCAAGGCTGGTGTGGCGGCGGCAAAGGTCTGCTTCACCTGGGCGATGAGGGCTGGCTGATCGGCACGATGGTTGTTTTCTGCGAGCTGTTCGAGCTCCCGGCAGAGCGTGTGGAGGTAAGTGAGGCCAAAAAGTGAGCTGCTGCCTTTCAAAGAGTGTGCGGTGCGGCGAAGGGCGGCCTGATCCTCGCTGGTGACGAGTTTTTCGAGCTCTAGGATGCGCTCGGGCGTATCTCTGAGCCAGTTTTCGATAAGCTCGATGGTATCTTCGATGCTGAGTTCATCGGCGAGCTGCTGGATGGAGTCCTGGGCGGTGGATGCGTCTTCGGCGGACCATGGCGTGGATTCGGCATCCTCCTTGGATTCGGTGAGCACTTGGATGCGATTCAGTGCTTCAGTAAGTGGCTTGGCTCGCAGCGGTTTAGAGACGTAGTCGTCCATGCCGGCCTCGATGCAGCACTCACGCTCGCCTGTCATGGCATTGGCGGTCATGGCGATGATGCGGCAGCGTGGCCGCTGCCACAGGGAGCTGGATTCGATCTCACGAATCGCACGCGTGGCCTCGTAGCCATCCATGCGGGGCATGTGGCAGTCCATGAGCACGCCGTCATAGACACCGCTGGCGAAGCGATCCACGGCCTCCTCCCCATCGCGGGCGACTTCAGCAGGGTAGCCGTGCTTTTCGAGCATCATCAGGGCCATGCGGGCATTTACTTCATTGTCTTCGACGACGAGCAGGCGTGGCCTGATGCCGCCAGCAGGTGCTACGGAGATTTTTTCAGTATTGAGGGCGATGTCTTCTGCCAGAGGTAGTTCTGGCGTGAGCGCGATGCGCATCGGCAGCCGCATCCAGAAGCGTGATCCTGCATGGCGCTGGCTTTCGACACCGATCTGGCCGCCCATGAGCTCGACGAGGCGCTTGCAGATGGCGAGACCAAGGCCCGTGCCGCCAAAGCGACGCGTGCTGGAACTGTCCACCTGTGTAAAGGCCTGAAATAGCTGTGCTTGCTGCTCTGGGGTCATGCCGATGCCTGTATCGGTGACGCTGATCTCGAGATTGACTGAAGCTGTGTGGGGCGAGCCAAGTCGTTTCACCCCGATGCGGATTTGTCCCTCATCGGTGAATTTGATGCCGTTGCCCACGAGGTTCATCAATATCTGGCGCAGACGGCCAGGGTCGCCGATGAGCGAAGGTGGCACATCGGGTGCGATGTCCACGAGGAGGGCGATTTCACGCGCGGCGGCCTTATGGTGTAGCAGATCGACGACTCCGCGAATGACGGATTCGAGTCGGAAGGGCTCCTCGATCAAGTCGAGCTTGCGGGCCTCGATTTTCGAGAAATCGAGGATGTCCTCGATGATGGTCATGAGGGCATCACCACTGTGCCGTACGGCTTCGACCATTTCACGCTGCTTGGGCTCCAAATCCGTATCGAGCAGCAGTGATGACATGCCGATGATGCCATTCATCGGGGTGCGGATTTCATGACTCATGGTGGCCAGGAAGTCGCTCTTGGCTCGGCTGGCACTTTCTGCAGCTTCTTTGGCCTGGAGGAGCTCTTCAGCGGCTCGTTTTTGCTCGGTGATGTCTGACCCGATGCCCAGATAGCCCGAGATCTGGCCGCGTTCATCGAACAAGGTGGTGACGGAGAGCCGCACGGGAAACTGGTGCCCATCTTTGCACACATAGGTCCATTCACGTTCGTCGATTTCTCCGATGGTCGATTTGGCGATGAAGGTCTCGAATCCTGGCTTTATTTCGCGTCCCAGTTCGGCGCTGAGCTCGCTGGCGCGAGCGATGACTTCCTCTGGTAGATGAATGATGGCGGGAGTTTGCTTGCCGATCATTTCTTCAGCGGAGTAGCCGAGTTTTTGCTCTGCGGTGCGGTTGAAGGTCACGATCGTGCCATCCGGAGATGTCGAGATGATGGTGTAGTTCGCGCTTTCGAGGATGGCTTTTTGCAGCATATTGGTCTGCCAAAGCTGGTTCTCTGCGGATTTGCGTTCGATAAACTGGCCCATCTGATTGCCCACGCCTGCGAGGGCCTGTAGCAGAGCTTCATCTGGATCTGTGAGCTTGGTGCTGAATAATTCGATGACGCCGATGGTTTCCCCGCGTGAGACGATAGGGAAGGCTAAGGCTCCATGTAGCTCACAGGCTGCCGCCGTGGTAGCACGGGGAAAAAGCTCTGGTTGGGAGGCAAAGTCACGGAACCACTGGCTCCGCCCCGTTTTCCAGACCATGCCCGGCAATCCTAATCCTGGGGAGAAGGAGATGGCGCGGTTCATGGCTACAAACGGAGAGAGGTCATGCTCAGGATCATGCCATAGCTCTGCGAGGCGTAGCTCTTTCAGACTTGGGTCCAGCATCCACATACCACCAGTGGTCCAGCCGAGGTTGATGCAGATCATTTGGATGACTTTCGCAGCGGCCTGGCGCATGGTCTCTGCGCCTGCAAGGATGCTGCTGGTGGAGAACTGGAGAGCGCGGTGCTGGTCATCGCTCTTGCGCTGCGTGACATCGCTCTCGATGGCCATGAAATTGGTGACCTCACCTGCCTCATTGCGGATGGACTGCACTTCGAGGGCTGTCCAATATTTGCCTCCCGTGCGGTGGTAGTTCAGTACCTCCGTGCGGAAGCTTTTTTGCTCACGCAGGCACTGGCGCATGTAGGCGATGGTGCGTGGATCTGTGTCCTCACCTTGAAGGAAGGAGCCCGGGGTGCGGCCGATGACCTCCTCCATCTGCCAGCCTGTCATGCGGGTAAATCCCTCATTCACCCACTCAATGCGGCCAATGGCATCCGTGACCACGACGGCATTGTCCGTGCGTGCGGCGACGAGTGCGAGCTTGCTCGATTTTGCCTCTTGATCACGAAGCTGAGCTCGCTGCTCGGTGAGGCGTTTATTGAGCTTTTGGAGGTCGTCTGCGGCCATGCGCTGAGTTTGCAGCACCTGGAGCAGATCCATCGTTTGATCATGCACCGCAAAATCGCTCATCGTGAGATTGTAGCTTTCCACCTCATCTGGCTCTGTGAGCCATGGTGAGCCCAGCATGACGCCACGCGGTGGATCGTTCAGCAGGAGCAACTGGCCACGTAGCACGCGGTGGTTTAGGCGGTCCTCCAGTAGGAAAAGGCGATTATTGTGGGCGGATGCAAGTGCGTGGCAGAACTCGCCTACTGGCCGCTTTAAAGAGAAAACTTCGTTCAATCTCGCACCTGGAAGGGCCTGCGGGCAGAACTTGGGCAGTGACGGACCGACCTCCAGGATCACATCCTGATCATCCCACACGAAATAGAATGGGAACGCACGGAGAAACTCCCGCGTGGGCAGGCTGCTGATGACGCTGGAGCTGTCGGTCTGGAGATTCATGTGGCAGCGGCTGTCCAAGAAACCTCAAACACATCATGATCAGCCCCGTCGGACTTCGCGGCGAGCACTTTGGCAGTAGCAGGGGTGGAATAGAGCTTCCCCAGGCCCTGAACCAGTCCCACGACAAAGTCTGTGAGCCCAGAGCGATGCGTAAAGTAATGCAAATGCATCGAGTTTTCGCCGATGTCCGAGCACTCGAAGCGTGGTGGTTGGAGCTTGGGATAGATCATCTGCACACGAGTGTGGAAGTTTGGCAGATTGATGAGGAATTCCTTCAGCGAGGCACCGCCTGCACGCATCATGGAGCCATAGCTGTCAGAGGCTGTTTTTAGCACCCAGTGCTCACCAAAGGCGATCAGGATGGCGCTTGCGGGAGAACCCAGGACCTCAGACGCCGCACTGACGAGGTCATACGTCATGTCATCTGGGTAGGGCTCATTGCTCACAAAGACATCCACATCGACGCCCGCCTTCTTTTTGATCAGCTCCCATTTGTCCTCCCCAAAATGGGTGACGACGAGTTCTTCGATGGCTTTATTGACGAGTCCGTACATGGGCGAGGGTTGAGGGAGTTGGAAGGCTTGATTGTGAACTTTTTTGAACCATGGCGCACCCCATTTTTCAGTCACCCCCCTCGGTTGAGGGGGGGATGGTGAGAAATGCGGACTTTTTCGACCATGGCTGGCGATGGCTCCGATACGCCATTTTCTCACTCGCCGCACTCCCCTCGCACATAAAAAATGACGGAGCCTGAACACGAAGTGGCAAAATGGGGTATCGGCACCCATTTCGCGTGTTGTCCTCGTTTCGGACTTGGAGTCTTTTGGTTGCATTCGGGCTGCAAATGACCAGAACAAAGGCAGTCCATTTCATTTCTTCCCCATTTCCCTCTGATTCTCGATGAGCACGCGCACCACGATCATCCTCTTCCTGCTCGTCGCCACACTCGGCGCGGTCATTCTAGGCATAGAGCGGTATTTCCCATCTGCACAGCAGCTGCGGGAGATGCGCCGCGGGCCTGCACGCTTTGCGATCGACCAAGTAGCGCAGATTGAGATCACGGACTCTACTGGCGGGGTGATCCGCCTTTCGCTCAAAGATGGTGCGTGGCAGCTCTTGAAGCCGGTAGAGGATCTGGCCGATCCAGAGCGTGTGGCTGCCCTGCTGAAGGCGCTGGACTCGATCGAGTGGGTGGAGCGGGTGGAGAGGGCGGAGTTTGATGACAATGAATGGGCAAAGACGGGGCTCGATAAGCCCCGGCATAAAATCCGCGTGCTCGGTAAAGCGGGGCAGTCGCTCTATGAGTGCTGGTTTGGCTCCCTGGCAGCGATCGAGGGCAGCTCCTACATTCACCTGCCGGGTGCCGAGGGCGGGGCTACATCTTATGTGGCGCGGGGAGTCGCCGCTCGTCTGCTGGATGTGCCACAGACGGCATGGCGGGATGCACGGCTCCTACGTGCGAAGGCAGAGCGAGTCACTGGTATCACGCTGACCAAGGCAGATGGCCAGATCCAGCTTTTCCGGGAGAATGAAAATATGCCCTGGGTGCTGCTGAAGCCCATCCGCACCCGCGCCAGCAAGGACCGCGTCAATGAGCTGCTCTCCATCCTGCTAAATATCGAGATCATCGAGGCAAAAGATGCGACCACGGCCAATGTGAAGTCAGCCGCCGCAGTGCCTACGCCAGCTGATGCTGCGCTCGCTATCCCAGCGGATGAAATCCGCGCTCGCCTGATCCTCGGTGGAGATGAAAAGAACACGCTGGAAGTGATGCTCAAAAAACCGGCTGATCCGACCACCGTGAGTGTCCCCGCGACGGCGCAGCACCGGAAGCCTGCCTTTACCGTGGCGGCCAAGAATATCGCCGCACTGTGGCTGGACCCGAATATCCTGCGGGATCGCCTACTCGCCCAAATCAATGCGGAGGCCTGTCTTGGTATGACGATCACGAGTACAGCCTTTCCAGAGGTGCGGCTCACTCAGACGTCTGGCACTTGGTATCTGGATCGGCATGGGAAAAAAGAGCCCGCCAACGGTGAAAAAGTGGCCCGCATGATCGAGGCGCTCAATTCCCATGAGATTATGAATTACGCCGCTGATGCAGCTACGGATCTGAAGCCCTATGGGCTGGATAAGCCCTTTCAGACACTTTCTTGGAGCTATCAGGGCTTTAAGCCCATCAAGCTCCAGCTCGGCAGTAATGAGGCTAGTACACAATTTTATGCCAAGTATGAGGATGAGCCTTTTGTTTACCGCATCGACCCCAATTTGCTGCCGACGCTCTCGCCGGATAGCATCAAGTGGAAGGGGCTAGGAGCACTGCGCTTCAGCACCTTTGCCGTACGGCGCATCACCGTCTCACTGGGAGCTGCGCCGCCGCTGATTCTCACACACAATCCCGAAACAGCTGTCTGGAAGGCCTCTCAGGCGGGCAAAGACATGACGGAGCAGCTCGACCGCCTGAAGGTGGACAAATTCGCCAGTGATCTCTCTAAGTTCACGGTGCAGGACTGGTCCGCGAGCCGCAGTGATGCCTTGCAAGCCCTCAAGGTGCCTTATTTGCGCATCCAGATCCTGATCAGCGAGGAGGCGGGCAAAAACGAAGGCCCCGCCCGCGAGGTGAATCTGGTTTTCTCCCCCACACAGCCGAATGTGGATACGGCATTCCTTTTCGGTCAGATCGAGGGTGATCCCGATGTATTCTACATCAGCCGCAGCTCACTTTTGAAGGTCATTCGCAGTCCCTTCAAGGACAAGCCGGGTGGCAAGTGATGCGGCACAAGGATATGACTCCATGACTGCTGCCCCCATCGAAATCCTCGCTTCCAGCCTATTTGCGCTCGCGGTGGTGCATACTTTTTCGGTGAAGCGATTTGCGAAGTGGGCCCACCGCTTTCCCAAAGGCTCGATTCAGGAGAATGTGCTGCATTTTTTGGCCGAGACTGAGGTGGTTTTTGGCCTGTGGGCGGCGGCTTTGTTTGCAGGTATCGCTGTGCTGAAGGGGAGCGTGAATGAGGCCGTGCATCACATCGAGAGCCTGAATTTCACGGAGCCAAAGTTCGTGCTGGTCGTGATGGTGGTCGCGGCAACACGGCCCGTCGTGCGGCTGGCAGAGGTGCTGATTGCCATGATCGCGAGGTTGATCCCTTTGCGTGAGAGTATGGCCTTTTTTGTGGCGGCGCTGTCCTTTGGCTCCCTGCTGGGCTCATTCATCACCGAGCCTGCGGCGATGACGCTACTGGCCATCCTTTTGAAGCGCCGCTACTTTGACCGTGGCATCAGTAGCCGGCTGGCCTATGCCACGCTGGGGCTGCTGTTTGTGAATGTGTCCATCGGGGGCACGCTGACGCATTTCGCTGCGCCGCCTGTGCTGATGGTGGCATCGAAATGGCAGTGGGATATGGCCTTCATGTTCACCACCTTCGGCTGGAAGGCTGCTGCGAGCTGTGTGGTCTCCACGGGACTCATCGCCTGGGCCTTCCGCCGGGAAATCCTAGCACTGGAGGTGCAGAAGCAGGCCAGTGAGCGCATCCCAGTCTGGCTCACGGTGCTGCATGTGCTCTTCCTCGCGGCCATCGTCTTTTTTGCCCATCACCCGGATGTGTTCTTTGGGGTGTTCATGCTCTTTTTAGGTCTCGTCACAGCGACGCGTGAGTATCAGGACGGGCTGAAGCTGAAGGAGGGGCTGCTTGTCGGGTTCTTCCTCGCGGGACTGGTCACGCTGGGCTCATTGCAGTCCTGGTGGCTGAAACCGCTCATCGCTGGGCTAGATGGCCCCACGCTCTACTTCGGTGCCACAGGACTCACTGCCTTGACCGATAACGCTGCGCTCACCTACCTGGGCAGCTTGGTGGAGGGGATCACGTCGGATTTAAAATACGCCCTCGTCGCAGGTGCCGTCACGGGCGGTGGACTCACGGTGATCGCGAATGCGCCGAATCCCGCTGGCGTGGGCATATTGCAGACGAGTGAGGCCTTTCGCGGTGAAGGCATCAGTCCACTGGGGCTCTTCCTCGGAGCACTACTGCCCACCGCGGTCGCGGTTGTGTTCTTCTGGCTGGTTGGGTGAGCGGGGAAGGTTCTGCGCCGTAGGATTGCCGCAATGACGGGCACCACAGCAGCGTCACTTTTTCTTACCACTACGGATGAATTCCTCGCGGGTGACGAAGCCGTCTTTGTCCGCGTCGAGCTTCACAAAGCGGGCTTTTGCCTCTGCCTTGTCGCCACCTTGGCCAGCGAGGTATTCAGCCTCGGTGAGTTGTGGCTTTCCTGGATAGAGGCGGTCGTAGCGCTTGTCGCGGGGTTCGTTCGGGTCGTAGCTTTTGGATGGGCCTTTGCTGCCATTCACGACCTTTGCGGTCTTGCCACTCTTGGGGGGCTGGGCATCGCTACCCACGGGTGGGAGGTGTTTTTTCAATGCGGCGATCACTTCGGCGTGCTCAGGCTTGGTGGCGAGGTTCACCGTCTCGCTGGGGTCGTTTTGCTCATCGTAGAGCTCGATGAAGCCGATATCTGCCGCATTGCGCTTCCGCCAAAAAGTGCCGCGCCAGCGCTCTGTGCGTATGCTGTAGCCCATCAGGCTGCCGCCGTGGTCTTTGGATGATCTTGGATACACGCTGATGGCGGGTTTCTGCATCGGCGCATCGGGGTTTTCGAGATAGGGCTTCAAGCTCATGCCAGCGAGGCCCTGTGGCACACTCAGGCCACACACATCGGCCAAAGTGGGATAGACATCGACGAACTCCACCGGAGCGGCGCAATGTTTGCCCGCAATGCTGCTTTTTGGCAGTGCGATGAGTAGCGGTGCACGCGTGGCGAGCTCGAAATTCGTGTGCTTGTGCCACAAGCCGTGATCGCCTAGCTGCCAGCCGTGGTCGCCCCAAAGCACGACGATGGTGTTTTCCACCAGACCTTCCTTTTCCAATGCATCGAGCACCAGACCGATCTGTGCATCGGTAAAGCTCACGCAGGCGTTGTAGCCGTGGCGTAGGGTCTTGGCGAAATCAGCCGGGATGGGATTCTCCTTCGGTGTGCCGGGATAGGCATGCAGCTCGCCATTGGTGTGTCCGACGAAGTCGGGCGTGCCCTCAGGATACGTTTCGATGTTGGGGCCGGGGATCGACTCTGGATCGTGCATGTCCCAATACTTCTTCGGTGCGACAAAGGGCAAATGAGGCTTCACAAAGCCCACGCCGAGGAAAAAGGGCTTTCCGGCGGTTTTCAGAGCCATGAGGCGCTTCACTGCCTCCCGTGCCACAGCTCCGTCTGGCAGTTGCGCATCGCTTTTGGGGCTCACCTCGTAAGCAGGGCCTTTTTTGGCGTTTTTCCCGCTTTTGCGCTGTGGTGCATCGGAGATCGGATTGGCAAACTCACTCGCTACACCTTCAAACCTCGTTACGGTGTGCTTGGTCCAGTCTTTTTCATCGACGCTGACCATCTCGCCGCTGGGGAACCAGCGCGGCTCCGACCAGGACGGACCGTCTTCAAAGCCGTGGTGCTCGATCTTGCCGAGAGCGGCAGTGTGGTAGCCATTTGAGCGAAAGTGCTGCGGCAGAGTCACGCAATCCGGCGCGGCATCGCGGAAGTGCGTTTCGAGATCCCACACCTTCGTCGTATCTGGTCGTAGGCCCGTGAGGATGGCCGTGCGTGAAGGGCTGCACACCGCCTGCGCACAGTAGGCCCGATCAAAGACGATGCCGCGAGCCGCGAGGCGGTCGATGTTTGGCGTCTTCGCGTGCTTCACACCGTAGCAGCCGATATCTGGCCGTAGATCATCTACAGCGATGAAGAGGACATTCATCGGCTGAGCCGCAAAAGCGGACAGCATAGGAAAAAGTGCGGTGAGAAGGAAAGAGTAGCGGCGCATGGCAGTGGGCAGGGAGAACAGTCGGATGGGCCGGTTATTTCCTGATTTTCTTCTCAGCCGTCGCGAAGAGCCGGGAAACTCTAGTCTTGACCAGCGGCCCTAAAATTCGGTATCCTCAGAAAATTGCTGAAAATCAGGCATTAAGCGCCGCTTCGGCAATTTCTACTTCAACCTCCCGATCCTGTTATGCGAACGCCCTACGCACGCATCTTCCCGTTTGCCGTTTTTTCGCTTCTATATGGTGCTTCCCTAGCGCCAGCGGCAACGGATCAATTTAGCACTGGTCCGAACCAGGGCACCCCAGACGGACTCTGCGATGTGTGGCAGATGGTGTATAATGGTTGGGGGATCACCACCGCAGGCGATGAAGATAATGATGGCTGCTCGAATGTGCTGGAGTCCATCATGGGCACAGATCCACGTAGGGCAGGGGATTGCCTCAAAGTGGGCAACACCGTGGTCTCAGCGGGCAATGTGGTCTTCACTTTCGATGCGGAGAAGGGCAAAAAATACCGGGCACTGTGTGCGGACTTGCCCAATGCCGCGCCGGGTGACTGGCAACCCGTCGCAGGTAGCGATAAAGTGCCCACCAGCGATAACCCGAACGAAACCATCGTGGTGAGTAAGCCGCCGGGCTCGAAGAAGTTTTACCGGCTCGAGGTCACGGACCAAGATCTGGACGCAGATGGCCTCTCTGACTGGGCGGAAGCTCGACTGGGCAGTGATCCGAGCATGGTGACTAGCCCGACGAACGCCTCTGGTGGTGTGGCGTCTGATGCGGAGACGCTAGCCTCACTGATGTCGCTGGTGATGCTGCCTGGAGTGACGGATGCTTTCGAAAAGGAAGGTACAGCAGCCACCGTGCGTGTGCAGCGCTCCGTTGGCACGATGCCACTGACCATTCAGCTCAATGGGCTGCCCGGTGCGACCCTGCCCACAAAGGCGAGCGCGGAGTCTGGTGAATTTTTCTTCCAGAACATGGCCGGTGTGACGGTGACGAGTGTGACGCTGCCAGCCGATGCTGGCGTGGCGGAGCCCTACGAAATCGCCAAGGTCAAAGCTGTGGTGGATACGACGGAGGAGGTGCCCGAGGCACTCAAAGTATGCGTGGCACTGCCTGGTGCCGCAGGTGCGAGCGGTGGCGCAGGGACGACTGTGTCCATCTGTGATGCCAATCCGACCGATCCTGCCAATCGACAGCTCTACGTGGCCTTTCTGGGCCGTGAGGCAGGTGTAGCATCCACCGCTAGTGGTTATGCGACAGCGCTGGTCGATGGGGCAAATAACACGGCCTCCATCTCGGTCGTCTTTAACAATCTATCCTCGGATCAAAACACCGCCTACATCCGCATTGGCCCCGACTTAGAGGTGCAGGTGCTGCCGATCGGTCAGGTGAGCGGCGCAGGGTGGAATATCCGTGCCGCGCAGACTCAGGTGACAGACCAGCGCATGCTCGATGCACTCGCGGATGGCGAGCTCTATGTGGCCATCACGACGGTGAATTTTCCCGATAAGGAGCTCTGGGGCTATTTCAATAAAGCTGCTGGATCGGTGCTGTTCGATCCGAGTAACGCCAACTTAGCCGCTCCGGCGCTGGGCAGCTCCCTGTGGCAAAATCCGACCGGAGATGCCCTGGAGCGAGATATTTGGCGCTTCATGAACCAAGCGACGATGGGCGGCACCACAGCTCTTTATGCAGAAATCCGTGCAGAGGTGGATGCCGCCATCGCAGGAGGTGGTAGCTACATCCAGGGGCTCTCGAACTGGCTCGATAAGCAGATGGACCCAGCGCAGACGCCTTCGCTGAACTATCAAAAGCTGGTCATGGCGGCGGATATGGAAGAATTCGCCCTGCGTGGGAACAAACCGATCACCTATAGCAACGACCCGCAGCAAAATGGCGGCACGATCGGTGTCACCTACGTCAATGGCATGCCCGTGGCGAACACCGGCAGCCCGAACACGAACGATCCCGGCAACAACCACCCAAACAACAATGGCAACTCTCCCAATCGCCGCCGCGAGTGGTGGACGATGGTGCTGCAAAGCCAGGACCATCTGCGCCAGCGTGTAGCCCAGGCCCTGAGTGAGATTTGCGTCATCTCGGAGCGTGATGCTGGAGTGATGACTTGGCACTACGGTGCGGCAAATTGGTGGGACATGCTCGCCGGGGGAGCTTTCGGCAAATACCGCGATCTGCTGCAAAATGTGACGCTCAGTCCGATGATGGGCATCTACCTCACGAGCATGGCGAATCGTGCCACTTATGTGTCCGGTGGCATCACCATCAGCCCAGATGAGAACTACGCCCGCGAGATCATGCAGCTCTTCTCCATCGGTCTGGTGCTGCGCCATCCAGACGGCAGCCTCATCCTCAGGCTCTGAGGGGTTACCGATCTCCACCTATGATAACAATGACATCACAGAGCTGGCTCGCATCTTCACCGGCTTCTCCCACGGCGCACGCAATGGCCTGGTGCGTGCAGGCATATACAGCGGCACGGGTGGTGTGACCACGACGGATCAGCGCATCTCACCCACCTCCTATGCCAATGGTACGACGAACAATGTGTGGTTCGGCCGCCAGGATGGGCATATCTATTGGCAGACTCCCTGGACGACACCGATGGCAGTGATCGGTCGCCAGAGCACCACGGTGTATCATGACTTCAATGCGAAGACGCTTTTCAATGGCAAGCACCAGCAAACATACTTCACTGGGCAGACGGTAAATAACATCGCCCCCTTCACGCCTGCCACAGATGCGGAGACACACGCACTGGCCCTAGCAGAGGTGATCAAAGCGCATGATGCACTCGCTGGCCGCGCCTCGGCATCGACTTACCCAGATTACAATACGGACCCGAATCCTGCCAACCCTGGACACACCAATACACCGATCAATATCTCACGCTGGCTGATTCAGCGCCTCGTGACCTCGAATCCCTCCGCTGGATACATCTATCGAGTGCAAAAAGCCTACCGCGACACAAATGGCACTCTCGGAGCCGTCGTGAAGGCCATTTTGCTCGATTATGAGGCCCGCAGCCTCCAGCTCGCAGATACTGCTGTGTCACATGGGAAGCTCAAAGAGCCGCTCATTCACTTCGCGCACATTTTGCGCCAGTTCCGCGCCTACTCGGGTGCCCCTGTGAATTTGCTGAAGGATATGCAGACCGGTTTTTCGGAGACGGATGCTCCGATGGGCCAGTATCCAGCATCTGAGCTGGCGAAATTCGGCTCCTACAACCTCTCACCTCCCGCAAAGCCCGCTGCATGGCCGGATGGGCCATTCCGCTTCCGTATCGACAGCTTGCGCAGTAATCTCGGTCAATCGCCGCTGGATGCGCCGACGGTGTTTAACTGGTTTTATCCAGATTTCACCGTTCCGGGCAAACTGGCCCAAGCAGGCCTCTTCGCGCCAGAAATGCAGACAGCCACGGAGGCTGCCGAGGTCTCCAAGATCAATCATTTGTATAACTACACCTGGATGACTCTCGGACCGATGAGCAGCACGCCAGGCGTGAGCGGGGCCGATTTCATCTTCCGCAACGGATGGGCCACTCCTGCGGCGCGGCTCTCGATCAATGGAGGCACCTCGTTCCTGGGTTATCCAGCCACGTTCGTGCTGGACTCTACGAATTGGAACACGGGCGTCAAAGTCACGATGGTAGGCGTGAATAACCAGCAAATCAGCCGGATGGCCTACAGCGGACTGCGTTTTGCCGTCAGTGGATCTGCGGCAGGTTACAATGGCATCGCCACACCCGCTAGCCCGCTCACCTTCATCGAAAATGAGGCGAAAAACGAGATGCTCGTCGTCTCGGAGTCCAGCTCCAGCACTTGGGTGCATGAAGATGGTGTTACTGACAGCGTCAGCATCCGCCTTTCAGCTCCGCTGCCACCTGGAGCGAGCGTGGACGTATCCTTCGCCAGTGCGAATGGGGAGATTCTCATCACGCCAGCGACTTTGACCTTCACGGATGCGAATTGGGCCACGAATCAGTCCATTACCGTCGCCGCGATCAACGATTCCGAATTGGAAAATATCGGCGCTGGCAATGACCGTATCCTCATCACGACCAGCAGCACCACCTCTGCTAACTATCACGACCTCGTCACGGCCGACGTGTCGGTCAATGTGAATGATAATGATGGCGGAATCGGCATCGTGATCGCGGAGAGCGCAGGCTTTACCGATGTGGCCGAGACGGGGAACACCGTCGCAGGGCAGGCGGGCGTCGATAGCTACACCATTGCACTCACGGCAGCTCCTACGGCCAATGTCACCGTCACCGTGACTGGCAACGGCGTGCAGGTGAATCAAACTGGCACCAGCACCACCTTTGGCACGGCTTACACACGCACCTTCACCCCCACGCTCGATCAGGCGGTGTCTGGCAGCACCAGCGGCTGGAATGTGCCGCAGACTGTCCTCGTGCGTGGCAACAACGACACCACCAGCGAAGGTCCGCACTGGGGCCGCGTGGTGCACACCATCACCACTGCTGGGGGCTACTCCGCAGGCTTGTCCATACCGATGGTCACCACTCACATCGCCGATGATGATGATTACGTCATCCTGCGCCACACAGGCGGGGAAACTCGCGTGATGGAGGGCGGAGAAGTCACTGATACCATCACCGTGCGTCTGCGCAGCAATCCCACCGCGCCTGTCAGCGTCACGCTGAGCTCTCCGCAGCTCACGGTGAGTCCTTCCACACTCGTTTTTGTCCCCACCGGCAGCAGTGGCACGCTCTGGAGCTCTGAGCAGACCGTCAGCGTCACCGCGAACGACGATTATGTGAATGAGGGCATCCAGCGCGGTTTTGTCTCCGATGCGCCGCCGGTGCCTGCGACCGCGACGGCTGCGATTTCTGGCTTCGCCGTGACAGGAGTGAATATCACGCATCCAGGTCATGGCTACGTCGGCACCCCATCGGTGACTTTTAGTGCTCCTGCGACTGCAATCACCGCTACGGCCACCGCCGTGCTCAATGGCAGTGGCGCGGTCTCCTCGGTCAGTGTCACGAATATCGGTGCGGGTTACACGGCGGTGCCAAACGTCACTTTCAGTGCCCCCACAGCGGGCGTTACTGCCACAGGCTTGGTCGCACTGACTGCGGATGGCAAAATTCAGTCAATTTCCATCACCGAGCCAGGCTCCGGCTACACGTCAGCACCTAGCATCACCATCGCCGCGCCCGTCGCAAGAGTAACCGCAGTGGGTCATGCGCAAATGAGCGCCGATGGCAAGGTGGAGGGCGTCGTCATCGCCAATCCTGGACTGGGCTACACCACGGCACCTAGCGTTTCCATCACCGCTCCGGTGCTGCCACCAGTGGTCATCAATGCTTTCACTCAAAGCACGGGGAATAACAATGGCGTCGCAGCTCCCGTGCTGCCCGTCACTGTCCTCGATAATGATGATTCACGCCTCATCGTGACAGAGAGTGGAGGTAGCACCATCGTCAATGAAGATGGCACCAGCGATACTTACACCCTCGCCTTGGGGCGTAGGCCAGATGTGGGCAGCACGACCACCGTCACGCTTAGTCCCAGCACCACCGGCATCCAGGTCGCTCCCGCAGGTCCTTTCACCTTCAATGACACGAACTGGAATACGCCTGTCGCCATCACCGTCACCACCACCAATGATTCCACGGCTGAACCCAGTGGGACCGCCACCATCACACATAACATTGCCAGCACCGATGCTACCTATGACCGCGTGAATACGCCAGTCGTCGTCGTTACGGTCAATGACAACGATCCTGCACTCGCTGTCACTCAGAGCAATATCTTCACTCAGGTCAAAGAAGGCGGCTCCAGCGGCACAGGCGGCACACCGAGTCTCAGTGACACCTTCACTGTGGGCATGAATGGACGAAATCCCGCTAGCGGCACCACCGTGACCGTCACGCTCGTGCCGAATGGGCAAGTCACAGTCTCACCTAGCGTGCTCACCTTCACTAGCGCGGCCACTGCTGCGCAGACCGTCACCGTCACGGCCGTCGATGATGATGGGACCACTCCTGAATCGACGGTGCACACAGGTGTCATCGGATTCAATGTCGCCAGCACCGATAGTTACTTCAATGGTGCCTTTGTCCCGCCAGTACTCGTCCAAGTCACCGACAATGACGCTGCGGGCATCAGCATCGTGGAAAGCAGTGGCACTACCTCCACCACGGAGGGTAGCTCTACCACCGATAGCTTCACCGTGGTGCTGACCAAGGCTCCTTTGTCCGGCAATGTCGATATCGACATCAATGGCGGCACTCAGTCACGCCTCAGCAAGACATCCAGTGTCGGCTCCGGCACAACCACCACGCTGAACTTCACCGCCGCGAACTGGAGCGTCCCACAGACAGTCTGGACTTTGCCAGTCGATGATACGGCTGCCGAGCTGCGTCACCTCAGCCCCATTTCACTCACCGTGAATGCCTCAAGCAGCTCCGAATACGCCTCACTCGCTCCGCTGGCCGTCACCCACATCATCGCAGACAACGATAACAGCTCCGTGGCCAATGTGGTGCGTCTGACAGAGAGCAGCGGCTTCACTTCTGTCACAGAAAGCTCTACTACAGACACCTTTACCGTCGTCCTCAGTCAGCAGCCTACGGCCAATGTCGTCCTCAGCTTCGTTGGTGATAGCCAGGTAGCCGTCACGCCATCCACACTCACCTTCGTCCCAGGGGCCAGCGGTGCAGGCACCTACAATGTGGCCCAGACGATCACCGTCCGCGCCATCGACGACAGTGTCATCGAGCCCGCCATCCTGCATTGGGGCCAAATCACGGCCACCGCAGCCAGCGCAGACCCATTCTTCGATGGAAAAACCATCACGCCGCTCATGAGCAGCATCTATGACAATGACGGCCCACGCCTGCAAATCATCCAAAGTGACGGCAGCACGCTCACCAATGAAAATGGCGTCACAGACACCTATGCGCTCCGTTTGAGCCACCAGCCCAGCTCAGACGTCACCCTCACTGCGACGGCGAATTCACAGCTCAGTCTTTCCAGCAGCGTATTGACCTTCACCACGGAAAACTGGGCCACACCCCAGACGATCACCATCACCGCGGTCAATGACACCGACGTCGAGGCCATCACCCACAGCGGCCTCATTACGCACTCACTTAGCAGCGCAGATCCCTTCTATCAGAATCTCTCCGCGCCCACTCTGACCGTCCCAGTATGGGATAATGACACTCCCAGCATTGATGTCACACCTGTCGGCGGCACCGACACCGTGATCACCGAGGGCGGCGCTAGTGATGCCGTCCTCGTGAAGCTCAACACGCAGCCCGCTCCGGGCACCAGCGTCACCATCACGCTCTATCCGCCGGCCTACTTCATCCCACCGCCGCAGATCGGGAAAACCAGTGGTTACTTCGTCAACGACCTCGGAAGCAGCAATCAGCGTGATAACATCGTCATCGACTACACCGAGAGCATCCTCAAATACCGTGAGGTTTTCTACGCGACGCTCACCTCGCTCTACGCACCTTCCCCCGTCCCCACCACGCTCGCCACCGCACCTAGCGCGGCAGATGCGATCAAGCTCCAAAAGTCACACTGGGCTGCGAGTAAAGCTGTCGTCGATCAAATGGACCTCTGGTTCAATGGCGGCAGCTTAAAGGCCAAATTCGCCACCCTCATCGAGCCTCACGCCGCCGCTCCCAGCCCGCTACCGTCCGTCAATGCCCGACAGGCCGTCATTGAGGCCATTTACGCTCACAGTGGTGGCACAGATCTGCCCGCCACCAAGCGCTACGCAGCCCCTGGCACCTACAACATCAAAGCCCCACCCACAGACACCTTCAACACCGACATCCGCGACCGTGTCCGCTGGTGTGGCTACCTCATGACCGTGGGGGCACCGGGGCTGATCTCACATTGATCCTATGTAATCCTGATTTTTGATTCCTGAATCCTGATTCACTCTACCATGACGAAAGATCAGCTTAGAAAGAGAACCAAAGAGTTTGCGCTGCGAGCGATCAAACTCGTCGATGCACTACCTCGAAAGCCTTCTGGTGATGTTTTGGGTAAACAGCTTCTCCGCAGTGCCACCTCCGTCGGTGCAAACTACCGCAGCGCCTGCCGTGGACGCTCCGAGGCCGAATTCGTCGCCAAACTCGGTATCGTGATCGAGGAGGCTGATGAAGCCGAATACTGGATGGAGCTCATCAGCGATGGAGGACTCATGAAAGCCTCTCGCGTGGCTCCTCTTCAAAAAGAAGCCTCAGAACTCGTCGCCATTTTCACCGCCTCTGTCAGAACCACCCGCCGCAAAACCTCCAAACGCTGAATCCCAGAATCGAATCAGGAATCAGGAATCAAAAATCAGGAATCCCCATGAACATCTTCCTCCGCAAAACCGAAGACCGCTCGAAGCCCAACCGCCGCGACTTCCTCCTTCAAAGCGGCTGCTCTGCGCTTGGGCTCACCACCATGGTCAATACCATCGCCCAGATGAAGCTCGTCGGCTCCGCCGCAGCTCAGTCCGCGGGTGATGATTACAAGGCACTCGTCTGTGTCTTCCTCAATGGCGGCTGCGACTCCAACAACATCCTCATTCCCGCCGGAGCCACCTCCGCCGCCCGTGCGAACTACTCTGCTGCCCGCGGTGTCATCGGCATCCCAGACACCCAGTTTGATTACACCCCAGCTGCGAACAACGGCTACTTCGACGGCACCACCAATAACAACACCTCCGCCGTCACCACCCGCATTTCCCCGCTCAATGGCAGCGGCACCGGCAGTCAATACGACCCAGTCAGCCGCAGCAACTATACCCAAAATGAAATGGCACTCCATCCCGGTGCCTATCCGCTCAAAGGCCTCTTCGACAGCCAAGATCTCGCCTTCATCGCCAATATCGGCACCCTCGTCGGTACTCAGTACATTACCCGAGCGAACTTCAACACTCTCCCAGCCTCCACCAAGCCGCCCCAGCTCTTCTCCCACTCCGATCAGCAGGTGCAGTGGCAGTCCTCTCTCCCTGACAAGCCCTTCGCTCAGGGGTGGGGCGGGCGTATCGCCGAAATCGTCGGCGGTATGAACAATGGCGACCTCGGCGTCAGCGTCTCCATCGCTGGGGCGAATAGCTTCCAAATTGGCGTCACCGAGCAGCCCTACTTCATGAACACCAGCGGTGCTGTCACCGCCCTCAGCGGCTTCTCAGGCGGCTCACCATCCACCTCATATGGCGGTGCCCTGCGTAACTCTGCCCTCAATCCCCATTACCCCCGCACCGCCCTCCCCACGGGCAAATACGATCCACTCGCCGGCATCTCCGGCCTCACAGCAGGCGATCCACTCAGTGCCACCAATTACCAAAACACTGCCGCAGGCTGGAGACTCCGCGCTTTGGAGCAAATCCTCGCCGCCTCGCACGAAAGCCTCTTTGATGAAACGTACGTCGGAGTCCCCCAGAGTGCCCGCAATGCCGAAGGACTCGTCGGCAATGCCCTCGCACAGACCGCCGCGCCTAATCCCACTCTCGATCAGCATTGGGTGAATTGGTTCCCCGGCGGCTTCGCACAGACTGACCTCAGCAATCAGCTCAAAGTCGTCGCCCGCATGATCGCTGGCCGCACCGTCCTCAACAACAAGCGCCAAATCTTCTTCGTTCAGATCGGTGGCTGGGACACCCACGTCTCGCAGATCCCAAACCCCACCGCCCAAAACCAAGGCTACTACAACCTCATCAACAACCTCTCCCGCTCCATCCGCGCCTTTGCCGACTGCATGAAGGCCATCGGCATGTGGGACAAAGTCATGATGTTCACCGCCTCCGACTTCAACCGCACCTTTACCCCGAATAAGAGTGATGCCACGGGTGGCTCCGACCACGCCTGGGGTGGCACCAGCATCATCGCAGGCGGTGCGGTCCAAGGCGGCAGAATTTATGGCCAATTCCCCGATCTCACCGTGAATGGCGGTATTGACTGCACTGGCAATCGCGGGCGCTGGATTCCCAGTACCGCCGTCGATCAAAAAGCCGCCCTCATCGGCAAATGGTTCGGCCTCACCGATGCTCAAGTCGCTCAAGTCTTCCCTAACATCACCCGCTTCCAGCCCGATCTCAGCCCCGCCACCCTCAA
Source organism: Verrucomicrobiaceae bacterium (assembly GCA_016713035.1). Classification (NCBI taxonomy): domain Bacteria; kingdom Pseudomonadati; phylum Verrucomicrobiota; class Verrucomicrobiia; order Verrucomicrobiales; family Verrucomicrobiaceae; species Verrucomicrobiaceae bacterium. The sequence continues at coordinate 733,748 of JADJPW010000002.1, forward strand.
TGCGCGGAACATCAACATGATCGACTTCGGGGTGTAACGCTGAAAACGCTAGGCTCAGGCTCTCCGATAGGGTGCCGAGGGGTTGAATGATTAAGGTCTCTTAAATAAATCTGCCGTTTTAATGGCATAAAAATGCCAATTCAATCGACTCGATCCTTGACCGGAGGACCGAGTGGGGATTAAAATAGGGTTATTATCCGGTTTTAATCCGTCTTTTGAATGGCTCGGCCCTCCAATACCTTCGATTCCTCCTCCTTGACCATCGCGGTGACACCGCAGGTCAAGCAGTACCTCGAAGACTTGACCCTGAAGGGCACCTTCGGTGGCAGCCCTGCCGAGGCGGCGCGGGCCATTCTAAATAATGCGATCGAAACCATGCTCAACAACGGCGGACTCGAGCGCCGGAAATGGACATTAAACAACGGCCAGCTCGTCCAGGCCTAGCACCCAGTTAACCACCTCACGTCATGCCTGCGCAACTCGAACTTCAAGCCAACGCCAGCGTTTTCACCGTCATCGCCGAAGTGAAGCTCTCCGAGCGGCCATCTCGGCGTGAGGAAACCAACGAGACGCAGCTCGCAGTCCTCGCTTACGAGCTCGCTCGCTACATGCCCGCCCTCGCAGGTCAGCTCGCCAGCGCAGGCCGCGAGCGACTCCTCGCTGCATGACCTGCGGATGACTCTTGGCGGCTTTTCATTCCCTCAGCTCTGGGCGCAAGTGCGTTCAAAATCATGGCTGTGGCTCTTCCGGCGGCAGCAGATCGAGGAAGGCGGTAAAATGCTCAAACATGGGGATGTGGGGCTCTCAGGTGTGCATGTGTGTGCGGCCGATGAGCTGGAAATCATCGCCGGAGTCGGAGCTGGGCTTTTCAATACCGCATCAGTCACCGTACACCTGCGATTGCGGCCAGATGGGACTTTGGCACTCACCTCACACTGTACCTGCGTGCAGGGGACGCTCTGCCAGCATGCCGCAGCGCTCATGCTCATGCTGGATGTGGAAGAGGGGCGCCGCCGCATCGAGGGCCTAGCCCGTGTGCAGGAAAAAGCCTCCCCTGAGCCTGGCGAGGACGAGGAGGATGACTCTGAGCTGCATCCGCAGGATGAAGATGACGACGAGGGACTACCAGGTGAGCCGCAGCCCGTGCTCGTCGTGCGCAGAATCGAGGTCGAGGTGCCACAAGTCACCGCAAAGCGCGGCATCGGTGGCTGGTTGACACGTAGCATCGCTATCGCGCAGCCTTATGTCGAATATGAAGGCTGCCCCCGGCGCTTTGAGGCGCTGATCCGCAGCCCCGCGCATCAGTGGAAGGACGAATCTGGCCAGCAGCGTGTGGTGCTGAGGAATCTGCGCTCGGAGAGGCTGCTTTTGAGTGATCTGACGGCACTGGGCTTCCGCCCTTTTGCTGAGGCGATCCCTGGCGCAAAAGCGCAGGAGTCCACTCTGGGGCTCATGACCGTTGCGGGGGAGCAATCGCTGTTTTGGTCGCAATTCCTCGCCGATGTGACGGGGAAACTCCGTGAAAATGGCTGGCGCTTGGAGATCGCCGAAGACATCGGTTTTCAGATTCATGAAGCTGAGGAGGATGACTGGTTCAGTGATCTGGAGATGGATCGTGGGGGCAGGGATTGGTTCGCGCTGGACTTGGGCATCGAGATTGATGGACAGCGCATCTCCCTGGTGCCGCTGCTGGTGGACTGCATTGATCAGGGGCTCAATGCGGCAGCATTGGAGAAAAACCTCGATCAGAAATTTCTCCTCTCACTCGGTGGGGATCGTGGGGACGTGCTCTCCGTGCCAGCGGCGCGGTTGCTGGTGCTGCTGCGCTTTTTTGATGAGCTGCTGGCCACGCGACCTGTGCGCAAAGATGGCAAGCTCCAGCTCGATAAGCTTCGCGCCGCACAGCTCGCCTCACTCGATGGATTGCCGATCCGCGCCCCAGCAGAGCTCGCGGCGCTGTCGCAGCGGTTGGAGAATTTCCAGCGCATCGCGCTCATTGAGCCGCCAGCGTCGCTGAAGGCGAATTTGCGTGATTATCAGCGTGAGGGAGCTTCCTGGATGCAGTTTTTGCGTGAATTCGGCCTGCACGGCATTTTGGCCGATGACATGGGCTTGGGGAAGACGCTGCAAACGCTGACGCATCTCCTCATCGAGAAGGAGAGTGGTCGTTTGGAGCATCCCTGCCTGATCGTGGCACCTACCAGTGTGCTGCGGAATTGGATCCATGAATCGATCAAATTCACGCCCACACTCAGTCTGCTGCTGCTGCATGGTCAGAGCCGGAAAAGCGACTTCAAGTTCCTGAAGCAATATGACCTCGTCATCACGAGTTACCCGCTTTTGGTGCGTGATGCGGATATTTTGCGTGAGCAGCAGTGGCATGTCGTGGCGCTGGATGAGGCGCAAAACATCAAAAACCCGAAAAGCCAGGCCGCGCAGGTTTGTAGCTCTTTGAAGGCCAATCACCGCCTCTGCCTCACTGGCACGCCGATGGAAAACCACCTGGGTGAGCTCTGGAGCCTGTTTCACTTCCTGATGCCAGGTTTGCTCAATGATGTGGATTCCTTCCGGCAGCATTATCGCAATCCGATCGAGCGGGATGGCGATGCGGAGCGCCAAAAGCAGCTCAACACGCGTCTCCAGCCACTCATGCTGCGTCGGACAAAGGATGCCGTGGCCAAAGAGCTGCCGCCGAAGACGGAAATCCTCAACACCATCAGCCTCGGCAAGGAACAGACCGATTTATACGAAACCATCCGTGCAGCGATGGACAAACGCGTGCGTGAGGCCATCGCGGCGAATGGTTTGGATAAATCGCAGATCATCGTGCTCGATGCGCTTCTGAAGCTGCGCCAAGTCTGCTGCCATCCCAAGCTGCTGAAGCAGGAAACGGCACAAAATGTCGAGGAATCTGCCAAGACGGCCTTTTTGATGGATGAGCTGCTCCCATCGCTCATTGAGGAAGGGCGGCGTATTTTGATCTTTTCGCAGTTCACGGAGATGCTGGCCATCATTGAGGCACGACTCAAAAAAGACGGCACGCATTTCGTGAAGCTCACGGGTAGCACCAAGGACCGCGAGACGCCGATCCGTGAGTTTCAGGCCGGGAAGGTGCCCGTTTTCCTCATCAGCCTCAAAGCGGGTGGTGCCGGGCTCAATCTGACGGCTGCGGATACGGTGATCCACTATGATCCATGGTGGAATCCGGCTGTGGAGGCGCAGGCGAGTGATCGTGCGTATCGCATCGGCCAGACGAAGCCCGTTTTCGTGCACAAGCTCATCTGCGAAGGCACCATCGAGGAACGCGTGGTGGAGATGCAGAAGAAGAAGGCAGCGCTCGTCGAAGGACTGCTCTCTGGCCGTGCAGACAAGCTGCAACTCACTCCGTCCGATATTCAGGCACTCTTTGCCGTGGAGTGAGGCATTTCAGCCGCCGATGCCGTTGAGCAGTGACTGCGCTGCACGGCGAGCGGGCTCGTCTTTGATGGATTTGTCATCGAGCAGATGCTTGAGCACCTCGATGGCGGTTTTGGGCTTGTCGTCACGGCGCAGGCACTCGGCGCGGTAGAGATTCAGGCGCAGGCGGTCTGCGGGTGCTTTGGTGAGCGCTGCGGCATGGTCGAGCAGTTCGGCAGCTTCAGCGTACTTTTCTTGGGATGCGGAGAGCAGCGCGGTGAGCTCCAGCAGGCGGGAGCTTTTGCGTTTCTCTGCCAGGGCGGTGATGGTGGTCTTGATCGCGGCATCGGGATCGATGGGGGAGCGCCGTGCGGCACCACGGTAGAGCAGGTAGTCGCGATCCTCTTCACTGCCGAGACCGAGGCCGCTATTTTTGGCAAAGGGGCGATACAGTGGGTCTCCGAGGATGACATTCATCCACGACAGCGCAGGGGTGGCATTCCATCCGGCCTCAGCCAGTGTGAAGCCTTCCAGAAGGCGTAGATTGAGGATGTCAAAATGGACCGTGAGTCCCAGGTAGGGCTCAAACACATTGCCAAAGGTGGCTGCGGCACCCCGCGTTAGGAGTGGGCCGCACCAGCTCCGTGTGCCATCACGCAACTGCGCTGCGCTGAAGCTGTGTAGGTGACAAACCACCGCGCCACGGCGGAACTGAAACTCCGGCGATGCGATCGCTCCCTGTATGTCGCTGGTGTACCAGCCAAAGTAGAGTGCGGTGTCCGGTAGTGGCCAGTGATCTTGCAGCAAGGGCTCGACTCGGTCTGTCCATGTGGGGATGCCGTAGCGCTGGTAAACGAGCGCGGTGTTTTTCAGCCAGTCTTCACCCTCCTTATAACCACCGGTATTTTTCTGTGCCAGATCGATCACGGCGCGGCCTTGCAGGCCTGACTGCTCGGTGGCGACGGCGTCGTCGATCATGCGGCGCACAGTTTTGTCATCGGGGCCATCGAGCCGCCCAATGAGCAGCAGACCAGGTGCCTTCTGAAAGTACCCAGCTCGCTCTGGCTGGCCGAAGTAGGGGTTTTTCAGTCCGCCTGCTGTATCGGGGGCATTCATCGCGAGCACGGCGAGCTCTGCATCCACACTGGCCTCATCCTCCATCGCAGCTTGGGGATTTTGCTTCTCCCGTCCGATGCGGAAAGGCACCCCACGCATCACGGCGATGATGCGGACACGGGCCTCTCGCACATTGCTAGCGCCTGCGGCCTTGATCTTTGGATCCGTGACCCACCACTTCCGTGTCACGAATGCCTGGCGCAATGGCGTGCGGATTTGCCTATCATATTCGCCACGGCTCATGGACTCGTTGGTCTGGCATTCGAGTCCGATGATGCGGGATGTCGGAATGAGGCGCTTTTCGGCGTAATACCGCGCGAGTTCCTCGGACCCGGCGAATTTCGGATTGTAGAGCACCACCGTCTCCGCTGCGGCATCCCATGGAGCAGCGGTCTGGGCCTGGAGGAGGCCCATGCTGAGGGTGAGCAGAGCGAGGAGTTGCCGGACCAGTGCATGCCCACGCAGACCGATGCCCGCGTGCCTAGGGCCACGGTTCACATCTGGGGTGCTGAGGTCTTCGTTCGTCATGTGGGTGTGGTCATCCGGCTGGAGGGGTGTCCCATTCCAGCCGCAGGCCGTCGTAGGCAAGTGCGATGCCCGGCGGCAGCTTAGGCTCCTCGGTGGCGGGCATGATCTCGCATTGAAAATGGGTGAACCAAGTCTGGCGCGGCCGCAGCACGGCCTGCACGGCCAGCGCCTCGGTGAAATTCATGTGCGTGAGATGAGGCGTGTGGCGCAGTGCATCGAGGATGAGTGTGTCCACGCCAGCGATGGCCTGCATCGCCTCATCACTGAGTGTCTTCGCATCTGGGATGTAGGCGCAGAGTTTACGCCCAGATCGCGTGAAGAGGTAGCCGATGGTCTCCACCTTGCCGTGCTGCACGGGCAGGGGAGTCACGGTCGTGCCACCGAGCTGAAAGGGGCCGCTGATCGGGCGTGGATCGGGCTTCAGGTAGCCACGGTAACGGTTCTCGCCGTTGAAAGCATAGTTGAACATGCGCTCCAGCACATCCAGGCAGGACTGCGTGGCATACACGGGCATCGTGGCCTCCTCTGGAATGGTGAAACGCCGCAGCTCATCGAATCCCGTCAGGTGATCCATGTGCGGATGGGTGAAAAGTGCCGCATCCAGTCGGCGGATGCCTGCACGCAGACACTGAGAGCGAAAATCCGGCCCCGTATCGACGACCCATGAGCACTCGGGCGTCTCGATCCACACGGAGGAGCGGTAGCGCTGGTCGCGTGGATCGGTGCTGCGGCACGTCGCACAATCACAGCCGATCATCGGCACGCCGACGGACGTGCCTGTGCCGAGGAAAGTCAGCCGCATTTGAGACATACGTCATGAAGTCGAAGCCGCGCCGGTATGCTATGGATTTTTTCGGGACGGATCGAGTTACTCGGCCTTACCGTTGCTCTCTTCGAGCTTTTTCACACGGGCGGAGAGGTTTGGTAGGCGATTGATGCTGGCCAGACGGCGCTTTTCATCATTCACCGGTATCGCCGGGAAGCCCATGTAGGTCGCCCCGCCGGGCAGGTCCTTTGTCACGCCGCAGCGTCCGGCCAGCGTGGCCTGTGAGCCCACTTTCACATGCCCGGCCACGCCACTCTGTGCTGCGATGACGACGTAGTCACCGATGTGCGCACTGCCCGCGATAGCGGTGCATGCGACGATGATGCAATGCTTTCCGATCACCACATTGTGGCCGATTTGGACGAGATTATCGATCTTGGTGCCCTCACCGATCCAGGTGCGGCCAAAGCGGGCACGGTCCACCATGCTGCCCGCGCCGATCTCCACATCATTGTCGATCTGCACGATGCCTGCCTGCCGCACCTTCCGGTGGCGGCCTTTGTCGAACTCGTAGCCGAATCCATCCCCGCCGATCACCACGCTGCTGTGGAGGATCACACGCTCTCCGAGCAGGCAGCCCGTGTGGACGCTCACATTCGCGAAAAGCTTCGATCCGGCTCCGATGCGGGCATTTCGGCCCACGAAGCAGCCCGCGCCGATCTCGGCTCCGTCGCCGATTTCCACGCCATCCTCGATCACCGCATGTGGGCTGATGCGGACCTTTGTTGGGTCGTATTTCACGTCCTCGCCGATCACGGCGGTGGCATGTACACCGGGTTTAAATGGCTCTGGCTGCACACCGTATTTTTCCACGATGGTCTCAAACATCCGTGACGGGTCCGCTACAGCGATGCAGGCCACTCCTTCGGGCAGCTTCGTCCACGCGGCAGGCACCAGCACCGCGCTGGCCTTGGTGCCAGCGAGCAGCGTTTCATAGCGTGCATCGTGGAAGAAGCTCAGGTCGCCTTTCCCAGACTCCCGCAGGTTTGCAAATCCCTCGATAGCCGTGGATTCGCTCCCAGAGAGCAGGGTTCCGCCGACGATTTCTAAAATGTCTTTTACTGTTACGCGCATGAGCCCGCGAGAGTGGCAGGTCAGCGGCCAAAAGCGAACAAAGAAGTGTCAGAGGCGTGTTTTCCCCTGTTCTCGGTTTCTCGAAAGCTTTCTGGTAGAAAATCCAGATTCGCTGCGACTAATGCGCCCCCTTTTTCTCATGTTCCGAACTGCCCTCATCCTCGCCCTCTGCCCGGTGCTCTCCGCTTCGGCCGCCGAGCCTCTCAAAGCCCTCCTCATCGCTGGCGGCTGCTGCCATGACTATGCAAAGCAGCACGAGGTCATCGCCAAAGGCATCCAAAGCCGCGCGAATGTGCAGGTGGATGTCATCTGGACCGACGACAAGTCCACCAACCCGCCGCTGCCGCTCTATGACAAAGCCGACTGGGCCAAGGGCTACGACATCATCATCCACGACGAGTGCGCGGCGAGCATGAACAACAAGGAGACGCTCACCCGCATCCTCGACGCTCATAAAACCATCCCGAGCATCCAACTTCACTGCGCCATGCACAGCTTCCGCACCGGCGAGGATCGCTGGTTCAAGCGCCTCGGCCTGCAATCGAACTCCCACGGCCCGCAGGAGCCCATTGCGATCACCTTTGTCGATAAGGAGCATCCGATCACCAAGACGCTGGCCGATTGGACCACGATCAAAGAGGAGCTCTACAACAACGCGAACCTCTTCGACGCCCATCCGCTCGCGATGGGCCGCCAGATGGTCAAAGGCAAGGCCGTGGACGCCGTCGTGGCTTGGACCAACGAAAAAGTCGGTGCTCGCAGCTTCAGCACCACCATCGGGCATAACACGGAGACCGTCGCCGATGCCCGCTATCTCGATTTGATCACCCGTGGCTTGCTTTGGGCCTGTGACAAGCTCACGCCCGAGTTTCTGACGCCGTTCAAAGGGCAGAACAAAGTGACGTTTGTGCCTGCGAAGCCGCAGGAGGCTCCGAAGCCGAAAGAACCGCCGCCCGGAGCCACCAGCGTCAAAGCCAGCGCCAGCAGCGAAGAATCAGGCAAGGAGAACTACGACTGGCGTGCCGTCGATGGCGACCTGAGCACTCGCTGGTGCGCATCTGGCGGCAGCAGGCCGCAGTGGCTGCAATTGGAACTCGAAAAGCCAGCCAAGCTCAGCGCCATCCGCATCGACTGGGAGAGCACCAACAACGCCTACGCCCACTTCATCGAGACCTCCACCGATGGCAAAACCTGGACCCGCGCTGTGGATGCACCGAAGCCATCCCCTGGCACCAGCCAGCACAGCTTCCCCAAGCCCATCGACACCCGCTTTGTGAAGATCACCTGCACCGGCACCAGCCAGGGCGGCTGGGTCAGCATTCGCGAAGTGCAGCTCACGGGCGAAGGCATCAAAGCCATCGCGCCGAAGCTCAACGACGAGCAAAAGAAGGCCTACGTCAAAGCCACTGATCCGCACAAAGAGAGCGGCAACATCGTGCCAAAGATCGTCAAACTCACGCCGGAGGAAGAAGCGGCCATTTTGAAGGACGTGAAGGTCGCAGAGGGCTTTGAAGTCTCTCTTTTCGCCAACAGCGCTGCGGCGAACTACCCCGTCTTCCTCGCGGCGGAACCGGATGGCACGCTTTACGTTTCCTCCGATGGAAACGGCTCCGTGGAGCGCAAACCCAACCGTGGCCGCATCATCCGCCTGCGCGATCTCGATGGCGATGGCCGTGCCGATGAAACCAAGGTCTTCTGCGAGGTGGACAGCCCGCGCGGCCTCGTTTGGGACCATGATCGGCTCTACCTCGTGCATCCGCCGCACCTCAGCGAGCTCATTGATGCCGATCACGACGGCGTGGCCGAAAAACAAAACATCCTCGTCAACGGCATCGCCTTCGGATTCAAAGATCGCCCGGCGGATCACACCACGAACGGCCTTAGCCTCGGCATCGACGGCTGGCTTTACATCGCCGGCGGCGACTTCGGTTTCCTGAAGGCCACCGGCACCGATGGCAAAACGCTCCAGCATCGCGGCGGCGGCGTCATCCGCGTGCGACCCGACGGCACCGGCCTCGAAATCTACTCCACCGGCACGCGCAACATCCTGGAGGTCGCCATCAGCCCGCTGATGGACATGTTCGCCCGCGACAACACGAACGACGGCGGCGGCTGGAACGTGCGCTTCCACCACTTCACCGGCCTCGACGACCACGGTTACCCTCGCCTCTACAAAAACTTCAATGATGAGGCCATCCAGCCCCTCGCCGACTACGGCGGCGGCAGCGGCACCGGCGCGGTTTACATCGACGAACCCGGCTTCGGCGCTTGGAACAACGCCCCCTTCACCTGCGACTGGGGCAGCGGTGCTCTCTGGCATCATCAGGTGAAGCCCAAAGGCGCCACCTTCGAAGAAACCCGCAAGCCCGAGCCCTTCATCAAAATGACCCGCCCCACCGACGCCGATGTCGATGGCCTGAGCCGCGTCTATTGCGCTAGTTGGAAAGGTGCCACCTTCGGCTGGGCTGGGCCGGATGTTGGTTACATCGTCCAGGTGAAGCCCAAGGGCTTCAAAGCTGAGCCGCTGCCGGACTTCGCGAAGGCGAAGGATGAGGAAGTTTTTTGGTTTCTTAACTCAGACAGTTACCGCCTCAAGTTGGAAGCACAACGAACCTTGCTGCGTCGAGGTAACAAGAGTAGCATGTTAAATAAACATCAGCTAGACAAGTGGACAAAGGAGAGACTCGATCTTTTCAACATGGTGGAGGCTCCTTTCAACATCGCGGATCTGCCTTTGGACGAGATTTTCTTCAATCTCAGTTCAGACGATTCCGTGATAGCACACACCGCAGTTCGAATGGTTGCTATACACAAGATGCATGAAAGGTGTCTTCACTCTTTGGATGCAGGCAAAATGGACAAGGCGCTTTCTAATGTGCTTCGAGCTCTCGGGATGATGCATCAGCCTGAAGTCGTCACCGGCCTCATCGAGCGCCTCGGCAAGGCCACTGACCCAGCCTTGCGCCAGGGCATCCTCTCGGCGCTGTGCCGACTGCATTTCAAGGAAGGCGAGTGGAAGGGCGATTCGTGGGGCACACGGCCGGACACGAGGGGGCCGTATTACCAGCCGGAGGCCTGGAGCGAGACGCCGAAGATCGCCGTGGCGCTGAAGGACGCGCTGGCGAAGGCCACGCCGGAGGAAGCGGCCTTTTTGGTGAAGGAGCTGAATCGCAACCGTATCCAGTTCAACGAGGCGCAGCAGCGCATCCTCGCCCTAGCGAAGCAGGACCCGAAGGTGCTGCCGGAGCTGGCCGCGCAGCTCGCCGGAACGGAGGAGATTCCGGCGGAGGCGGTGCCGCTGCTCGTCGGACTCGTCCGACAGGTCGGACCCGTCGGACCGACGACGCTGGCACAAGCCATCACCGCTTTGTCGAAAACCGACAGCGCCGACGGCGTCTCCGCCACGTTGGCCGCGCTGGAGCCTCTCAAAAAGCTCCCAGACTCCTGGAAAGACTACGATGCCGCTTTGGCCGCTTTCTTGAATGCCTCGAAGCTCGAAAACCACCACCAACTCATCGAGCAGATCGCCGAGAAGGCCGAGTGGCCGGTGTCGATGTATGCCAATGCCGCGTTGCTGAACCTCGCGAACCGCAAGACGGGCAGCCCCGAGTCCATCCAGCTCACGCAGAAGGCGCTCGACAAAGGCTGGGCCGATCCGAAGCACCGCAAGCTCATCATCGACGCCATCAGCGCCTCCAAGCACATGCCCAGCGCCGCCAAAGTGCTCGCCGCGCTCGATGATCCCGATGCCGAGGTCAAAGGCGCTGCCGAACGCGCCGCGAAGTCCATGCGCATCACCAAGGTCGAAGACAAAACACCCAAGATCATGACCTTGAAGCCTGAAGGGGCCCTGGCCGCCGTTTTGAAGGAAAAAGGCGACGTGGCGCTCGGCGAGCAAATCTTCACCAAAGCCACCTGCGTGGCCTGCCACACCGTGAAGGAGACCGAAGCCCAAAAAGGCCCTTACCTCGGCAACATCGCCCAAACCTACAAGCGCCCCGATCTGGCCCAAAACATCCTCGACCCGAACAAAACCATCGCCCAAGGCTTCGCCAGCGAGATGATCACGCTGAAGGACGGCACCGCGCAGATGGGCTTCATCACGCTGGAAGGCGCGAACGAGGTCAAACTTCGCAACATCGCCGCCCAGGAGTTCACCTTCAAAACGAGCGACATCAAACAACGCCAAAAACTGCCCACGAGCATGATGCCCGCTGGTTTGATGATGAACTTCACCGTGAAGGAGTTTGCGAGCCTGCTCGATTACCTGGAGTCGCTGGTGAAGCACTGACCTGCTTTTCAAATCATCCGGCGGGATCACTTCACTCTGTTTTCGTGCCATTCTCGCCAAAGTGCTCAGTGCAGAGTGCTCAGTTGGTTTGTGATTTTCACTAAGCACTGAACACTGAGAACTGAGCACTTTTTTCAGTTCTTCCATCTCATGCACGCCTCTGCGCTCTCCCGACTTGCGGCGGTGATCATCCCATGACAGAGACTTCAGCATGAACTGGATGACTTTTCCTGCCCTGGAGGCACTTGCTGGTCTTGGAGTGGCTCATCGCTTCACGCTGCGGCATGCAGACATCGATGTGGATGCAGAGCGTGCGGTGGTGGTGGAGCGGCTGTGGGCCTGGCACCGGGAGCAGGCGGCGGAGATGGGCTTTGATCCGGCGCGGTTGTGCATCGCGGAGCAGGTGCATGGCGCGGAGGTGGCGGTGGTGAGCGAAACACCCGCACAACCGATCACTGGCACGGATGGCATGATCACGAACGTGCCAGGACTGGTGCTAGGCATCTATGTGGCGGATTGCGGGGCGGTTTTTATCGTGGATCGTCGCACAGGGGCACTGGGCCTGTTGCACTCGGGCAAAAAAGGCAGTGAGCAGGGCATCACGGGCCGTGCGCTGAGCCTGATGGCGGAGCGCTACGGCACGCGTGCGGAGGATGTGGTGGTGCAGCTCGCGCCGTGCATCCGCCCTCCGGCGTATGAGATTGACTTCGCGGCGCAGATCCGGCGCTCGGCGCTGGATTTCGGCGTGCCGGAGTCGCAGGTGCATGATTGCGGTGTGTGCACGTCCTCGGACCTGGGCCGCTTTTATTCCTACCGGATCGAAAATGGCCGCACGGGCCGCATGCTGGCCCTGCTGGGGAGGCATGAGGCCTGCGCATAGCACGTGGAGGCTGGAGTCATTGAAAAATCAGTGTCTTTCGCCAAACTCCCTCCCATCACTAGTGGCCAGCGTTTACACCACCTTTTTGCCCGAAGAACCAGATCCTAGAAACACATGCTTTCTCCTCAAGAATTCGGCTCCCCGCAGGTCTCCGTCATCACCGGCCAGGCAGCGTATGCAGATGCAGAGGCCCTGCACACACAGATCGAGGCTGCCATCGCCGCGCTGCATCTCCCCAGTGGCTTCATCCGGGCAGGGGACCACGTCGTCATCAAGCCCAACTGGGTAAAGGAGCATGATACACGCACGCCCCAGGATGAATCGAGCTGGCTCACCATCATCACCCACCCGGCGGTGGTACGTGAGGTCGCACGCTGGGCTGCGGGGCAGCTCCAGGGCCGTGGCCGCGTGACGCTGTGTGATGCTCCGCAGAGTGATTCCTCCTTTGATACGATCCGCAGGCTCTGCGGCCTGGATGCGATCATGGAGGCACTGCGTGGTGAGTTTCCCAGCATCACTTTTGCCCTCTTTGATATGCGCTGTGAGGAGTGGACCATCGCGGATGGCGTCACGGTCTCTAAGCGTGAGCTGCCGAGTGATCCTGCGGGTGCGGTGGACATCCATCTCGATGAAAAAAGCGAGTTCTATGGCTTCAAGGGCCTGGGGCGGCTCTATGGGGCCTCTTACGACTTCGCGACGACGAACCGACAGCACACAGACCCGAATCACGAATACCGCATCTGCCGCACTCCGATGGCTGCCGATGTGCTGATCAACGTCCCCAAGCTCAAAACACACAAAAAGTCGGACTCACCGTCGCTCTCAAAAATCTCGTCGGCACCACGCCCCGCACGAACTGGCTGCCACGGCATACCGAGGGCACTCCTGCTGAGGGGGGCGACCAATTCGCTGAATCCACCGTGAAGCGTGCTCTCGAAGGCAGCCTGATGCGCACGGCGAAGAAAATCCTCTTTGGTCGGCACTTTCTCTCACGGCTCTTTGTGCCGCTAAAAAAGCTCGGGCGCCTCTACTTTGGCGATACGCAGGAAGTCGTCCGCAGTGGTAACTGGCATGGCAACGATACGGCGTGGCGCATGATCATGGACCTGCACAAATGCTTCTTCTATTTCGATGGAGCTGGTGCACCGCGCACGCGTCCTCTGCGCTACCTGAGCATCGTGGATGGGCTCATCGCAGGTGATGGAGATGGGCCGATGTCCTGCGATCCAGTGCCCTGTGGCGTCATTTTGGCCGGGACACATCCTGTCGCTGTCGATTGTGTCTGTGCGCAGCTCATGGGCTTTGACTGGCGGCAGACTCGCATGCTCGCGGGTGCCTTTGCCATCCGTGAGCTTCCCGTGGTCGCCTTTCGCCCAGAGGACATCACGGTCGCTTCGGACAAGCCGCAGTGGAGCGGCCCCTTTGAGCAAATGCGTGAGGTCTTCGCCTTCCGCCCGCATTTTGGCTGGGCAGGTCACATCGAAAGTGCCCAGCGCCGAGCGAGTGCAGGCGCGAAGCAAGCATAATACACGCTAGCGGCCGAGTGTGGAGTTATCGGGCATGTGGAAGGCGTTTTCGATGATGTGGACGCGAGGCAGCTCTCCGGGAATGAGGATGATCTCAGCGATGTCGAAGCGGAAGGGGACCTCCATCGGTGAGAGGGCCGCGAGCCAGTCGCGGGCCCCGCGGATGATGAGGCGCTGCTTTTCTGGGCCCACGGCGTCCGCTGGGCGATGCGGACCATCACGAGTGCGAGTTTTGACCTCCACAAAGGTGAGCACTTTTCCATGACGAGCGACGATGTCCACCTCACCACCATGCACGGCCTTAAAATTACGCGTGAAGACTTTCCTGCCGCTACTGCGTAGCCAGCGGCAGGCGATCCACTCGCCCATTTGACCGATTTCTGCGGAGGAGAGTCGCCGCTGGAGCAGGGTAGGCTGGTAGGCACGCTGCGGGCGTGCGATGAACCAGATACAGACGCGGCGGATGATCGGCTGCGTGGCGAGCTTTCGCCGCGCCCAACGATAAAGAAGCTCTGGTCGATCGAGCAGCGCCATAGGGGTCTCAGTCCGGGTGCAAGATGGCCTCCATCATGCGCATGGCGTCACGATTCTGGCGGACTTCATGCACACGGACGATGCGGGCTCCATGCTCGCGGGCCCAGGCCGTCAGGGCGACGGTGGGCCAGCTACGGGCAGCCATGTCATCCCGCCCTAGGACGCGGGCGATCATGGATTTCCTGGAGACACCCACGAGGAGCGGTCTGCCGCTGATGCCAAGGCTGGGAAGATGGCGCAGAAGTGAGAGATTATGTTCCAGCGTTTTGCCAAAGCCGAAGCCGGGATCGAGCACGATGCGCTCGGGAGCGATGCCCGCGTTTTCGAGGATGCGCAGCCGCTCACTGAGGCTGGCAGTGACCTCGCTCACGACATCCTCGTATCTGGGTGAGAGCTGCATCGTCTGCGGTGTGCCGATCATGTGCATGGCCACGAGCCCACAGTCACGCTCTGCGGCGAGTCGTGCCATGGCGGCATCTCCACGGAGACCGGTGACATCGTTGATGATGTCTGCTCCGGCATCGAGAGCAGCGCGTGCGACTGAGGCCTTCATCGTATCGATGGAGATGAGTGCCTTTGTCTGGGAGCGCACAGCGCGGAGCACCGGGAGCACACGGCGGAGCTCCTCCGCCTCAGAGACAGGCTCGGCACCAGGCCGGGTGGACTCGCCGCCGATGTCCAGGATGTCCGCACCATCCGCGATCATCTCCAGCGCATACTGCACAGCGCGGCCAGGGTCTGCGAAGCTGCCGCCGTCGGAGAAGCTGTCTGGCGTCACGTTGACAATGCCCATGATGAGTCCGCGACGGGACAAGTCGAGAGTTTGGGTGCCAATGCGCCATTGCATGCACATTCATGGCCTGAATTGCACCGATTTGCCAAGCCAAAGTGCAGGCACCTGCATCGCACAGCTTTGAACTCATTTACGCCATTGATACATCCAGCGCTCAGAGATCACCTTGTCGCCGTTTTTCAGCTCGCACATGAGTTCGAGCAGCTTGCTGCTATCTGGCACATCGAGTTTAAAGAAGGCACGCCAGCCGCCGGTCACGGCGTTTTTCATGACTCGCTTGTCGATGATCTTGGCGGCATCGCCACTGACGACGAGCTCGATTTCAGGCACCCAGTCCGGCGTGCCCGGCACGGGCTCCTTCCCAGCTGCGAAGTCGATCACATAAAGATGATCATCACTATCCATCACAAAGCCACGGCGTGTGCTCGTCACTTTGCAAAGACCACCTGGCTCATGCTGGTCGAGCCACTGGATGTCGTAGGCCACCTTGAGCGGCTCCTGCGGCGTCGTGGGCAGTTTTTTCGGGCTCCACATCGCCACGATGTTGTCCCAGGTCTCCTCACCGGTGGATAGCTCCACCAGCGTGACCGCGCCCGCGCCGAAACCACTCTTTGGCTCCACCCACACAGCGGGGCGGCGGTGGTAGTTCGCCTCCAGGTCCTCGAAGTTTTTGAAATCACGATCACGCTCCGCCAGGCCAAAGCCCTTCAGCTTGTCCGTCTCAAAAAGGCTCAGGCGCATGTCGCGGCTGACATCCAGCGGCCGCCAGATCGTCGGCCCACCCTCGATCTCGACCTGAAGACCATCGGAATCATGCACCTCCGGGCGGAAGTCATAGGGCTTCGGGTGCGAGTTCTCCCCGAACCAATACATGCTCGAAAAAGGTGCGATCCCCAGCATCTTGACCGGCTTTCGCAGATGCAGCGTCGCTTTGATTTTCATCACGGTCGTGTTCCCAGGCATGGTTTCAAATTCATAGGCACCCGTCACGCTCGGCCCGTTCAGCAGTGCCAGCAGTTTGAAGGCCTTCGTTCCCGCCTCCGGCTTGGCGAACCAGAAATGCGTAAAGTCGGGAAACTCCTCTGCGTCGCCACCGATCGTATTCACAGCGATCCCGCGAGCCGAGATGCCCCAGCCGAGCTGATCCGTCACGGCACGGAAGTAACTCGCGCCTTGGAAAGCCAGCACCTCTGGTCGGCTTTTTCCATCTGGGCTGATGTGAATGAGCTTAAAGCCGCTGTAGCCCGCAGGCGGCACCGCCCCTGCGGGCACCTGGAGCCCGAAGTAGTCAAACAGACTCGGGTCAAAAGCCAGCGGGCTCACCTTGTCACCGGCCAGCTCATGGAAGTAGATGGGCTTCTTGAACATCCACCCAGGGTGAAACATCTCGATAGCGAACGCTCCACTGTCCGCATAGAGCGACTTGTCCTTGCGGAACTGAATGCGGCGATGGTCATCATACTTCAGCCCATCATAAAAAGGATCGAGCTTTTGCGTCGGTGCCTCATACGGCTCCAGCGCCAACTTGGCCGCCACCTTCTCCAAATCCGCATGCGTCCGCACCTCCACCATCCCAGTTTGCTGCGCCAAAGCATGCACGGCGAAAGCTGCGAGGAAAAAAGTCGTCTGGGAGAGTCTCATGGGGTGGAGAGCTTGCAGCACAGGGCATGCCAGTCAAGGAGGGGGAGGAGGTCTTGCCCCTCAAAAATCAACAATCGAGTAATCAACAATCGTCAATCATTCCAGCTGCCGCGAGCACTATGCACACTCGATTGACGATTGATGAGAAATCGCTCTCCAACCTTCAAATCATCCTCCTCATAGCTTTTTGTTCCGCTCTGCCGTTTGGATGCTTTTCACAAAAATAGCCGTCAGCTCATTGCACTCTTTGAGTAACGGTGACAGCAGGGTTTTTGGGCACATGGGTTTTAGTTCGATGATTTTGAGGCAGATGAGCGTTTCGCGAAGCTCTTTGAGACACACCTTCATCTTGTGGAGGAAGTCGCTTCGGGACTCAGCACTTTGCGCTTCGCCGTAGTTCAATGCGGGCGACGTGCCAGAACGCACCAACTGACCCGCGAGGTGTTTTCCGGCCTTGGTGTCTGGCAGTGCCTCCACGACATTGATCACACGCACAGCAAAATTCACGAGACGATCCTCAAGAATGGCGGCTTGGTCTTTCATAGGGCACCAAGGTGGCTAAAAATCTCAAAAATCAACAATCGAGTAATCGACAATCGTCAATCCTTCCGGCAACCGCGAGCGCTGGGCATGCTCGATTGACGATTGAAGAGCAAACGATTGAAGATTGTCGAGGTAAGTCGATTTCGCCCCCGCGAGGAGGCTTTTCCCCTCCAAAATCAACAATCGAGGAATCGACAATCGTCAATCCTTCCGGCTACCGCGAGCCATGGGCATGCTCGATTGACGATTGAAGAGCAATCGATTGCAGATTGTCGAGGTAAGCCGATTTCGCCCCCCCGCGAGGAGGCTTTTCCCCTCCAAAATCAGCAATCGAGGAATCGACAATCGTCAATCCCTCCGGTTACCGCGAGAGTTGGGAATGCTCGATTGACGATTGATTAGGTTTGCCGATCCGCACCCAGGTCAAGCTTTGCCCCTCAGTTGCCGATTGTAGAGCCACCCCAGCCGCCTACAGGCTCTCTTCACATGTCCCAACGGCTTTTCCTCCTCGACGCGATGGCGCTCATTTATCGTGCGCACTTCGCCTTCATGAAAAACCCCATCCGCACCAGTGATGGGCTGAATACCTCCGCGCTGTACGGATTCGCCAACACGCTGCTGGACATCATTCACAACCAGAAACCCACACACCTCGGCGTCGCCTTTGACAACGCCGCACCGACCGTTCGCCATGAAATCTTCCCTGCCTACAAAGCGCAGCGTGAAGAGATGCCGGAGGACATTTCACTCGCCATCCCGAACGTGAAACGGCTGCTGCGGGCCATGAACGTGCCCATGCTGGAAAAGGACGGACTGGAGGCCGACGACATCATCGGCATCCTCGCCACGCAGGCGGATAAAGTCGGCCTGGAGACCTTCATGGTCACGCCGGACAAGGATTTCGGCCAACTCGTCACTGAGCATGTCAAAATCTTCAAACCCGGACGTGCGGGTGCCGACACGGAAATCCTCGGAGTGAAGGAAATCTGCGAGCGCTGGGGCATCGAGCGCCCTGCGCAGGTCATCGACATCCTCGGGCTCATGGGTGACGCGGTGGACAACATCCCCGGCGTCAAAGGCTTCGGCGAAAAGACCGCCACCGCGCTCATCCAGCAGTTCGGCAGCATCGAAAACCTGCTCGCCAACATCGATCAGCTCAAAGGCAAGCAGAAGGAAAAGCTCGAAGCCTGCCGCGAGGATGCCATCCTCTCCAAAAAGCTCGCCACCATCATGCACGATGCGCCTTTCGACACGGGCATCGACGACCTCGTCATCCAAACGCATGTGAATGAAGAGCTGAAGGCCTTCTTCACCGAGTTCGAGTTCAACACCCTCGGTAAGCGTGTTTTCGGCGATGACTTCAAAGCCGGTCGCGGTCGCAAAACGGCTGCGGAAGCACCCGCAGGCGATCTTTTCGCCGCAGAGGCCATATCCACGCCCACGCCGACGAAACTGACTACCATCGCCGACACGCCGCATGTGTATCATTTGGTCCAAAGTGCCGCAGAACGCCAAAAACTGCTCACGGCGCTCGCGGAGCTGAAAAGCTACTGTTTTGACCTCGAAACGACCGGACTCGATCCCCGCGACACGCAGATCGTCGGCATCGCGTTTTCATGGCAGGCGCATGAGGGCTGGTTCGTGTACTTCCCGCGTGATCAAAAGGTCGCGAAGGCCGTTTTGGAGGAATTCCGCCCGCTGCTCACTCGCGAAGGCGTGGAGAAGATCGGGCACAATTTGAAGTTCGACCTCAGCGTGCTCCTCGCCCACGGCATGGAGGTCCGCGGGCCATTTTTCGACAGCATGCTCGCACATGCGCTCATCGACCCGGATCAACGCCACGGCATGGATTACCTCTCCGAGTCGCTGTTGAGCTACACGCCCGTGCCGATCACGCAGGTCATCTGCACGGAGAAAGATGACCTCTTCAGCACCACCATGGCGCAGGCAGCTGCCGAGGATGCGCAAAAAGTCGCCGACTACGCCGCTGAGGACGCCGACGTGACCTGGCAGCTCGCCGCGAAACTGCGCCCACAAATCGCCACCACCGGCCACACGCGAGTCTTTGAAGAAATCGAGTGCCCGCTGCTCCCCGTGCTCACACGCATGGAGCACGTCGGCGTGAAAATCGATGTCCAGGCACTGCGTGAATACGGGATAGAGCTCGACAAAAAAGCCAAAGAACTCGAACGCAAAATCCACGAGGTCGCTGGCATGGCGGTGAACCTCAACAGCCCCAAACAGCTCGGCGAAGTGCTCTTTGATAAGCTCAAACTCAGCGACAAGCCGAAGAAAACCGCCACAGGCCAATACCAGACCAATGAGCAGGTGCTACAGTCGCTTTTGGGCACGCACCCCATCATCCAGGACATCCTCGATTATCGTGAAGTCACCAAGCTGAACAGCACCTACGTCGAAGCGCTGCCACATGCCGTTTCACGCGTCACAGGCCGCGTGCATACCACGTTTCATCAGCTCATGGCCGCCACCGGCCGCATGGCCAGCAGCAATCCGAACCTGCAAAACATCCCCATCCGCAGCGACTTGGGCCGCGAAATAAGAAAGGCCTTCATCCCCGGCCACGACGGCTGGGTTTTGCTCAGCGCCGACTACTCCCAGATCGAACTCCGCGTCATGGCCGCCCTCAGCGGCGACGCCGCAATGATCGAGGCCTTCGCGCAGGGCCAGGACATCCACATCGCCACCGCCGCCCGCGTCTATGGCGTGCCACTCGACGGCGTGCTGCCCGAGATGCGCCGCACGGCCAAGATGGTCAACTTTGGCATCATCTACGGCATTAGCGCCTTCGGTTTGAGCCAACGCCTCGGCATCCCGCGTGGTGAGGCCGCCACCATCATCGACAACTACTTCAAGCAGTTCCCCGGCATCAAAGCCTTCATGGATCAAATCGTCGCCGATGCCCGCAAAAGCGGCTACGTCGAGACTTTAACCGGCCGCCGCCGCGCCATCCGCGACCTCACTAGCGGAAACGCCACCATCCGTGGCCAAGCCGAACGCGTGGCGATGAACACCCCCATCCAAGGCACCGCCGCCGACATGATCAAGCTCGCCATGATCCGCGTCGAGACCGCCCTTCGCGCCGCCAACCTACAAACCCGCATGCTCCTCCAAGTGCATGACGAGCTCCTCTTCGAACTCCCCGAATCCGAAGTCGAACAAGCCCGCTCCATCATCCTCCACGAAATGAAACACGCCCTTCAGCTCCCCCACGGCGTCCCCGCCGAGGTCGAAGCGGGAACGGGCATGGATTGGTTCAAGGCGCATTGAGCCGAGGGGCCTCCAGGGCTCCAATTTAAGAAGCACTCCTCCCCGGCGATTTCACAAAACCTTCACCCTGCCGCGCTTGCTTGATCAGGCGGGCTGCGCATTCATGGGGGCCTCATGTCCAGCCAGGCCCGCTCTACCGGCATCGTCTCTATCGCTATCCTCTGCAGCCGTATTCTCGGGCTGGTGAGGGATCAGGTGCTCGGGGGTGTTTTTGGGATGAAGTTCGCGGGCATTTTCGCGATGGCGTTTCGCACGCCAAATATGCTGCGCGATCTCTTTGCAGAGGGGGCGCTCTCCACGGCCTTCGTCACCACTTTTTCCAAGAAAATCAAACTAGAGGGGGATGAGGCTGCGTGGCAGCTCGGGCGGAAAATGGTATCGCTCTCGCTTTGCTTCATGACAATGGTGGCGATGGCAGGTGTGGCGCTGGCACCATGGATTTTCCGGCTGCTGACACCGGGGTGGAAGGATGAGGCTAGTATCGAGCTCGGGGTGACGCTGGCGCAGATCATGTATCCATTCATCACGATCGTGTCACTCACGGCGCTGGTCATGGGGATGCTCAATGCGAAGAAGGTTTTCTTCATTCCGGCGGTGGCATCAGCGTTTTTTAACCTGGGGTGCATCCTCGGTGGCTATGCGGTGGCTTGGATGATGGACCCGGCCTTCCGTGAGGGCGTGATCACGGAGCGGAGCCTGATGGGATTTGCAGTGGGCACTCTGATCGGTGGAGCGATGCAGCTCGCCGTGCAGCTCCCTTCGCTGAAGCGTGTGGGCTTCCGCTTCGGGCTGGATTTCGGCTGGAAGGACAGTGGGGTAAAGGATGTGCTGCATTTGATGTGGCCATCTCTGCTCGCGGCCTGCGGCACGCAGGTGAATGTGCTGCTGAACTCGATTTTTGCCTCGTACACACCTGGGCAGGAGTCAGCATCGGGGTGGCTGGCGTATGCGCAGCGGCTCCAGCAGCTCCCGCTGGGTCTATTCGGTGTCGCGGTAGCGACGGTGACGCTGCCGATGCTCAGTCGGCTCGCTACAGAGGGTATCACGCCGGAGTTTCGTGCGGCTTTGGCCAAAGGGTTGCGCTTGGTGCTATTCCTCACGCTGCCATGTGCGGCGGGGCTGTCGCTTTTGGCGCATGAGATCATCTCGGTCATCTTTGAGCATGGCCGCTTCAAATCGTATGATGTGGTGCAGACGGCTGCGCCGCTTCAGGCCTTTGCATTCGGTCTGGTGTTCTACTCAGGGATCAAGGTGCTGCAGCCATCGTTTTACACCATCGGGCGGCGTTTTATTCCGATGTACACCTCCCTGGGCATCATTGTTTTCACTGCGGCAGCGAATGCCTTTACGGTCTTTGTGTTAAAGTGGGATCATACCGCGCTGGCGTGGGGCACGGGCGTGGGGCTGGCGCTGAATTTTACCGTGCTCTATGTGTGTATGCGGCGCTTTGCCTCTGGACTAGAGACGGGCTCACTCATGGCGACGATGCTGCGTGTCGGTGGGGCCGTGCTCGCCATGAGCGCGGTGTGCGTAGCGGCGAAATACACGATTTTGGCGGATTGGGAGCATCTGGGCCTGATCGCCCGTATGCTGAGGCTCGGGCTCACGATCAGTCTTTCGGCCGTTCTTTACTTCATGGTGACGCAGCGGCTGCGAGTGGAGGAATCCTCCGAATTTCTCTCGATTCTGAGCCGACGCTTCGGTAAAAAGTGATTCGTGTATGAATAAGCAACGTCTTTGGCTCCAGGTCGCCGCCTTTCTCGCCCTCGTATGGGGCGCGTTAGCTGTCGTGCTGTGGTGGACAGAGGACCATGTCTTTACGCCTGAAAAGACGCTCGTATTGATGAATGAGTCGCCCTGGTATGTGAATGAACGCCTCGGTCCACGCCAGCGCGGCACACATCTGGATAAGGTCATCGCCTCCGTCTCCCGGCTCACTTACAACCAGCGAGAAACCATGCGCGAGGATGGCGCTGAGAGTGTGGACCGCTTCATGAAATCCCTCACCGAGGACGAAAAGGGCGAGTACATCTCACGCATTGTGGAGCAAACCTTTCTCTCCGTCATGAAGGGCATCGAAAAGCTCCCACCCGAAGAGCGCCGCCGTGTGACTGGTGCTATCCAGCGTGACATGAAAAAGCGCGGCACGCAGAGCCCAGAGATGCAGCTCCTGCTCGATCAAAGTGCGGCTGATTTCGAGAAAGCGCTGCTAAAGGATGCCGGCATGTTCTTCAAGCAAGCTCCACTCGCGACAAAGCTGGAAATGGCTCCGCTGCTAGAGGGTATGCAGGCTCGCATATTGCTTTTTGCACGCTGAGGGTTCTTCGCTCTTATCTTTATGAAACATTGCCTACTGATCATCACACTGGCAGTCTCCGTCGCGGCTTCTGATACGGAAAACTGGCCGCAGTTTCGTGGAGCGAAGTCGGATGGTTTAGGCGAGGGTTTGACATTACCTGTGACGTGGAGTGACACAGAGAACGTGGTGTGGAAGGCGAAGGTGCCGGGCTGGGGGTGGTCGTCGCCGATTGTGTGGGGCGATAAGGTCTTCGTGACTTCGGCGGCCGGTAAGAAGGAACTGCCGACGCCGCATGTGGGCGGTTATCCGGGTGGGCATCTGGAACAAAAGGAGACGCATCGCTGGATGCTGTGGTGCCTCGATTTCGAGACAGGGCGGATTCTATGGGAGTTCGAGGCACACAAGGGTATCCCACCGCAGATGCGGCATCCGCGCAGCTCTTTTGCCAATGAGACTCCAGTGACGGATGGCGAGCGCGTGTATGCCTACTTTGCCAATATCGGCTTGTTTTGCTGCGACATGACAGGGCAGAAGCTCTGGGAACATCGCTGGCCGAGCTACCCGATGCGCGATGGTTGGAACACGGGCTCGTCGCCAGTGCTGCACAGCGGACGCATCTTCATCCAGAATGACAATGAGGAAGCCTCATTCGTCGAGACGCTGGATGCACTCACAGGCAAGTCGCTCTGGCGTGTTGCGCGCGAGGAGCGCAGCACCTGGTCCACGCCGTATGTCTGGGAGAGCGGTCAGCGCACGGAGCTGATCACCATCGGCATGAACAAAGTCCGCTCTTATGCGGTGGAAGATGGGACGCTGCTCTGGGAACTCAGCGGCACCGCCGGACTCGTGAGCCAGATCCCTGTCTCAAAGCATGGCCTGCTCTACGTCGGCGCGGGCTATCACTATGGCCCTCTCTATGCCATCAAACCCGGCGCGAAGGGCGACATCACGCTGCAAGGCGACGCGACGAGCAATGAGTTCATCGTGTGGAGTCAGAAGCGCGGCTCCAGCATCCATCCCGGCTACCTCATCAGCGGCGACCGGCTCTTTGTCTGCTACGACTCCGGCTTGCTCGGCTGCTTCGATGCAAAGACCGGCGCTGAGATCATCGCCAAACAACGCCTCAATACCAAGGGAAGCCGCTTCTACGCCTCGCCCTGGGCCTACAATGGCCATCTCTTCATGCTCAATGAAAACGGCGACACTTGGGTCATCGACGACGGCCCCGAATACAAGCTGCTGCACAAGAACACCCTCGGCGACGTCGCCTGGGCCACGCCTGCCATTGCGAGAGGGAGCTTGCTGATCCGCACGTATTCGTGGCTATATCGAATCCAGAACAAGAAGTGACCCGCCATGAAACTCGCGTTCCTTATTCTCATCACCGCAGGCCTACTCCACGCTCAAGAGGCCACGACACTTAAGGCCATCAAGGCCGCCTCTGAACGCGGCACGCTGAGCGATCAGCGCCAGCTCGTGCGTGGCGATACGGGCAAGTGGAACGATGCGGCGATGCTCCTGCACGCTCCATCGCTTGCCAAGAAACCACAAGGCTTGTCGCTTGATGATTGGATCGATGACCTGACCGAGAAAAGGCCGAGCGTCACTGCGGGCGACGACGTTTGGCTTCTCTTCCGCACCCGCCAACTCGATGACAATGACCGCGTGTGGATAGAGAAGATCGAGCGCAGCGGCTCAGCCTTTACCATCACAATGCACGAGGCGATTTGGCAGGGAAACTACTTCAAAACCTTCACCTACTACGAGGTGGACGCGGTGAACCTCGGCAAGCTGCCCGCTGGCGACTACACCGTGACGTGGCTCGTGAAACCGCTCGTCTTCAAGCAGCTCGAAAAGCCCCGCGAGGCGCAGAACAATTACCAAACCAACTGGCCCACCGATGCCAAGCTAGGCGACGGTAAGGTGGTGGAGCTGAAGACGACGTTTTCCGTGCCAGCGTCGAAGTGCCGAGCGCTCGTCATGGGCGACTCCATGCTTTTGCACTTTCTCCCGCGCCAACTTCAGGAAGTTCGCCACCGGGATCGAGTGACTGCCTTTCGCCGTAGTGATGCCGATGATGAGTGGCGGTGGTGCAGGGTTCAGGGGAATGATTTTCAACCGCACTCCTGCCATGCAATCCATCCGTTCAGACACCAGCGCCACGCCTCGACCTGCTTCGACGGCGGCGATCAAACTCGTAGCGCTGTCGTGCTCCTCCACGATCTGCGGTGGTCGAGCGAAGTCGGCAAAGAGATCCGCGATCCAGGCGTGATGCTCAGGATAGTCGGCGAGCGTGAAGGCTACCAAAGGCTCCGCTGCGAGTTGCTTGAGGCTGATCTTCTTCAGCTTGGCCAATGGATGGTCAGGACGCATCAAGACACTCACCGCTTGGCGATCCATTTCAATGAAATCGAGTCCCTCCATGACCCTCACACTGACTTTCAACAGCATCGCCATGTGCAGCGAGCCCGTGCGCAGACCGCGCAGCATCTCCTGCGTGGACTGGTCGTGTAGCTGCACACGCACACCAGGGTGTTGCTCCTGAAACGCACGCAGCAGCCGTGGCAGCATCTCCACAGCAAGTGAGGGCGCATAGCCAAGATGCAGCTCACCCACTTGACCCTTCGCCACCGCACGGGCAGCCTCCACTGCTTCGCCTGCTCCGCGCATCACCTTGCGAGCATGATCGAGGAACACACGACCCGCTTCCGTGAGTCGCAGAGATTTGGCCCCGTGATCGAACAATTCAAAGCCAAGCTCCTGCTCCAAGTCACGAATCTGCCGACTCAACGACGGCTGCGCCACACGCAACTGCGCCGCCGCACGAGTGATATTCTCATGCTCGGCGACCGCGATGAAGTAACGAAGGTGGCGTAGTTCCATAATCGCTAGCATACACGGCAGGCATGGTGAGCCAAGGGACAAGGTATTGTCCGGCACACTTCACCGAAGCTCTGGGGTGAGGGAGTTCGACAGCGAACTCACACCAACCTGAATCCAAAAACACTATGAGCACCACCATCAAGACCATGATCGACCCTAACGACGCTGTTATGCTACTGATTGACCATCAGAGCGGACTCTTCCACTCGTGGCAGACATGGACATGCTGACCCTGCGCAACAACGTCACCGCACTCGCCAAGGTCGCACATCTCGCCAAGGTCCCCACGTTCACGACGGCTTCCGTCCCGGATGGTCCCAATGGACCGCTCATTCCAGACATTCACGCGGCCAATCCCGACGCCGTTTACATCCCGCGCACGGGCCAGATCAATGCCTGGGACAATCCCAAGTGGGTCGAGGCCATCGAGAAGACCGGACGCAAGACCTTGCTCATCGCAGGCACCTTGACCAGCGTTTGCATGTCCTTCCCCACGCTCAGTGCGCTCGCCGCAGGCTACAAGGTCTTCACCATCATCGACGCCTCCGGCAACTGGTCCAAGATGGCCACGGACATCACCATGGCGCGAGTCGTGCAGGCTGGTGCGATGCCCATCGACACCTACGCCGTCCTCGCGGAGATCATGTCCACCTGGAATCGTCCCGATGCGATGGAGTTCGCCAATATCATGGTGGACCATATCGTGCCGCACTATCGCCTGCTCAACGAGAGCTACGGCAAAGCCCAGAGCGTGCAAAAGCTAGGCCACGAGACCAAGCTAGAGAAGCTCGTGCTGCCCGGCGAGAAAGCCTAAAGCGCCCTTCGAGTCAACGGGGCGGGCCACTCACGGCCCGCCCCGTCTGATGCCAACCACCAACGCAAATCAATGCCATGACACCCCAAGCCATCGAAGTCGCCAAAGTCAGTGAATTCCCTCCTGGCACCATGCGTGCCGTGGATGTCGCCGGATTCGAACTCCTGCTCGTCAATGCAGACGGACGCCTATTCGCCATGAGTCGCCGTTGCGGCCACATGAACGCCTCGCTCGCCGACGGCGTGCTGAAAGGCAATGTCGTGACCTGTGCCTTCCACTCAGCACGGTTCGACGTGGCCACCGCAGGCAAAGTCGGCGACGCCGTGCTGGTTCGTCCCGCAGGCGCAGATCAAGCCCCACCAGAACTGGCCGCCTATCTGGCCAAGGCTGGAAAATTGACAGCAGGAATCAAAACGCACGACTGCCAGAAGTTCGATGTCGTCGTCGAGGGCGACATCATCAAGGTGGTGATTTGACCTTCCCTCTCACAACCAAGCTCGTTCACCAAAACCAGAAACCAAGAAACCAACCAAATGAAAAGCACACCGATCCGCGATCCCAAAAAAGACATCATGCTTGCGCCTGGAAATGCAGCATTAATCCTCATCGACTACCAGCCACCGCAAGTTTCCACCGTCGAGTCCATCGACCGCCAAACGCTCATCAACAACGTCGTCGCGCTTGCCAAGACCGCCAAGCTGCACGGCCTGCCCATCATCGTCTCGACCGTCAACGTCAGCAATGGCGTGAATGAGGACACCATTCCGCAACTCCGTGAAGTGTTGACCGACGTGAAGGCCATCGACCGCACCAGCATCAATTCATGGGAAGACCAGGATTTCGTCGATGCCGTGAAAGCCACTGGATGCAAGAAGCTCATCATGTGCGCACTGTGGACCGAAGCCTGCCAGCTCTTCCCCACGCTGGATGCACTCAACGAAGGCTATGAGGTGTATCCCGTGACGGACGCCATCGGTGGCACTTCCCACGAAGCGCATCGCGCCGCAATGGAGCGGATGGTTCAGGCTGGCGCAAAGCCGACGACGTGGAACTCCGTGCACTGCGAATTGCAGCGCGACTGGAATCGCACGCAGACCGTGCCTGGATTCCTCCAGACCTTCATCGACCACGGTCGTGCGGGTTGGTTCTTCAAGCTCGAAACCGAGCGCAAGAAGAACAAGAACAAGAACAAGTAGCGCAAGCCCAGCGCATCACCGGGAGAGAGGTCGCGGGCCTCTCTCCCTCATCCTTTCACTCGAACCCGATCAACTCATGAAACTCGCCTCCAATCTCGCCGGAGTCCTGCTCGGCCTCATCTTTAACATCGTAGCATGGAACTTTTTCCTGCACTTCTTTGACATGCCTGCACCGCCAGAAGGTTCCCCGCCTGCGATGTTTCTCGGAGCGATGATTCCGACTGGTTACTTCGCCTTTGTCAAAGGGCTAGAGATCACCGGTGGCATCCTCGTCGCCATTCCACGCACGCGCCCGCTCGGCCTACTGGCCTTGGGTCCGATCATCGTGAACATTTTGTGCTTCCATGTATTCCTAACCAAGGGCGCAGGATTGGTCGGCCCGCCCTTGCTGGTCGCAGTGCTAGCCCTGTTCCTCTTGTGGACCGAGCGTGCAGGCTTTTCACGCTTGCTACCAGGCGCGCGGTAATCCAGGACGCGAAAGCGTCAGCACCATTGCCCAAACACCCTTGCCGCCTCCAGCTTGCCTTTGAAAGCGAACCCGAGTGCCCTTGAGGGTTCACGGGTCATCAGATATGGCCATCCGCCTGTTCATCCGGCCAATGTATAAACTGCGGGTTGACGGCTTGCTCCAAGAAGTGCATATACACACTAACAATGCCAAAACAACTCGACATGACCGCTGGAGAGAACTGCGTGTGCTTCAACCTGCGATGGGTGACACGGGCGGTGACGGCGTTCTATGACGCCGAGATGCGGCGGCACGGGATTCGTCCCACTCAGGGTTCCATCCTGGCGGCCTTGCAGACCAAGGATAGTTGGAACATGGTTGAGCTGAGTGATTGGCTCGGCATGGAGCGCACGACTTTAGTGCGGAATCTTCGACCTTTGCAACGAGATGGTTTCGTGGAAATCACCGGGGGTGGACGCGGCAATCTGGTGGAGCTCACGATCACCGCCAAGGGCCGGAAGCAAGTTGCGAAGCTCGCTCCAGCGTGGAGAAACGCTCAAAGCGCCATGGTCGCAACACTCGGCGAAAAACGCTGGTCAGCCATCCTTTCCGATCTGGAAGAGGCAGCCTTGGCGTTGAGCAAGTAGCCCCAACAAAACACAGCAGACGATTCACTCAGACCCATAAGTGTATATGCACACCCCATTCAAAAACAAAACCACCCTGGTCACCGGAGCCACCTCCGGCATAGGTCGCGAAATTGCCATCTTGTTCGCAGAGCGAGGCGCGCGTGTATTCGGCACAGCACGCAATCCAGCATCGGCGAAGGCTATTCCAGGCGTAGAGATCGTTCAGATGGACGTCACGGATGATGCCAGCGTGAACGATGCGATTCACAGCATCGTGCAGAAGGCCGGGCCGATTCAAGTTCTGATCAACAACGCGGGTTACAGCCTCACGGGAGCCTTGGAAGAGACAAGTCTCACGGAAGCACGGCAACAGTTTGAAACCAACTTCTTCGGTGTGCTGCGCGTGACGAGTGCTGTGCTTCCGCAGATGCGGCAGTCGGGCTATGGGAGAATCGCCAACATCAGTTCCGTGGTCGGATTCATCCCTGCTCCTTACATGGGAATCTACACCGCAAGCAAACACGCCGTGGAAGGATACACCTGGACGCTGGACCACGAGGTGCGGGAATTCGGCGTGCGCGCCATGTTGGTCGAACCCTCTTACACGAAAAGCAACATCAGCCAAAACGAGAGGTCCGCACAGACCGCGCTCCATGAGTATGCCGCGCAACGCCAGCGGACGAAGGAAGCCATCGACAAGGGTGTCGCCCATGGAGACGATCCCCGACTCATCGCGGAGGCTGTTCTTCAAGCGGTCACGGTGCAACAGCCGCGACTGCGTTATCCCGTCGGCAGAGGGGTCTGGGTGAGCCGACTGCGCCGCTATCTCCCTGCTGCCGTCTTCGATTGGTTGATCCGCAAAGGAGCCCGACTCTCATGATTCCATCCATTCAAACGCAGCTTACCCAAACCTCGAGAACCTTTATCGCAACAACATGAAAGCACTCATCCTGAAACAGTATGGCAGAGCCGATCACATCGCCTTCGCCGACATTCCACGACCTCAGCTCAAGCCCGACGAGATTCTCGTTCAGGTCCACGCTGCTGGTTTGAATGCGATCGATAACGCGATTCCCAAAGGCGAATTCAAGCCCCTCCTTCGATTCAAATTGCCAGCCACGCTAGGCAGCGATCTGGCAGGCATCGTGGTCGAGGTGGGAAACCGAGTCACGCGCTTCAAGCCGGGAGATGCCGTGTTCGCCAGTGTCTTCGATCTCGGAACGGGCACACTCGCCGAGTTCGCCGTCGTGTCGGAAAGTGCCGCCGCACTCAAGCCATCGAATGTGGACTTCGTGCAGGCAGCCTCCATCCCCATGGTCGGCCTCACTTCATGGCAGGCACTGAAGGAGCGGGCCAAAGTCATGCCCGGTCAAAGGGTATTCATTCCCGCGGGCTCCGGTGGCATTGGCACCTTTGCTATTCAGCTCGCCAAAGAGCTGGGAGCATTCGTTGGCACGACAACGAGCACAACCAATGTCGAGCTGGTGCGGAGCCTCGGCGCGGATGAAGTGATTGATTACAAGAAGCAGGAGTTCGAAGACGTGCTGCGGGACTACGATATGGTGCTGGGCACGCTGAAGGGCGACACCATCGAGAACGCACTGCAAATCCTGAAACCCGGAAGCCACATCGTCTCGCTCGTTGGACCGCCAAACGCCGCGTTTGCCCGTGCCCGGGGGATGAACTTCCTCATGCGTTTTGTTTTTGGGTTGCTGAGCCGCAAGATCATCGGTCTCGCCCAGAAGAAGGGCGCAGATTATTCCTTTCTGTTTGTGCGCCCTGACGGCAGCCAGCTAGCCCACATCGCAGCATTGATCGAGGCTGGGCGCATCCGGCCAGTGGTGGATCGCGTGTTCCCGTTCGATCAGGCAAAGGAAGCTCTGGCCTACCTTGAAACAGGCAGAGCCAAAGGCAAAGTCGTGGTGCAAATGAAGCAGCAGACGGAGGGTTGAAATAGAAGGACTTAACCGAGAGCGTTTACTGGTGAGATGAAGGAAATGCGGAACCTGAAAAAATGATTCAAGACATCTCCACTTCCATCGTTCAAGCTGCTCCTCATGACTAGCAACACCATGACCATCATCGGACTCTCCGGCAGCTTGCGTTCCGGTTCATACAATACGGCCCTACTGCATGCTGCGGCGGGCCCGATGCCTGCGGGATCGGAGTTGATCGTGAAGACCATTCACGGCATCCCGCTTTACGATGGCGACCTGGAAGCTGCCGAGGGCATCCTGTCTGCCGTGGTCGAGCTGGGCAAGGCCATTGCGGAAGCGGATGGACTGCTGCTCGCGACGCCGGAATACAACAACTCCATCCCTGGGCCGTTCAAGAACGCTATCGACTGGCTGTCCCGTTTGCCTGATGAAGCAGCGCCGGTGTTTGCTGGCAAGCCCGTGGCCGTCATCGGTGCATCGCCGGGAGGCTTCGGCACGCTGCTGGCGCAAGACGCTTGGTTGACCGTGCTGCGGACGTTGGAGACGCGCCCATGGTTCGGTGCGCGGTTGCCGGTCTCGCGTGCGGCGGGTTTGTTCGACAGCGAAGGCCAGCTCACGGATGCGGGTACCAAGGACAGGCTGCGGAGCTTCGTCACGGGCTTTGCGGCGTTCGCTCAATCCACGCCTCAGTGATGCGTGAGTCGCGAGTATAACGCACTAGGTATGCTCACCCTAGCGACAAGGTATTTCACGGTTTGATGGGATCGCTCTAGTCTCGCTTCGTGAAAGCAAAACACACCACTATGAAAACACTCCATCACATCCATCACAGCTCCGCCATGCATTGGGTCGGCAACGGCTTCCCCGTGCGCTCTGTCTTTGATTACAACGGCCTCGGTCGTGAGCTATCACCCTTCCTGCTGCTCGACTACGCCGCGCCGCACACCTTCAAGCCCGGCAGCGAACGCCGTGGCGTGGAGGCCCATCCGCACAAGGGTTTTGAGACCGTCACCATCGCTTATCAAGGCGAACTAGAGCACCGCGACTCCAGCGGCGGAGGCGGCAAGATCGGTGCAGGCGATGTGCAATGGATGACCGCAGGGAATGGCATTGTGCATCAGGAGTTTCACTCACCCGAGTTCACCAAGAACGGCGGCACGCTCCACATGGTGCAGCTCTGGGTCAATCTCCGGGCGAAGGACAAGAGCACGCCACCACGCTACCAGACGCTGCTCAATGCCGACATCCCCACCGCGACGCTGCCGGACGATGCAGGCACCGCACGCATCATCGCGGGTGAACTCAACGGCACACGCGGACCCGCCATGACCTTCTCGCCCATCAATCTCTGGGACGTGAGGCTCAAGGCTGGCAAGTCTGCCACGCTGCCCCTGGTCGAAGGCCACACCGCCTCCTTCCTCGTGCTGTCTGGTGAGGTCGCCGTGCAGGATGGTCAATCCGCCGCCGAGGGCGATCTCGCCATCTTCTCTCACCAAGGCGATGCCATCACTGTCGCAGCCAGCTCTGACACGCACCTGCTCCTCATGAGCGGCGAGCCCATCGCTGAACCCGTGGTCGGCTACGGTCCCTTCGTGATGAACTCCAAGGCGGAAATCCAACAAGCCTTCGAGGACTACCAGCTCGGCAAAATGGGCGAGCTATAAGATGGATGCAGAAGACTCAAAGTCCGCCTCCTGATCGTCAGGAGACGGCACCTACAAGGCATTCCTGGCCCCGGCATTCGCTCGGAGAATGCAAACTATCCCAGCGCAACCCGTTAGACTCTCTTCTGCCAACCACACTCACATCATGCGCTTGATCTTCCTGCTCCTCGCCGCCGTCGGTTCCTCACATGCGGCAGACTGGCCGCAGTTTCGCGGACCGACGGGCGATGGCGTCACCACAGACACGAATTTGCCTCTGACCTGGAGTGAGAAGGAAAATCTCATCTGGCGCACAGAATTGCCCGGCCCTGGCTCCTCCAGCCCCATCATCAGCGGAGATAAAGTCTTCCTCACCAGCTATAGCGGCTACGGCATCGACATCAAAGAGCCTGGGGACATGAAAAACCTCAAGCGCCATGCTTTGTGCCTAGACAAGGCCACGGGCAAAATCCTCTGGAATCACGAGATCGTCACCGATCTGCCGAACAAGCCCTACACCGGCACCTACATCACCACACACGGTTACGCATCGAGTTCCGCCGTCACGGATGGGAAGGGCGTTTTCTTCTTCATGGCGAATGCGGGCGTATTCGCCTACACGATGGGTGGAAAGGCCGTGTGGAACGTCAGCGTCGGTGAAAAGGCGCATGATTGGGGTGTCGGCTCATCTCCCATCCTCTACGGTGATCTGCTCATCGTGAATGCGGCACTGGAGAGCAATCAGCTCCTCGCTCTGGATCGCAAAACCGGCAAAACCGTGTGGAGTGCCACTGGTTTCCCGGCCTCTTGGAACACGCCCACGCTCGTCCGAGTCGATGGCCACGATGAACTCGTGGTGAACTCCAGTGGCAAGCTCCGCGCCTTTGAGCCGCTCACGGGCAAAGAGCTCTGGAGCTGCGATAGCATCAAAGCGGCGGAACTCTGCCCCAGCATCATCGCCCATGATGGCGTGATTTTCGTCATCGGTCATCCTGGCGGCCAGAGTCAGGCAGTGAAGGGTGGCAAAGTGCTGTGGCAGACGCAAAAAGGCAGCAATGTCAGCTCGCCCGTCTATAAAGATGGGCACCTCTACTTCATCAATGACTCACGCGGGGTGGTCACCTGCCTGGATGCCGCCACGGGAGCCCTAGTTTATGAGCAACCCCTGGCCCAGAAGCCGAAGCGTGACCGTTTCTATGCCACGCCGCTGCTCGCAGGTGATAAAATGTACTGCGTCGGACGCGAAACCGGCACCTACGTCATCGCTGCGAAGCCCCAGTTCGAGCTGCTCGCCACCAATGTCATCGCAGACGATACCAGCATCACCAATGCCAGTCCCGCCGTGAGTGATGGCCGCCTATTCCTCCGCTCGAACAGGTTTGCTTACTGCTTTGGCAAAAAGTGAGGCACGCTGTTCCTCTACGGCGCAAAGTCCTCTTGCGTGGTGACGCCTCCCTTGCTCCATGCCGTACGCCATCATGCCTGAATCACCGCCCCAGCCCGAACTCTCCTTCATCGAACTCCGCTCCTTTTTCGTTCGCGGGCGCAATGCACTTCTGGTGCGGGGGAAGTTCCAGCCACTCTACATTGATTACTACCTGCACCTCATGCAGCACGGCCTCCAGCACCCAGAGGCACTCGATGAGATGCTGAAGGACTCCCTCGCGGCGCTGGCTCTGCACCTTTGCTCCCGCCCACAGGATGAGACCGTGGCGTGGACGGTCCATGTGAAGGAGCCACGGCGGGCGAATCTCTTTGTCACCGGTAGCACCCATCCAGGCCGCATCACGGGTCGTCTTTTCATCGAGGATGTGAAAAAGGAGGGCGAAGCACTTTTCATCGCCCAGACCACACGCCCGAATCACCCCGTGCGTCAGAGCATGATCGACTTTCACGGTGCGGATGTTTTTCGCGGTGTGGAGACTTTTTACACCACCAGCGAGCAGCGGCTCACGCGGCTCTTTCGCCTCCCAGATGAGGAATTCGTCCAAATCAGCGCCGAGCCGGATTGCGATGAGGATTGGCTCGCAGGCATCACTTTGGAGGATGTCCTCCAGATCGGTGAAAAACAGACGCTGACACTGCTGGAGACACGCGGATACCAGTTCGAGTGCGGATGCAGCATGGAGCGACTGCTGCCTATCATCGGTCGCTTGCCGCAGGAAGACTTGGATCACATTTTCGAGGATGGCGTGGCCCAGGTGACCTGCCCGCGCTGCGCAGCGGTGTTTCGGACCACAAAAGCGCAGTTCCAGGCCTGGCAGGCACAAAACAAAGCGTAAACACTCGTCATCCTGGGCCGTTTGGCCTTTCCCTTTGACCCGCAACCCGGTCGCAGGCAGGAAACCGCCCTCATTCCCCCCCTATAAATTTCATGCTGGAGCACTCCATCAGGCTCGAACACACCCACCGCGTCCTTTTCACGCGTGAGGTATTCTCTGCCCGCAACGACACCATCCGCCGGCTGTTGGCACTCGATACGCCGCGCAAGACACCACGCGTGCTCGTCTTTGTCGATGAGCGTGTCGCGGCGGAGAATCGCGATTTGGTCGATGACATCATGACCTACGGCCTCGCCCATCAGGATGCGCTCACGCTGGTGGATCAGCCCGTGCTCATCCCCGGTGGTGAGGAGTGCAAAAACGACTTCCGCCTCGTCGAATGCTGCTGGGACGCCATCCATGAAGCCGCACTAGATCGTCACAGCTATGTCTTCGTCATCGGTGGCGGCGCAGTGCTGGATTTGGTGTGCTTTGCGGCCTCCACGGCGCATCGCGGCATCCGCCATGTTCGCTTTCCCACCACCACGCTCAGTCAGGGAGATGGCGGTGTCGGCGTGAAGAACGGTGTGAACTACTTCGCCAAGAAAAACTGGGTCGGCAGCTTCTCGGTGCCCTACGCCGTGGTGAACGACTTCGCTTTTCTCGAAACCCTGCCCGAGCGCGAGCGGCGCAATGGCATCATCGAGGCCATCAAAGTCGCCCTCATTCGCGATGCGGCCTTTTTTGGCCGGATCGAAGCCGCCGCCGATGATCTCGCCGCCCTCCAGCAGGAGGCGCTGGAAAAAGTCATCCAACGCAGCGCTGAGCTACACGTCGAGCACATCGCCACTGGCGGCGACCCCTTT
The DNA here is from genome assembly GCA_016713035.1 of Verrucomicrobiaceae bacterium. Lineage (NCBI taxonomy): Bacteria > Pseudomonadati > Verrucomicrobiota > Verrucomicrobiia > Verrucomicrobiales > Verrucomicrobiaceae > Verrucomicrobiaceae bacterium. Next base: position 769,160 of record JADJPW010000002.1, read on the forward strand.
GAGCTCGGCAGCGCTCGGCCGCTCGACTTCGGTCACTGGGCCGCGCATAAGCTGGAGCAGATCTCCGAGTTCGCCGTCACGCACGGCGAGGCCGTCGCCATCGGCATCGCGGTCGATCTGGTGTACTCACGCATCGAGGGCATCCTCGATGCCGAGACGTGTGAGCGTGTGCTACAGCTCATCGAGCGCATCGGCTTTGATACCTACTCCCCGCATCTCATGGAGACAGGCCGCAGTGGTGAGCCCGCCATCCTGGAGGGGCTGGAGGAGTTTCGCGAGCATCTCGGCGGTGAATTGACCGTCACGCTCGTGCCGGAGATCGGCCGTAAGATCGAAGTGCATGAGATGCACCGGCTGAAGATCCTCAAGGCACTCACTGAGCTGAAGCAGCGCCGCGCTGTGGCCTGATCCGATGTTGCAGCCTATGCTCGACGTGATCCATCTCCATATCGACCCCCAGCCTCATGATGGGGCATGGAACATGGCCGCAGATCAGGCCTGGCTGGAGCTCAGTCCCGTGCCTGTGCTGCGTGTGTATCCGTGGGATCAGCCCACCGTCACACTCGGCTACGCACAGACTCACGCGAAGCTCGCCGCCGCACTCCCACCCGGCTGGCCCATCATCCGCCGCTGGACCGGAGGCGGTGTGGTGCTGCATCAGGCAGACTACACCTACTCCGTCATCATCCCTGGCATCCATCCCTGGGCAGAGACACGCCCGCTGGATAGCTACCGGCTCATCCATGCCGCTTTGGCAGCCACACTCGATGAAAATGGCCATTCAGGCTGTCGACTCGCCGAGCGTGAGGACTTGATCGAGGACGCCTTCTGCTTCGTCGCACCCGCCTTGCACGATGTGATCCGCGGAAAGGTGAAAATCTCCGGCGCAGGCCAACGACGCGGAAAAACCGGCCTCTTGCACCAAGGTAGCATCCAGCAAGTCACGCTCGAAAACACCTTCTGGCCCCTGTTTGCCAAAAAACTGGCCACCAGCGTGCATGTGCAGCCAGACATGCCCACGCCGATCCGCCTCCGCGCCGATGAATTGGCCGAAAAGCGCTACCGCAGACCCGAGTGGCTCACCGAGCGCGATGATGTGCTATGAACACGCTCATCTTCGTCTATGGCACGCTGAAGCGCGGATGTGAGAACCACGGCTGGATCGCCGATCAGCGATTCATCACCCAGACACGCACCCAGGCGTTTTATCGTCTGTATGATCTCGGCGGTTATCCAGGCATGATCCGCAGTGAAGAGGGGCTCTGCATCGAAGGCGAGCTCTGGGAAGTCGATGCAGAGGGTCTAGCCCGGCTCGATCTGCTCGAAGACACCGCTGGCGGCGAATACGAGCGAGTCCCCATCACTCTCGAAGACGGCACGCTGGCGGAAACCTACCTCTATCTCCGCAGCACCGCAGGCTGCCGTGACTGCGGAGAGTGCTGGTGATAGATCTGGTCACACATCCGAATGCTTCAGGCCATCGGGGTCACTTCCAGCCTCTAGTGCGCGGACACGCTTCGAGATGTCGATTTCATCGTAGCGCAGTTTGCGCAGAATGAGCGTGTAGTAGTCGATGCAGGCCTTCTTATCGTCCGCACTGGTGCCTTCACGCTTGTTTTGTCTGGCGAAAATGATGGCGGCTCGCTTGAACTGAGATGCAGCCACGGTGAGCTTATTTCTCGCGGCTAGGAACATGCCATACTCCGCCAGGGCACCGCCCACGGTCAAGTGCTCGGCTCCTAGGTTCTGCACACGCAGATCGATCACACGCTGGAAAAGCTTTTCAGCCTCGCGGTAGCGCTCGCGCTTGGTCTCCACGTTGGCTAGGCCCTGGAGGGTGCTGCACAGGGCGATGCTATCGGAGCCGAATTTCTTCTCGACGTAGTTGAGGTGTGTGTTCAGGCGTGTCACGGCCTCATCGTATTTGCCCTCCATGGCGAAATTCCTCGCCATCGCGGCGATGTCGCCAGCGACCTCATCGCTATCATCGCCCAGAGCTTTGCGGTCGATTTTCAAGACGTGCTCGAAATAGGCCCGGGCCGCAGGGTAGTCCTCCTGGGCCTCACGGATCAATCCCAGGTGGAAGTAGCCACGGGCCGTTTCTTCATGCTCAGGTCCATAGGTGCGCTCACGAATGCCGGTGCAGCGCTCAAAGCAGTTTTCTGCCTCTTTAAATCGGCCGGCCTTCATCAGGGCACCTCCGAGGAGGAAATGGCCGATTCCGACGCGGGGATGGATGTCGCCAAAGCGCTCCTTCGAGCGGCTTAGGTTATCGCGATAGAGCTCGATGGACTCGGTCAGCTTTCCCTGCGCCTGCAAACTCAAGGCGATGCTCGCCAGTGCATCGAGTGTCTGCTCGTCCATCCTGCCGAGTAGTTCTTCCGCATCTGCTAGAGCCTCCTTGTAGAGGCTGGTGGATTCGAGGAGCTCGCCCTTTCTCGCCTTGATGCCCGCGAGGCTGAGTTTCCTGGAGCAATAAATACGGTCGGCCTGTTTGCTATCACCGTCGATTTTGGCTAGCCGACGAGCCTCCTCGTAGCATTTCTCCGCTTGATCGAGCCGATCTTTATCCCCCTGGAAGTCGTAGATCCTCTGGTGAACCATGCCCAGGTTATTGAGAATCATGCTCATGTACTTGGATTTTGATCCCATCACTTTTTTCACGAAATCCTGCGTCTTTTTCATCATCGCTTCGGCCTCCAGCAGGCGTGATTGATTCAGGTGGATGCGAGCCATGTTGAGCATGCTGAAAAACTGATCGTCATTGGTGGCCGCAGCGGCGGATTCGGACATTTGGAGTGCTTTCTCGCTGATTTTGCGCCCCTCATCCTTCATCTCCAATTCAACGGCCTCTTGGGCTACGCGGATGAGATGTGCGACTAGCTCCATTTCACCTGGGAGGTCAGGAGCAGAGATTAAACCTGCCACATGCTTTACCCAGGGCCGGCACTCCGCGTAGCGCTTGTTCTCTTTGAGGTAAAAGATCAGCCCAGCGGCGGTTCCGATCTGGGTGGCTCGTGAGCGGGGATTGTTGTCGTTTTCAAAGAGCTTGATGTGCTCTTTGCTTAAATTGATGAGCTGGTCGTAGCGGTTGTTGAGCACGCAGAGGAACTCTTGGGCAGAGTAATATTGGTGCTTCAGTTGCAGGAGTTCTTCCTTCCCCTTGTCATCCATCGCGGGATTCTTGATTTCAGCCTCGACGTGTGGCTTTAGGGAACTGAAGATGGCTTCGGCCTGATCCTTGTCATTCCTCCGCGCCATTTCCATCACTGCATTGAGGCGGTAAGCGAGATACTTCGGCGAGTTCTCGCCGAGTTGGCTTAGCATCACCTGGTTATCCGCGTCTATTTGCTCCTTTGTCGCGGCTTTTGGCAGCTCCATGCTGGATTTGCCCTCCCAGCCGTCCGATGGTTGATTCATCGGAATGAGATAATTGGCTGAGGAGCCACCGAAAAGACTGGTTGCGGGCGGCGTCAAAGGAGGGCGAATCGTCTGTGCGCCTTGGCCAAATAAGGATAGGGGAGTGAGCAAAAGACTCAGCAACGGGAGGAGAAGCCTGAGAGCATTCATGGGAGAAATTCTAAATCACTTCGTTCAACTGGCAATATCCGTATTGTGTTTCGCCTCGCGATTTTGCCCAAGGTGTGCTTTGAAACCCGCCCCATGCCAGCCGCAGTCGCCCATTCCGTCATCACGAACATTTCCTGCTACCTCTTTGCCCCGCTCTCGGAGCTGAAGGAGCTGCGGGCTCGGCTGCTGGACTTCTGCAAGCAGCATGGGCTGAAGGGGACCATCCTCCTGAGCACGGAGGGCATCAATCTCTTCATCGCTGGGCTGCGTGGGGATGTGGATGCTCTGCTGGACCTGCTGCGGGCCATTCCGGGACTGGAAAAACTCACGCCGAAGTACAGCGAGAGCGCGGAGCAGCCCTTTCGCCGCATGCTGGTGCGTATCAAAAAGGAAATCATCGCCTTTGGCGTGGATGGCATCGACCCCGCTCGCTACACGTCCCCGCGCCTGGAGGCACGCGAGCTGAAAAAATGGCTCGATGAGGGCCGCGATGTCATTCTCTACGACACACGCAATGATTATGAGGTGAAGCTCGGAACCTTCAAAAACGCCATTCCAGCGCAGATCGACCATTTTCGCGATTTTCCCGCCGCTGTGGCCAAATTACCTCCCGAGCTCAAAAAGGCCCACGTCGTCACTTTTTGCACCGGCGGCATCCGCTGCGAAAAAGCTGCTCCCTACATGGAAATTGCCGGTTTTGAGCACGTCTGGCAGCTCGAAGGCGGCATCTTGAAGTACTTCGAGGAATGCGGCGGCGCACACTACGATGGCGAGTGCTTTGTGTTCGATCAACGCGTGGGACTGGGGGCGGATTTGGAGGAGACAGCCAGCTCGCAGTGCTTCGCCTGCCAGACGCCGCTCACGGCGGAGGAGCAGGCTGATCCGCGCTTCGTGGAGCATGTGTCCTGCCCCTACTGCTTTAAAACGACCGAGCAGCAGCAGCGTGAGAATGTGGAAAAGCGGCACGCAGCTCTCCAGCAGGCCGCCACGCCGCTGCCGGGCAGTCTGCCGTATGATCTGGAGCGTCCGCTGCATGTGCCTGCGGCCTGTGACCACTTCACCCTGCTGGACATGCTCTGTCACATCATGCCGCATCTCGGGCGTGAGCACTGGCTGCGCCTGTGTGATGAAGGACGCATGACGACAAAGGACGGCATCCCCGTCGGGGCACAGCATCCCGTGCGTGCGGGGGAGCACTACGTGCACCACACGCCAGCGGTGCGTGAGCCGGATGTGTGCGCAGATCTGCGTGTGCTGCATGAGGACGAGGCCATCCTCGTTTTGCACAAGCCAGCGCCGCTGCCCATGCATGAAGGTGGCCGCTACTGTCGCAACACGCTGCAATACCTCATCAATGCCGTATGGAAGCCCCTGCGCCCACGCTCCATCCACCGCCTGGATGCGAACACCACGGGCGTCGTGCTCCTGGCCAAGACCCAGCACTTTGCGCGGCTGCTCGCGCCGCAGTTCGAGCGTGGTGAAGTGGAAAAAGTCTATCTCGCCCGCGTGCAGGGCCATCCAGCCATGGATGCCTTCCAGTGTGATGCACCCGTGGGGACTGAGGCCGGCAGGCACGGCTCACGCGGCATTGATGAAGGCGGGCAGGCAGCTTTGACGGAGTTCCGCGTGCTGAAGCGTGATGCAGATGGCTCTGCGCTGCTGGAGGCACGCCCCCGCACGGGTCGCACGAATCAGATCCGCCTGCACCTGCGCCACCTCGGGCATCCGATCGTGGGCGACAGCACCTATTTGGCCGAAGGCGGCATCGGCGAGACGCAAACGCACGCCTTGAGCGATCCACCGCTTTGCCTGCATGCCTGGCGGCTGACTTTCACGCATCCGCTGACGAAGCAACGCGCCACCTTTGAGGCCCAGCAGCCAGCATGGGTCGCCTGATGTAAAACACGCTGGTTGGAAAACCACGCTCAAGAAAATGCCGCTGCGGACGTTACCGGGGCTGCCATGCGCTCCATCACGCTACTCTTTCTTTTCGCTGTCTCATGTCTGCACGCCGCAGCGGCCTCGCGACCGAATGTGCTGCTCATTTATGCGGATGATCAGAATTACCGCACGGTGGGCTGCTACCCGGAATCATGGCCGTGGGTGAAGACGCCGAACATTGATGCCCTGGCAAAGAATGGAGTGCGCTTTCACGCTGCCTACTTGGGCTCCTGGTGCATGCCATCGCGGGCGACGCTGCTCACCGCGCGGCATCCGCATGGCATCGAGAGCATGTCCATGGAGGGCAAGTATCCCGGCAGTAAATACGACCCAGCGCAGACGCCATTCATCCCCGCTGAAATGCGCAAATCCGGCTACCACACCGCGCATATCGGAAAATGGCACACCGGCACCGATAGCGGCTGGGGACGTGATTGGGATCACCAGATCGTGTGGAATCGCCCACTGCATCCAGAGAACGCCGGTGCCTACTACGAGACGCAGATCCTCAGCATCGACGGCGTGGAGCAGAAGGTGGAGGGATACCCTGCGGACAACTACACCCAATGGGCTCTCGACTACATCCACGGCAAAAAACGTGATGCGACGAAGCCCTGGTATCTCTGGCTCTGCTACGGCAGCATCCATGGCCCATCGAAGCCCGCAAAGCGCCATCTCGGCATGTACAAAGACGCCGCAGTGGATGTCCCGGCGGACATTTTCCCACCACGCGAGGGCAAGCCTGCCTACCTCGATCAAATGCAGGCTTGGAAGCGCGGTGCAGATGGGCATCCAGTGGCTGGAAAAGGTGGGGAGGCCTTTGGCGAAGCGAAAAAAGCCAAGCGATACGATGAATGGGTGCGCCAGATGAATGAGTGCGTGCCAGCGATCGACGAAGGCGTGGGCCAGCTCATCGCAGCACTCAAAGAAAGCGGCCAATACGACAACACGCTCATCATTTACACCGCCGATCAGGGCTTCAGCATGGGCCACCACGGCTTCCGCACGAAGCTGGCACCGTATGACGCGAACTACCGTTCACCGCTCATCATCAGCATGCCAAAGCGCTTCCCCCGCGGCCAAGTCTGCGCCACACCGGTCAATGGCACCGATCTCATGACCACCCTCATCGGCATGATGGGTGTGAAGGCCCCGCTACCTGCCCACGGCCGCGACATCACGCCGCTGCTGGAAAACCCCACGGCTGCGGCCTGGCCGCATCCCTGCCTCTACGAGCACATGGGCAATGAATATGGCTCCACCACCACAGAAACGATCCGCCTCCGCCGCCCGCAGGATCATTACCAGGGCGTGCCGATGTACACCGCGCTCATTCAGGATGGCTTCAAACTCATCCACTACCTCGATGGTGAATCCGGTGAAGAACTCTACGACTTGAAAAACGACCCCGAAGAGCTCAAAAACCTCATTCACTCCTCCACGCATGCCGAGCGCATCACCGCCCTGCGTGAAAGCATGAAAGCAGAGCTAAAGAGGACGGGGGCGGGGTTTGGGGGGACTTTTTGATGTATCCACAGATTACGCAGATTTCACAGATTGAAGGCCATCTGCTGCGGTTTTCATTACGAGAGCTCGATGGCGGCGCCGGAGGACATGGCGTGCCACACGGCATCGACGACACGCATGTAGCACATGCCTTCCACGAAGCTGGGAGTGGGGCGCGGGGCACGGGGATCGCGTACGGCGGCGATGAAGTCTTTTTCGACGGTCCAGCTCCGTTGCAGCTCGGTGGGGATGGAGATGGACTCTAGCTTGCCGCCTCGTTTTCCCACGCACAGCTCATCCGAGACGAAATCATAGCTGAGCGAGCCCTCAGAGCCGTGAATCCACAGTTTGTCACTCGGTGCATGTGCAGCGACGCCGCTGAAGAGCATCACGGCCTCCACCCCACTGCGGAAGCGGGCCATGACATTCACGAAGTCCGGGATCTGCACCTCGTAGCCATCACGCATGGCCGTCACGACTTGGCCACGGGCCTCCACCTCGGTGATGTGGCCTAACCAGCGCTGGAGCACCTCTGTGTAGATGCCGAGGGTGAGAATCTGGATGCCGCTGAGCTCCTCTCTCTGCCGCCAGTGTGCCGGGGCCGTGGCATCCAGCCACGCATCACTGAAGCTGTGGAGCAAAAGCTGATGCGGCGTGCCGATGGCACCTTCTGCCAGGAGCTTTTTGATCATTTCACCGCCCTTCATGCCATGCGGGGCAGGGCAGATGGCGGTCACTTGATCAGAGTGGCGCATGCTGGCCTCCCACATGAGTTGCGCCTCTGCCAGATTCGCCGCCATGCGTGCCTGGGTGAAGACATGCTTCCCATTCGCTAGGGCCAGGCAGGTCGCATCGGCATGGAGATACGGATGTGCTCCGATCCAGACCACGTCCACATCCTCTGCGGCACAGACATCACCCCAGTCGGCGGTGACTTGGGCCTCGGGGGCATGCTCGGCGCAGAAGGCGGCGGCGCTCTGTGTGCTGCGATTGCACACGCGGGTGATCGTCACGCCGGGGATGGCCCGTAGCCCCGGCATGTGGCGTGCTTTGACGATGCCGCCGGCACCGATGATGCCGATACGGATGCTGTTTTGTTCCATGCTCATGAGTTGATCGTTTGGATTCATCGACTATGCGGTGGGGGGCGCAAGTGTTCTGTTCCCCGCTCTTCGCTCATCTGCATTCATGACTCTCCGTCACATCTACATCTCCCCGGAGCACAATTTCTTCGGGCACCACGGCCAGCCCGCCGGCCAGGCACCGATGATCGAGGTGCCAGAGGTGCAGTGCGTGGCGGGAAAGGGACTGCGCGGGGATCGCTTTTTTGGCTTTAAAGAGGATTACAAAGGCCAGGTCACTTTTTTCGAGCATGAGGTGTATGAGCGGCTGTGTGAGCGCTTTGGCGTGATCGGTGTGCCGCCATCGGTTTTCCGGCGGAATGTCATCACGCGGGGTGTGGACCTGAACGCGCTCATCGGGGCCGAGTTTGAGGTGCAGGGGGTGCGTTTCCTGGGCACGCAGGAGAGCGCTCCGTGCTACTGGATGAATCAAGCCTTCGCGGAGGGGGCCGAGGAGGCGATGAAGGGCCACGGCGGGCTACGGGCGAAAATTCTCACGGATGGTGTCCTCCGCGTGTCATGAGCTATGCGGCTGTTTTGCTCTGTGGTGGCCGATCCACGCGTATGGGCCGGGATAAGGCCCTCTTCGAGTGGCATGGGCAGCCGCTTTGGGCACTCCAAATCGAAAAACTCGGCACACTCGCTCCCGTACGCCTTTTGCTGTCTTGCCGGGAGGAGCAGGGCATCCGGCATCCGGCAGCGGAGTGTGTCTATGATCCGCCTGGGAGCGATGATGGCCCTCTGGGTGCCATCACGCGTTGCCTAGAGCTGGTGCAGATGCCGCTGCTGGTGCTCGCGGTGGATATGCCGTGGATGACAGCGGATTTTCTGCGTGAGCGAGTCCTCCCCGGCGGCTTTTTTCGCGGAGAGCACGGCTGGGAGGCCCTGTGTGCGGTGTATGAGCCCCGCATGCTTCCTGTGATGCAAAAAGCACTCCACCAGCGACATCTCGCCCTCCAGCCTGTGATTGATGCCTGCTCCCCACTGGCTCGCGAGATGGCATCGGAAGATAGAGCCTTTTTTCGCAATGCGAATCACCCGGACGACTTAGCGGTGCCGTTTCTGAAGCCGCCCATGCGATAGCCTCCAAAATGGAGGGCTTGAATTGTGAAGACGTAGCTTATGCGCTTTGTCTGGCTAGGTGTTTAGAGCACACTGATTTTGTCATGTGCTATAACACACTCAAGCAGTCTTTGATCCACGGCTGCGGCGTAGAAGGCAGGGGGCGCAGGAGGCGAACAGCAACAGTGCTGAACCAGGCTCGGGTACACATACACCAATGGCATTGATGTTGAAATGATCTAAGGCGATCCTTCCATTTGAGCCGCTGGCTCCAGTGGCAACAATGTGAAAGGAGTATTCTCTATCGACAAAGTTTGAGACAGGACCACTCGTGAGGCCCAAAGCTCCCATGTTGAAGGTATAATAGGTGCTGGGATTCCAGGGGAGGGTAGCTCCAGAGCCCGTATCGATGGATTGAATCGTGTAGTTTGCTGAAGTCCCTACTAGCGATCCATCGACGAAAGTTTGTACAAAGAAGGAAGTCGGGTCTGCGATGTTACCATAATTTCCGAGAGAGAATTGGATGGCGCTCAGACTGAGATATGTGGCAGAGTTAACATGCATCGTGAAGCCCACATAATCACCGCTATTCCAATTGGAGAAACAATTCGCACCAGATGGCCCACCGGTCAGCGAATCTCTCGTGGACCAACTATAATTGAGAATATATGGGAGTGCCGCATCTGCGGTAATGCAAGGATGTACCGTTGTAGGGAGTAAGCTGGAACTGCCATTACCACTAAAGTTCCATTCGGCTACACTGCCGTTGAAAACAAGCTGTGCGTTCGAGATCGAGGAGATGGCTAGTAAGCCAATGATCGTTATAAATTGGATGAGGCGAGGTGTTTTCATAGGCACCCAATATGTGAAACACGTACGGATACCCAAGTTTATTTGCCGTGTGCATACAACTCAGACCTAGTCATGAAGTGAGAGCGGTGGATCTGACTTGTATTACATTTTTCTGATCTTTATTAGCCCTTTAGGGCTTGATTCGTCTTTGAATTGTAAGGCGCTTTTCTTTTACTGAACTCCTTGCAGAGCCAATTCCTAACGCCCAACAAACGAATGCTGGATAACACTCGATCGCTGGATGGCTTTGGCCTTGGTTTTCAGTTCGCCTAGTCTGTGTAAGGCGTGCTGGTGGCCTCAGTTGGAAGGTTTGATTAGTCGCTAGGTGCAGTCCTGAATGACCAACACTGTCGAGCATCCACATCACGCTGATTTCAGCAGCTCGTAGTCGATGGCTTGGAGTCGGGGCTGCTTGGGGCCCATTTTGGGGATGCAGTTCACGAGCGCTCGCGTGTAGGGGTGCTGGGGATTTTTCAGGACGGCATCGGCGCTGCCGGTTTCGACGATTTGACCACGGAACATGACTGCGACGCGGTCGGCGACGGAGCGGATGATGCTGAGGTTATGCGTGATGAGGATGATGCTCATGCCGAGCTCACGCCGCAGATCGGCGAGGAGGTCCATGATTTGCTTTTGGATGGTGACGTCGAGTGCGGTGGTGGGCTCGTCGGCGATGAGGAGCTTCGGGCGGCAGCAGAGTGCCATGGCGATCATGACCCGCTGCTGCATGCCGCCACTGAGCTCATGCGCATAGGCGTGGAGCCGCTTCTCCGGCTGGGTGATGCCCACTTTGGTCAGCCAGTGCACGATCTCGGCATCACGGTCGGCTTTGGAGACATCCGGCCGATGCAGGGCGAGGGACTCGCCGATCTGGGTGCGGATGGTGAGCACGGGATTGAGCGAGGTGGTGGGCTCCTGAAAGATGTAGGCGATTTCTTTGCCACGCACTTTGCGCAGCTCCTTCGGTGGGAGGCTCAAGATTTCGTGTCCGGCGAGGTTCAGCTCGATGGCGCTGATTTGAGCAGGTGGCTCTGGCAAAAGGCGTGCGAGGGCGAGTGCGGTGGCGCTTTTGCCGCTGCCGCTCTCGCCGACGAGGGCGAGGGACTCGCCGTGCATGAGCTCTAGGTCGATGCCTTTCACGGCCAGGGTGGGCTCGGCGTCCTGACGCCGAAAGGCGATCTTCAAGTCGCGTACAGTGAGCAGTGGTGTGGACATGACGTTTGGGGTGAGGCGGGGAATGATGAGGAAGACGTCAGGCTTTCTGACTCTCTGGTGTCGGTGTCGGGGAGGGCTTTTCTGGGCTGTGGGCTGCCAGTGACGTAGGAAGCGGCTGCCAGCATGCAAAACGAGCGCTACAGCGAGCAGGAGCCCGCCCAGTCGCAGGGCGGACTCTGGATGAAGGAGGGTAGATGCAGCCTGCTCATGGGTCGTCACCACCAGTGGGCGAAAGACACGCATGACGGCACCATTGAGTGGCTGCGGATGGACGGAGGCCACGGCCACCACCCAGATGAGCAGCATCGACATCACCTCTAGGCTCCACGCGGCGATGTGCATGGCATGCCGAGTGGAGTGTAGGCCGCGAAGGTCTGCTAGCCAATAAGGCCAGCTCATGCCAAAGAGCACCAGCCACATCAGCACCCAGGATGTTGTCTGTGAAAGCCCGCACGCTCCTGCACAGAGCACCCACAGCGGCCAGGGTAGCCAGCTCAGGGTGCCGAAGTGGGGGACGGAGTTTTTCGCCCGGGTCGGTATGAGCCCCAGTATCAGCAGTATGGCGGCGAGGAGCCATCCACTGGCACTCACTCCCGCAGCGGCGGCGAGTGCATCGCCCGCACGGATGCTCTGGGCCATCCAGCCACCCCAGCCCATGAAATGCAGCACATCTTCGATGATGATGAGCCAAGCAGGGGCCTGCATGCACAGGGCGAGCACACGTGTGCGCAGTGGGAGGCGGGTGGTCATGCATACGGCACCCAGTAGCGGCACGGTCAGCATGAGCGCGGGAGCTAGATATTTCCAGAGCAGCCGTCCTAGCCAGATGGAGCTATCAGGATCACCACGCGGGAGCTCCAGTGGCATGAGGGTCTCGATAGGAAGCCCGCGCTGCACGATCCATGCATTCACTAGCCCCCATGTCAGTGCTGTGATGGGAAATAGCGCTAGCACGGCGCCGCCAGCTTCGAGAAAAAGCCGTCCTCGCTGACCAAAGGCTAGTTGCAGGCAAAAACCCGTGCTGGTGGCCAAAGCGAGTGCTACGAGCAAAATCACTCCGCTGTGCATGCAGCGAGCAAAGAGGCCATCTACGGTCCACAGTCCCCACGCCGCTGCCCACACCTCTGAGGCACCTTTTCCCGCAGTGATGGCCATCACTACGGCTACCAGCAGACTACCGCCCACGATGAGCGGCGGCAACCAGCGCGGCGGTGGTGGTGTGAGCTCAGAAATCATGGATCACGCACTCTGTTTTCTCCCCACATAGACAAACGCGGGCGGCACATTCCCCCATACGATCTCAGTCATATGCACATCTGGCAGCAGACTCTCCAGCAACTCACGAAAATGACGACCCGCAGGCAATTGATGAAAGCCGTAGTAAGCGAAGGTGACAAACAAGCCGTTCGGAGCGAGGTGCGGCAGCACATTGCCCAGGATGGCACGTTGTAGTCCCTCTGGGAAAGCCGCCCAGGGCAGACCACTGATGACGGCATCGAAGCCGCCTGCGAACTCCGCCGCACCTAGATCGAACTCCTGCGCCCCAGCGTGCTCGAAGCGCATGGCCGGAAACCGTGTGCGGAGCTGCTGCACAAAGGCTTCATTCACCTCCAGCCCCAGATAACGTGCATCGGCAGACATGAACTCCGAGATGGCCTGGGTGAAAGCTCCCGTGCCGGGTCCTAGCTCCAAGATTTTCCGTGCATCGCGGATGGCACAGCTTTTCATCATCAGATCTGCCAGGTTCTGGCTGGATGGAGCCACCGCGCCCACGGTCTTCCAGTTGCGGCAGGATTCGCGGAGAAAGGAGCGTGCGGACATGAGTGGCGAGAGCGGGAAGGGGGGGGGAAACAGAATACGACAGAGTGCGTCATCCTGACACCACGCGGGATGTTATCAATGCCCAAGGCGTGGCTTCATCCTCTGATCGGCCAGAGGCCGGCTCTTCGCTCGGCAGCGGCCATTTCGAGCACGCGGAGGGTTCCCTGCACATTCAGGTCGATGTCCAGTGGCGCATCCGCGCCCACCCAGCAGCGGCCCGTTTGCCGCCAGCTCGTGATGTGCGCATGCAGCGTGGCCAGATCACGCGGATCGTCCAGCACATGGCCATTGAGTCCAGGAGTGATCAGCTCACTGGCTCCATTTTGCACCGAGGTGATGACCGGGATGCCAGAGGCGAGTGCTTCACTGACCACATTCGAGCAGGGCTCATAAATAGGCAGAAAAACGAGCAAATCTGCCGCTGCATACGCCTGCTCCACCTCACGCAATGGGCCAGGGAGGATGACATTCGGTGGCTTCATCCCGCGCACGCGGTCGCGTGTGATGGCGAGCAGCTTCAGCGTGGGATCGGCCTTTTGAGTGGCCATGTATTGCAGCAGCCACGGTAGCCCTTTGCGCTCCCATCCGCTGCCGACAAAGGCGAGCACGAAATCCTGCTCTGCTAGTCCGAAGCGCCGCCGCGCCGCCGCACGATCCACCTTTTGAAATCGCCGCATCTCCACGCCATTGCGCACCAGATGCACCCGATCTGCCGGGAAAGCTGGAAAGTGCCGCGCGATCTCGCCACGCACCATCTCCGAATTCACGATGACGCGGCCCGTGTTCGCTGGATCAAAGACACGCTCCTCCAGCAGCATCATACGCTGATGGAACTGCCCACGTCCGATGAAGGGCCGCCGCCACCACGGTGCAAACTGCCGCCGCCGCTCCAGCCACACACGGTGCAGTCCATCCCCGGCACGATACACGTCCTGCCGCAGCGTGCGCTCTAGGCTGAGCACGCAATCATAGTCCTCTGCCCGCACCGCATCCTGCACCGCCAGCGCAAAGCGTGCCGCTCGCTCCGCACGCGGTCCAGCGCTGGCGATCGCATGAAACTCCACTCCTTCAGCCTGACCTTCCCATTGCTCGGCAAAGAGATGCACCTCATTGCCATCCGCCACCAGACCTGCCAGCAAACGCTGCAAATACAGCTCTGCTCCGCCTGTGGCGGAAAAACTGCGGCGAATGAGTGCGAGGCGCATGGGAGTAAGAGGGAGGCTTCCGGTGACTACGATCTTGAAGTGAAAGGCAGCGCTCCTTGCAACTCCAAACACCGAAAAGCAATCCCATAGCACCGCTCTCAGTGAGCACTGGAGCGTAAGACCGGCTCACGCAGCTCTGCGCCGCCAGCGGGCAAGTGGACTCGCACATGGATGATGCGGCCGGTCGCGGGGATCGTGATCTCATGCGTCTGCCAATCGTCCTTAGCGGTGATCTGAAATGGGATTCGATTCGCCGGTAGGAAGTCCTTTTCACCATCCATGCGCCAAATCACGCTCGCTGGGCCTGCCGCCGCAGTCTTGAGCACGATTTTCGCCGCCACGGGACCGCGGAGCTTGAGGCCAGAGCGGGTGATGAAGGTGCCTTTGGCTGCCTTTTCAGCCGTCAGCGTCCAGATGCCGTCTTTCTCAGTCAGCGTGCCATTGCGTGCGATCCAGTGGATGGTTTTTCACCTTTGCGTGGCGCTTCGCTGCTCGCAGCGATGGTTTTGCCTTCGAGGTAATGATCGAAGTAGTCATTCCACACCGGAGCCATCGGGTCGAGAGCCATGCCCGGTGGATTGAGCCCATCGGCCCATGTTTTCAGCCGTGTGCGGAGCCGCGTAGCGATCTCAGGATGTTTTGCCGCGAGGTTGTGCTTCTCCTCGCGGTCTGTGCTGAGGTCATAGAGGTACTCGCGCTCACCACCGCGCAGGAGTTTCCAGTTTCCCTCCCTCACCGCGCTCTGGGCCATCCAGCGCCAGTAGAGGGCATCATGCGGTGGCGCTTTGTTCTCGCCGGTGAGATGCGGCAGCAGATTCACCCCATCCAGACCGCTCCGCTCACGGATCGCCGCAGCTTCACAAACTGTCGCCGCAAAATCGAGAGCACTGATCGGGTGCTCATAAACCTGCCCGCCTGGGATTTTACCCGGCCACGCGATCAGAAACGGCGTGGACATACCACCCTCTGCCAGCATGCCTTTTTCACCATTGAGCGGCGTGTTCAGGCTGCCGTCCCAGCCCCCTGCATCTCCCTGCAGCGGCGAATCGACGCGGTGGATCTTCAGCGGAGCACCATTGTCACCGATGAAGAAAATGAGCGTCTTCTCCGTGAGGCCGTGTTTCGCCAGAGTCTGAGTGATTAGCCCCACACCATCGTCGATGGCTGAGAGCATCGCCAGCGCAGCCCGCCGCCGATTCGGCATCTCACCGGGAAAGCGCTCCATGTAGCTCGCTGGAGCATCCAGCGGCGTATGCGGTGCTCGGTAGGCCACATACAAAAAGAACGGCTGGTCTTTGTAGCGCTCGATGACCGCTGCGGCGGCCTGGGAGCAACCATCCAGATGGTAAGCCGTCGGGGCCAGATCACTCATCGGACGATCTCTGCCATCCAGCGTGATATTTGCCGAAAAAGGCCGCTGCGCATTCTGCGAGAACACATGCCTGAACCCATGCTTCGTGATCGAATCCGTAGGGCCGAGATGCCATTTGCCAAACTGCGCCGTGACGTAGCCCGCATTTTGCAACCGCGTGGCGATGGTCGTCTCCTTATTGAAGCCATCCAGAGAGGAGCCGTTGTTATCCAAATCGAACCTGCCCTGAAACCGCCCTGTCATCACTCCGCCGCGTGACGGCACACACTGCGGAGCCGTGCTGTAACCATGCGTCGCCACTACGCCACTGCGTGCCAGCGCATCCAGATGGGGCGTCTGAATATCCTTCATCACACCGTAGATACCCAGATCGCTATGACCGTGATCATCCGAGTAGAAAAGGATGACATTCGGCTTCTCTGCCGCCGAGAGCGAAAAACATAGGAAGAGAGAAAAAAACGCCGCCGAGATGAAATGCATAGCGCCGGGGGAAACGAGCCGTGCAGACCTGCATTTCGTCAAAGAGCACCGCTGGGCTCAAAAAAGGGTCTTTACCGGCTCGGGGCAGTTGTTTTAGCATCTGCACCGCTATGACCGCAAAAACAGCCTCCACCACCCCGTCGAAGCCCAACGCCGAATACGCCATCTACAAACCCAATGGCCGTGGAAACGGCGGAGTGATCCGTTTTGAGTTCAATCGCAGCAAAGGAGCCGTTTTCGTCGATGCCGCCACGCAGAGCGGCGAGAAGCAGTTCGACTGGGAACAGAAAATCACCATGAAATGGGGCCTCAGCGACCTCGGCAGCGTCCTAGCCACCCTACAAGGCCGCCAAGAGCAGGCGAAGCTCTTTCACCAGTCCGAAAAAGCCAACAGCGCCTTCGAGCTCACCTTCCGCGACGATCCGCAGAAAGCCCCATTTTTCATGAGCATGTCACGCCAGGAGTCTGCCTCCAAAAGCCTGAAAAAAGTCACCATCCCCGTCACCCACTCCGAAGCCGCCATACTCGAAACCGCCCTCCGCGCCGCCATCACGCGGCTCATCGGCTGGTGAATGGTTGCCACTGGCTGGTCTGCGTCCTCGTTTACGAGATGAAAGGTGCTTCAGCGGAGTTGGGCGAAGAAAGATGGTCCACCACTCATCCATGACAGTTGTGAGGCCTCTAACTAACCTTTTACTCCTGCTCCCCGCGAACGCATCAAGGTGCCGGCGAAACCTTTAGCCGCATGAACATTCTTGCGTTGCCTGCCACAGGAACACTGAAGATGTGTTGTGGTGGGACTCCCGTATCGGTTACTGGCTGCCAGCTTGAAGGTGACAAGGATGTGCTCCATTCAGCACCATAGGTGATGCCGTTAACTTGTGCCGGATGGTTGAAACTTACACCGAAATTGCCGCTACTTAGGGCAGGTTGGGGGAGCTGCCCGGCTGTATTTTGAGTCGGGTTCAATCCGAAGGAGTACTCCAACAGATTTGGTATGCCATCGTGATCAAAGTCTGCATCATCTGCGCCGGGGCCGCTGTTTGCGGAACTGGCGAAGTATGCCTGCCGCCAGTTGGCGATCGGTAACAACATGATGCCGCTGAGGTTGATGGAATAAGGATTCTCGTTTCCGTCATTGTTTGAAATGGTGAGCTGCGCTGCTTTTTGGCCGCTGCTATTGGGTGTGAAGTCCACGGTTACAGTGGCGGAGTCACCTGCCACGATCAGGGCTGGCGGCTGCGTCCCGATACTAAACAGTGCAGCATCGGCGCCACTCAAAACCACTCTGGGCGTTCCGGTTAGAAGCAGATCATCGGTGCCGTTGTTTTTGATGACCAAAGAGATACTTAAAGTGGTGCTTTCTGCCACGCCGCCAAAATCAAGGATGCCACCGCTGGCGAGCTCAATCAATGGCGCTTGGAAAAGTGCAATTTCGGGTTCGGCATTCTCTGCCCCGACGATCGAGTTGGCCGCAGACACGACCCCAGACCACGGCAGCGGCGGCAATTGAACCGGTGTTGCTGCGCCAGCCCCGTAGCACCAATTTGGACTTAGCAGGTGGATGGCCGACGGACTGCCTTGTAGCGCAAGGCCACCGCTTCCAATTTGATCATTCGAGTGTGAACCCACTATGGAATTCGTCGCAGAAACGACGCCTCCAAATGGAGCGAAATACCCAGGGAAGCCGCCCATCGTTACTGCTCCCGCATTCGTAGCCGTTCGATGGTCCCACATTGGGCTATGAACCAAAAAACCTTCCAAACCTCCATCACTAATAAGAGTAACCCCACCACTGCCCACTTGATCATTGGCCGAGGAGCCTACCAGCGAGTTCGTGGCAGAAACGACGCCTCCAAATGGGCCGAAGTAGCCGGGATTTCCGCCCATCGTCACCGCCCCCGCATCCGTAGCGGTTCCATTGTCCCATTGAGGACTACGTACCACAAAGCCCGCTGAAGCCCCGCTGCCAAACAAGGTAATGCCACCACTGCCCACTTGATCATTGGCCGAGGAGCCTACCAGCGAGTTCGTGGCAGAAACGACGCCTCCAAATGGGCCGAAGTAGCCGGGATTTCCGCCCATCGTCACCGCTCCCGCATCCGTGGCGGTTCCATTGTCCCATTGAGGGCTTCGTACTACAAAGCCCGCTGAAGCCCCGCTGCCAAACAAGGTAATGCCACCACTGCCCACTTGATCATTGGCCGTGCTGCCATTCAGCGTACCGAGCAGAGCTCCTGTCCCCCCTTCGTGGTAAAACACAGCCCCGACATCAGCTATGGTCGTGGGACCGGGTAAGTCATAACTGGGGTCAACAACGAGGTAATCTCCACTCTCCAAATAAATAGTCTCAGTCGCCTCCAAGCGTATTGCGTCCATGCAGATTGAGAGCAGGGCCAAGAAAGGCATAAACCCTTTCAAAGACGGAAGGCTCGTGATCGAATACTTTGGTGGCACTGCATACATGAGGAAATCCTAAGAGTTTCCGCTTTTTCTGTCGAGAAAAAAGCAATCAGGAGGTCACGATAAGGTGAGAGCAGAGTGGGAGGTCGTGATTAAGGAAAAAGCGAGGCAGATGCACGCGGAGTGTGAGGAAGGCGAATTAGCGTGTTAGTGAGGGTATAATCCGCTGACCGGGTTGTTTTGGTCGCCGGGTAAGGTTAGACCGTTTCTAGTGAAGTCTGTCCGATTCCCGGCGGCGGGGCAATCTCATTGGCGGCGTCATTCGCTCGTAAGCTATTGGTTCAATGCCCCCACCCTCTTTCCTTGCCACTGAGGCTGCCGCGCTTGTCTTTCCTTTCAAATATTCATTTTGAGAATCGGACTATTGGGGGGCTTCTTCGTGCCCACCTGCATTTTTGGACAAAAATAGGCGCAGTGTAGCCTTGGGTGATGCCAGGATGGATAAGGCATCTTTCGTTATCTGATTTGTGTGTGGCTATGGGGGCGAGTGGCCCTCGTGAGGCTTTGAGAGAGCTATTTCATCGTGGCGATGAAGCGGTCGGCCTCAGCGATGGAGTGGTTCATTTGCTCGAGGAGGCGCTGGATATTGGCTTGGATGTTGTCGGCGGTGCCGCGTAGGCTGCCGATGGCGGCGGCGTTGAGGTTGTGCTTCAGGTAGAGCACTTGATCGCGGAATTGGCGTAGGACGGGCTCCATGCTGGATTCGGCGGCGTGGAGGGTGTCGGAGAGCTGGTCAAAGCGGTAGCGGGTGTCTTCGAGGCGGCGGCGGCTGTCGCTGGCGAGGGAGGCGTTTTGGTATTCGCGTGTTTCACGCTCCCACTCGCGGAAGAGGTCGCGGGCGACTTGATCGACCTCGCGCACTTCCTCGCGGACTCGTTGGGCTTGGGCCTCGCAGTCGTCGTATTCGGTTTTGAATTTGTTGTAGGCGTTTTCGAGGTTGCCACCGTGGAAGCCGCTGAGCTTTTTGAGCTGAGTCATGGCGTCCTGGAATTCCTCACCGGCGTCTTTTTGCTCGCCACGGGCGGCTTTGACGGCACTGACGAGGAGGTCACGCTTTTCCCAGCCGAGTTTTTCCCAGGCGGCGTAGTAAACGGTGTTGCAGGCAGTGAGGGCGAGGAGGGAAAGAGCGAGGATGGGGCGCAGTTTCATGGGCTGGGAGGGTGATTTTGGAAAAGGAGGAGCGGCGGTCAGTTAGGCGACGAATTTGACGCTGGCACCGGGGAGGATGCCTGCGGCCATGGCGGCGTGTTGGGCGTCTGTGCAGGAGGAGTTGGTGGGGGCATCTGCTTCTGCTTCGGAGGGGGTGATGAGGCCGTTTTGGATCATCCAGGACTCGACTTCTGCTCCGCTGATGTCTGGGAGCATGGTGCCATTGATCTCGACGCAGGGGGAGAGGGGTTGGCCGCTTTTTTGCTCCATTTCCCAGCGAAAGGCTGGGTTTTTGATGATGTCTTTTTCTTCGTAGCTGAGGCCGTATTTGCGGAAGATGGCGCGGACGCCTTCGCTCCAGCCACAGTAGGT
Organism: Verrucomicrobiaceae bacterium; assembly: GCA_016713035.1. Taxonomy (NCBI): domain Bacteria; kingdom Pseudomonadati; phylum Verrucomicrobiota; class Verrucomicrobiia; order Verrucomicrobiales; family Verrucomicrobiaceae; species Verrucomicrobiaceae bacterium. The sequence continues at coordinate 789,289 of JADJPW010000002.1, forward strand.
TTTGACGTAGGCGGTGATTTGGGGGGCTGACATGGTTTTTGGAGGGGTGTGTTGGTTGTGGGGCGAGATTAACGGGCTGTGTGGTGAATGCAAACGGTGCTCTCACACGCGGCTGCTGCGCTGGCGCAGTGCCTCATACATGACGATGGCGGCTGCGGTGGCTAGATTGAGGCTGCGGGTGCCGCCGGGCATGGGGATGTGGAGGTGGGGGCCGGATTGGAGGATGCTGGGCGGGATGCCGCGTGTTTCTGGGCCAAAGACGAGGTAAACTTCCTGCGCGGTGAGGTCGGCGGCCCAGTAGGGCTGTGGGCCGTCACACTCGATGAAGAAAAAGGGGGCTTCGGGGCCTGCTGCGTCTCGCAGGTCTTGCCAGCTCTCCCATTGGCATACTTCGACGTCTTGCCAGTAGTCGAGGCCGGCACGGCGGAGGTGTTTGTCATCCAAGGTGAAGCCTAGCGGGCGGATGAGGTGTAGCCGGGTCTGAGTGGCGAGGCAAAGTCGGCCGATGGCACCCGTGTTGTGCGGGATCTCTGGCTGAAAGAGCACGATATGGAGCATGGCGGATCAGTGTTGGAAGACGAAGAGCTTCCGGCAGATGAAATTCACGAGCACGCTGACGATGATGAGAAGCAACTGGGCAATGAGTGGATGGAGGTCAAAAAGGTGGATCATGTAAGGCCCTGCCAGGATGCCTGCGGCGAAGGCGGCGAGGCCGATGAGTGTGAAGTAGATGAACTCCAGGATTTGATGATGGCGGCCAGGCATGAAGACCCAGCGCACATTCGACCAGTAGGCGAAGGAGTTGCCGAAGATGAAGGCGATGGCGTTGCAGTAGAAGAGATTCCAGGCTCGTGTGTCACGGCCGAGGTCTGCGCCGAGCACTGGGAAGAACCAAGTGGCTACGAGAGCGCAGATGAGCTGATGGACGAGGAGTGCCCCGACGCCGCAGATGCCGTATTTGAGGAACTGGATGATCGGATGTGTGTCGCGTGCATGAATGCGGGCGAGGATGGTGCGCCAGTTATTCTCAGATAGGAAGCGCCGCGCATCTGCAAGTGTCTGTGTCATGTGCTAGGCAAATACGGAAACAAAAAAGCCTGTCCAACGAAGTCTTCGCGGGACAGGCTCAAATATGGGCGAGTGAAGAGCGGCTGATTTGCCGCAGTTCATCAATAGGCGTGGTAGTTGCCGTAGCGGTCGTAGTAGCCCTGCTGGTTGTTTTGCTGCTGCTGCGGGTAGGTGCGGCTGCGGTCGTAGTAGCCGCCATTGTTTTGCTGGTCGCGAGAGTTGCCGAGGGCATTGCCGCCGAGAGCACCGATGGCACCGCCGATGGCAGCTCCTTCGAGGCCGCGTCCGCTCTGGGAGCCGATGATGCCGCCTACGGCAGCGCCACCGAGGCCGCCCATAACGGCACCCGTTTGTGCGTTAGGTCCCGATGCGCAGGAGACGATGGAGAGGGAGGAGACGAGAATAAGGATGATCTTTTTCATGGTCGTATAGGATGGAGTGTGGGATGTCGGGGGCCTTTGTGGCACCCTTGCTTCGTCGGAAGCTAGGCAGTCTTTGTTCATACAGAAAGAGGTTTTTTTCAGCAAGTGAGGCTTCTTTTCTCCATTTGACGCCTGCTGACACGGCGCATAAACACAGCACGCGGCTGATCCCGCCGCTCCCCCCACCCCATGCTCCGCGTTCCCGCTCTCCTCGCCGCCGTTCTACTTTTATCCTCCGCAGCGCTCCGCGCGGAAGTGCTGCCACTCGATCATCCCTGTGCAGAGATGGTGAAAAAATACCTCACCGCCGTGGTGGAGCAGGACTGGAAGACCGCCGCGTCGATGCTGCTGCCAGAGACGCTCGAGCGCCGCCAGCGTGAGACGGTGTCCATCATCCAGAATGCTCCGACGATGACCGAGGAGGCTGCGCTGCTCCAAGGCTACAACGTGAAGGATTACCGTGATCTTGAAAAGCTCACCCCTCAGGAGTTTTACACCGCAGACCGTGCGGCGTGGCAGGCACGCCTGAAGATCGCGCCGGAGACGGTGAAGCGGAAGAAGGAGACGCTGAAGGTCAGCATTCTGGGCGTGTGCAGTGAGTCGGCCAAAAACTATGTCCATGTCACGGTGCGTACATCCCAGGAGACGCTGGTGGATCGTATTGATGAGCTCTTCCTGATCTCTTTTGTGCCAAATCCGAAGAACTCGAAGTCCTGGCTGATCTCTCCCGAAATGAAGGACCGCCCGGTCATCACGCCGCTGGCAGGCAGTGAAGCTAAAAAGGGCGACAAATAAGCCCCTTGGCCGCCTCCTAGAGGTCGAGCACTTGATCCATGCGCCTCGCTACATCGGCGAGGTAGCTCCAATCTCCGGCCTTCACCTCGGCTGCAGCCCAGCCGGTGAATGAGATTTTGGCGAGCTCGGCACGCACGGCGGGCCAGTTGATGCTGCCTTCGCCGAGAGGTTTGTCGAATCCTTTGCGCATGCCTTCGGACATGGCCTTATCGAGATCGTATTCTTTGACATCGAGCTTGAGGCTGCGCTTGCCCAGGACTTCCACCCAGTGCTCTGCGATGCCCCAGCGCATTTGATTACCGATGTCGAGATGCACGCCGACATGCGTGCTACCGACTTCATCAATGAAGCGGGCCATGTCGTAGGCGCTGATGAGGAAGGTGTTCCAGACATTTTCGATGAGCATTTTGATGCCCATCTTTTCCGCGTAGGGGGCGGCCTGCTTCATGCGAGCGAGGGATTCACGCCAGGTCTTGGTGATCGGTTGATCGAGTGGGTAAGCGAGGACGACGAGCATGGAGTCTCCACCGAGCTTCTTGGTGATGTCGATCCCGGCCTCTAGGCTCTCTGCACGGCCTCCGACGGTGCCGTCGATGATGAGGCCGCTGTCACGGCTGGCCGTGGCCCATTCGGCGGCATTTTCTAAGGTCACATGTTTAAAGAGCAAACTGGGCTCAACGCCTTCAAAGCCGCATTCACGTAGTTTTTTGAAGGCATCGGTCAAAGTCATGCCTTTGGCCGCTTTTTCAGCCATGCTCCATTTGAGTGATTTGCGGATTTTTCCGGAAAAAAGGCCCGCACGGGCTTTTGGGGCTGGAATGGCCGCCGCGACGCTGGCGGCAGTGAGGAGGAGTGAGCGGCGATTCATACGGTGGGGTGGTGAACGCTAGCTGTGGGTGGAGTTTTCCGAGTATGAGGGCGCTTGATTTGGGGCGTGGAGTCGGGATGCATGCTGCACCTGCCATGAAAACCCTCCTATTCTGCTCCTTTGCCGCTTTTGTAGCCGCCACCTCATCGCAAGCCATCACGCCGGATGGAAAGCACAAGCTGGTGCTGATCGCTGGCAAGCCATCTCATCCGCCTGGGATGCATGAATTCCGTGCAGGGACGATCCTGCTGGAGAAGTGCCTGCAAAGTGTGCCAAACCTAGTGGTGGACCGACATGAGATGGGCTGGGTGAAAGATGAAAAGACCTTCGCCGATGCGGATGCAGTGGTGATTTATGCAGATGGCGGTGGGAAGCATCCGGCGGTGGTGGAGGGGCATCTGGAGACGCTGCGGGGCCTCATGGCGAAGGGGGTTGGTCTTGGCTGCATGCACTACGGCGTGGAGGTGGTTCCAGACCAGGCGGGGAAGGAGTTCCAAGCGTGGCTGGGCGGGCATTACGAGAATTCATTTTCATGCAATCCGATCTGGGAGGCCAATTATACGAGCCTGCCGCAGCACGAAGTGACGCGGGGTGTGCAGCCCTTTGCGACGAAAGACGAGTGGTACTTCCAGATGCGCTTTCGGCCCGCTTTTGGCGATGGGATCGCTCCCGCCAAGGAGGGAGCTGAGGTTTTCGCTCCCATTTTGACTGCGTCTCCGACTGACGCGACGCGTGACGGCCCCTATGTGTATCCGAAGGGGCCGTATCCGCATATTCAGGCAGAGAAAGGGCAGGGGGAAACGATGATGTGGACCGTGGAGCGCCAGGATGGTGGTCGTGGCTTTGGCTTCACGGGCGGTCATTTTCATGAGAACTGGGGCAATGATCAGGTGCGCAAAGTGGTGCTCAATGCCCTGGTTTGGGTGACAAAGTCTGCGGTGCCCGCAAGCGGTGTCGAATCGAAGCTCTCACCAGAGGAACTGAAGGCGAATTTGGACCCCAAACCACAGCCAAAACCGAAGTCCGCACAAATAAAGACGCCACGCGTGTTTGAACGTGTGGCGTCGAGGTAAGAATGCTCTGTGGGCACCACCAATCAGAAGTATTTCTTCGTCCAGAGAGTGCGGGTCATTTTGCTGAGGCGCTGTAAGACACCACGCAGCACCAGTTCATGTTGGTCAATGACAGCGAAGCTATCTGGCTGCGCCACTTTGAGCTGTTGGCATTGGACGATGAGCTGATCCGTGGCGATTTTGAGCTCACGGACTTTGGCGCTGGTGTCGTCGGTGATGCGAGCTTCAAAGATGGTGTTTTCGAGCTTGTCGGCCTCGCGGGAGACGAAGGCGGCGGCGTTTTGAAGATCTGCGACACCACCAGCGAGTGCGCCAGTGTGATAGTCCACGCGGGGCTTGCTGGGCAGGAGGTGATTCGGGCGCTGGGGGACGATGGACTGTGGCTCACTCGGAAGGCCGCCGTCACGCGCATTGATGAGCGTGGGGGTGATGAAGAGCATGAGATTCTTGTGGTTTTTGCTGCGGTTGCGATAGCTAAAGAGCCACTTAAGACCAGGGATGCGCTGGAGGAAGGGCACGCCGGCTTCACCTTCACGCTCACGCGCCTCATCCATCCCGCCGACTGCTACGGTGTAGCCCGATTCGAGCTCGACAGGTGCATTGTACACACGGGAGGAGGCGATGGGGTAAGGATTGAGGTCGATGACGGTTTCGCCGATGATGTTGGAGACGGTGACATCGACATTGAGGAGGATTTTATCGGCATCCATTTTCTTGGGCAGGATGTTCAAGACCGTGCCGATGGGCAGGTAGGTGATCTGGGAAGCTGCAACAGAGGCCCCCGTGCCCACGCTGGTGGAGGAGCCACCGAGCACAGGCTGATTGACCACGCTGCGGATGGCGACCTCGCGGTTGTTGAGAGTGACCATGCGCGGGTAGGAGGTGGTATTGGTCTGCTCATCACGCATGATGGCACGGAGCTTCACATTGAGATCCTGCGCAGAGAGCACCGAGGTCATCCAACTCGCACCGCCATCCGCCGCATTCAGAGCGACTCTACCGAGTAATGGGGCGAGGTCTGCACGATAGCCACCGGAGGTGGGGACCTTGTTTGTCTCGACCGTGGCCATGCCAGTGGTGGGATCGACGGTGACATCCTCGACCTCGCGGAAGGTGCCAGACTCCAGCGTGCCGGTCCAGTCGATGCCAAATTCACGTCGGGGATCTTTGGAGGTTTCGACAAATTTGACTTCGATAGCGATGAGCGGCTGGGGTTTATCCGCCACAGCCAGATAGCCCTCGATCCAGACATGCTGCATGCGGGTGGCGACGACAAAGAGGGTATTGGTGTCGGACATCCAGATCACTTTGGGTTTGTCCATGCCATTGCCTGCTGTGGCACCTCCTTTGGCGGTGCTTCCCTGAGCGGTCATCGTCGGAGATATAGCAGCGCCATTTGGCCCGACCGTCTCTGGTGGGAGTCCCAGGAGTTCGCGCACAGAGTTGATGATCAGGCTGCGACCGACGGTAAATGTCTTGCTGGCACTGGGAGCAGTGATGGCGGCACTTTGGGCTCCGCCACTGGCTCCATTGTTGGCGGTAAAGCCGGCGGCGCTATTATACTCCACCATCTCCATGGCATTGTGGCGGATGTTGTAGGATTTGCCGATGAGCTCGCGGTCATCAGCTGGGCGAATGTACCAGATGCCGTTGTCCGGTAGGATGGCGAGGGTGTTCGCTTTGCAGAGAGTCTCCAACACGCGGAATGGGCTCGCTTCGATGGAGAAAGTGATCAATTTGCTGCCCTCTGGGTTGTCGTCTGGCAGAGAAAAGAAGGAAATGCCCGCGTCAGTGGCGAGGAAGCGCAGAACATCACTGAGCATCGCTTTGGAAAAGTCGTACTTCTGTGGGGGAGCCTCTCGGAGACGTTGGGCCTCTTCCTCATACTGAGGGGCCATGAGGCGCAGACTACTCTCTAAAGAGGAGACTTCCCCGCGAAGAGAGCTGCTCAGGACAGCAATGCCTAAAAAGGACAGTGCGGCAGCGCGGAGAGGCATGGGAAAGTGCAGAAGGTGCATGATTATTGAAATTATACAAAAGGTAGAAAGTAAGAACAACTAAAATTTACAAAAATTACTTCATTGATACAATATATGGAAGATGTGACAAAATGTAATTCAACCGAATCAATTTGGAGTAGTATGTATTAATTTAATAATTATTAGATTGAAATTGGCAGTCTTTGGATATTTAATTGTTGTGAGATGATTCAAAAATCCATTACCAGTAAAATAAAAGGCGGGAAGTCACATGGCTGCTCTCCTGCTTTTTCGCTGGTTGAGTTGCTGATGATGATCGCCGTCATCGGGGTGCTCGCGGGAGTCCTAGTCGGATATATGTATGATGATACCAGCGCCATCCACCGCGCCAAAATAGAGTCAGATGTCTCCACTCTAAATCAAATGGTGGGCATCTATCTCGCTGATGGTGGCGACCTGACAGGAGTCACCAACGCCCAAGCGGTGCTCGATAAATTAAAGAGGACGCGCACCCAAGCAGATAGCCGCCAACACACTGGCAGTGCCTCTGGCCGCTTGCTGGACCCACGCATGAGTGTGCGCATGAGCTCCACATTGCAGGATAACAGGCAGGTGCGGGCCTATTGGGACTCGACGAAAAAGCGATTCGCACTCACCCAGGCATCCAGTGGATCGGCCATCAATGAATTCTACCTGGAAGAATCACTCGCGGCCAAAAACTACGGCACAGAGCCCCGCCGTAGCATGGGAATAAAGTACAATGGCACCAATCAAGGGTGGGTTTGGACAGGCGCAGGCACCTCACCAGCTCCGACTGCCGTGGAGCCAACGAGCTTTGATACCTCTGGGACAAATCCTGCGAGTGGATTCAATCCCGAAGAGTCAGCACCCACGACAGGGCCTACTACGAGCACAGGTAGTGGCGGTAGCGGCAGTGGCAGCGGTGGTACGCCGCCTTCGGTGTTGCCGGTACCTTTGATAACACCTGCTGGGGCCGTATTTAAATACTCCGAGTTCCCCTCATCTGTGACGATCACCAGCAATGGAGCCACTGCCGCCGTTTCGAAGCTCATCGTCGATACAGGATCAGGATGGACTGATTTTAGCAGTGGAGGCACTTTTGGACCTTTTGCCTCTGGGCAGCTCATCCGGGCAAAAAACGAAACGCTCGACTCCTCTCTATGGGTGAGCAGTGCCCAGACTGAGCAACGCTATTACCGCCTTGTGCAGAATTTCGCAGGTGGTGGCACCACTAGCTGGGGGAATCCTACTGGGGGCTCCAACATGATCGCACCAGCCGCAGAGAATGGAGATCCCACCTCCACATTCCGCCATGGGAACACCCGACTCGATCTAGGTAATGGGGAGTTCTTGGATGCAGGCGTTCAAAACGTCCTGTCCTTCACGCGGAGTGACTTCAGCGCCATCGAGCCGAATAAATGGTTTAAATTTGGCTCCATGAGCATGCTTAATGGTACCACTTTTTATGACAGTGAGGCCGCTGGTGTGACGCTGACCACACAGTTGAATCTCTCGGCTCCGCTCGCGCAGTCAGTGGTCGCACATATCAATTTGGGGCTCGTTAGCACGGATAACAGCAGTGACCGACTCGCCAGTGCAGACATCGTGGAGTTCCGCAATGCCACTACTGACGCCTCTGTGACCATCGATGGGGTGAAGTACACGCTGGAGCTCACCTGGGCCACGCTCGATCCTGGTGCGGGAGTCGTGCAGGGGAACCAGTTCCTCATCTTTGAGGGCTCCACTGCCCGCGCTGAAATCCGCGCACGCTTCAAAAGCACACCCATCATCAACTAACGCTCCTCTCATGGAAGATATTCACGAACGCAGTCAACTCGGCTACCGGATGCTCCATCTCTCGAAGGACTCCGGAGTGAGTGACTTCTATGTCACTCCCTGGGAGGCGCTGACATATAAGCGCAATGGTAAGCTCTTCTTTGACTCCTTTGTTTATCAGCCAGAGCGACCGCTTGAGTTCACCCCTGGCTGCGTGGACTACGCACTCCAGCTCGGCTCCCGCAGGTATCGTGTGAATCGTATGGTCACGCGTGGGCGTCCGCGCTGGGTGCTGCGTTTGTTGCCAGAAAATATCCCAGAGATCAGCAAGCTCATGGTGCCACCACCAGCGATTAAAGCCTTCCTGGAAGCTAAAAATGGCCTCTTTCTCGTCTGTGGAGCCACGGGTTCTGGAAAATCGACCACCATTGCCTCCATGATCCTAGAGCGTGCCAAGCGCCGCCAGGAGCATGTGCTCACCTTTGAAGACCCCATCGAGTTCGTCTATCCATCCGGCATCCCATCGCTGGTCTCGCAGCGAGAAATCGGCTCTGATGAGTTGGACTTCAATAAATCACTCCGCGCCGCTCTCCGTCAGGCACCAGACGTCATCCTCGTGGGTGAGATCCGAGATGGTGAAACGGCGGAAATCGCACTCCAGGCCGCTGAGACGGGCCACGTCGTCGTCGCCACTCTACACACCTCCTCCGCTGCTCAGACCGTGCAGCGCTACCTGAAGCTCATCCCTTCCGACCGCATGGAAAACGCCATGCTCTCCTTCGCAGACTCCATTCGTGGCATTCTTTGTCAGCGCCTGCTTTTTGATGAGCAGCGGGGCAAGCGCTTCCCCATTCACGAGTTGTTGCTGCCTTATGACTCCGTCTGCGGAATGATTCGCCGTGGGGAGTTTAAAAACCTCGATCAAGAGCTCGAAGCCGGATTCACACGTGGGATGCAGAGTTTCGAGCGGTGTCTGAATATGCGCATGGCTGATGGCTGGAAGCCCGCGCAGGCACGCAAGACCGGTTACACCGAGCATGAGGTGTACGACTTCCTTTCCAAAGAACAACTCACTTCCATTTATGCTACTAGCTGAAATCAAAAACGTCCTCAATTTCTCCGCGTTCAAGGCAGACGCGGACGATTCTACCGTTGCTTGGGGCAAACGCTTCGAGGGGCGAAAATCCATACTCATGAACATCAGCCGCAATCAGACGAGCTGGCGTGGTCTTGGCAAAAAAGGCAAATTCGACGAAGGTGGAGCGATGGACGGCGAATTCGCGGATGTGGTGCAGCAGCGAGGTGAAGACTGGCGCGGGCTTACGGAGGCCGGCTGGTGTGTCGTTTCGGTCAATCACCGCTTCATCATTAGCTTGGAAAACAACCTCATGCGTGGTGACAATAGTGTCTCGCTCTTGCGCACGAATCCCCGTGCTGTGCTGGGGCCTAAATATGATCGCGGAAAGCGTTACGCCGTGTGTCATCACCCAGAAACGACTGCCAGCCTGCTGCTCGCTGTGGAGGAGTCGATGGTGAAGGTCACCGAGGACCAACTTAAGGCAATCCAGTTGAAGCCTGGCCGCGTTTGCTGCGGATTATTTTCCCTCATCGAGCATGCGGTGCTCAGTATCTCCAAATCAGCAGATGGAGGCACACCATCGAACTTCCTCCTCATCGCCGCGTGTGAGGGCTCCATTGCCGTCCTCGTGCAGCAGGAGGGTCAGTGGAAGGACATCCGATGCCGCAGCGGCCTGGGGCCAGAGGCGGTGGAGACATCTCTCCAGATCATCAGCCCACTGCTCTCCAAAGTGCCACAGGGCAGCCCCATCTACTTCCTCGGCGATGGCCAGGATGGGAAATTCCGCTCCGAAATGATGCCCCACCTCGAAAAGGTCGGCTGTGTGGACCTCACGCAGGATGACCTGCTGTGGAAGGTCATCGGCGAGCATTAAAACCTGAACCAGAACTCATTCTCCAACCATGAGCGATTATCTCTGCCACGATTTCAAGACACCGCGCACGGATGCTGCGCGTCGTCTGCCACATTCATTCCGGTTCATACCGATCATGTTCTACATCGCCCTCATCGGTGGTCTTTACATGATGACGATGGATTATTTTACCTACAAGCGGGCTCAGAGGGAGAAAATGGAGGCAGATCAGCAAAGAAAAGTCACTGAGTCCGAGCGTGACGCATTTAAGTCCGAGCTTGATGGGCTGGAAGTAGATGCCGCGAAGGGCGAAGTCGTCGCACGCTGGATGGAAGGGGCAAGAAACATGCAGCCCATCGCAGTCCGTTTAGCCCGTGCAGTAAAGCAGGATACTCGCCTCGGAGAACTCTCCCTGACTCGCAGTGAAGAGGTTCCATCGAACATCTCGCTCACTCTACGCCTCACTAGCGATAACTCCTCCTCGGAAATCTCCGCCATCGAGGCTGCTCTCGGTCAGCTCCAATACCGCAGCTATTCTCCCCAAATCTCCAAGCTCCAGGAGGGCGGCGACACGGTCGATTACAAGTCCACCCTCGTTCGCTCAAATCAGTAAACCGTTCCTTTTCTTACCCCATGAATCCCAAGCAAATTGCCTGCCTCGTTCTGCTGATCTTCATCGGCATGATCGTGTACGTTTCCCAGATCGTGCACGGGAAAGTGCGCATCATGCGTGACGAGGCAGAGAGTGCCCAAGAGGCTGCTCGTAACGCTGATACGGAACGGACCACCGCCGAGATCATGGCCACGCGTGTGAAAGTAGAGACCGAGGAGCTGCGTGGCTTTCACAAGGCATGGCAATCCCAGTTGAGCAAAAGCCAGACCCAGACGGAAGTGGATCAAATCGTGGACTTGAGCATCCGTGAGAGCGGTGTGCTGAAGCGCTCTGGACGCTCTGAACTACGAAACACCAACTTAAAAGGCCTGCCGAAAACCGTCATGCACACCATCGAAGTCGAAGAAGAATACGCGAAGGTGTGGAACTGGCTCGGAGAGATCGAGCGCCGCCTACCGCTCACGCGTGTGCGCGTCCTCCGTGTCTCGGGTGGTGGCAATATCCGCCAACTTAAAATGGAGGTCTCCTTCGAGACTCCGCTCTTCGACCTCGCCTCTGTCACCAAGTCCTGACTCCAGCCCACAGAACCATCATGAGAATCAGACATCCCATTTTTTACCTCGTTGCCCTGATGCTGGCTACTCCAGCCATGCTACAGGCGCAGGAGGCCGCTGCCGAGGAGGGCGGCAACCGGGTGAAGTATCAATTCGTCCGCCCAGATGAAAAAAGCCCCGAAACCGTCAAACCAGACGAGCCCAATCCCTTTGAATCCGCAGCAGAAGTCGCCAACCGCAACTCGCCTGGTGACACTGAGGAAAATCGCGTGCGAGACATGCTTTTGAAGCTCCCCGTCGGCGGACGCCGTATCGGACCCACAGGCATTCCAGAGAAAATCATGCTCGGTGACATCATGCTCATCCCCGGTGAGCCCGTCCCGGCTCTGTTCACTGGCCAGCGGGTGGAGCTACGAGTCAAAAGCATCAGTCATCAATATGTTGAGCTCGAATGGCAGGATAAGGAAATCACGGGCCTCCCACCCAAGAGCATGGTCATCCCGGTCGATCTCGGGCCTGGCGTCGATTTCGTCATGCCTGGCTCTCCGCCGAAAGAAGGCCGCCGTTTTGGCAAAAGGACCTACCAAGAGCTCATCCGGCGCAATGGAGAGCCGCAGCCTCCTTCAGGAGGGCAGGGGGCTGGAAGCATGAAACCCAACCAAACCGCGCCCGCAGCACTGCCCGTCGAAATTGAGATACCCGGTGCCGAAATGCCCTCACGCCGCGGTGCCAGTGCAGAGCCAGCGCCCACGAGCCCTCAGGATGCCTCCGTTGAGACGATGACGCGCATGCTCTTCCTCCCATCTGCTCCGCTGCCATCATCCCCACCGCCTAAATCACCCTAATGCTGCCATCCCTGCGACATCCTAGACCAAGCGGTTTCTCCACGATAGAGCTGCTACTTGTCGTCTCACTCAGCGCCATCGTCATCGGTGGTGCTGTGACGACGTATGGGACTATCGTTCAAAATCAGGGCACGCTTTCTGGTCCGGTCAGTGTGCCGCTAGGTGCAGCAAACATGGTCAATTTTTACGGTGATGGCTCTAGCAGCACCTTTGAAGCCGTGCCTGCCCCGAGTGCGGGTGCCTCCACATTGGCCGAGCAGATGCGGGAGGAGTTTAACAACGATGTGCATGAAGCGACGGCCGTTTTCTGCCTCGGACGAAATGGCCTGAATACCTATCGGCCCTCACTCATCGCTTACGACCCTCTCACGCATTCTGAGCTCGATACGCCGCAGAAGTTTCGTCAGCATCTCATCACCATCGGAGCGGTGAGCAGCACACTATACGTCGATTATCGCAATCCAGGTTCTGGCAGCATCCAGCCACAAAACGCCAGTATTTTCATCCTCGGCTACAGTCGCTTCAGTGGGTTCCTCAAGGTCAATGCCATCTATGAAATCGACCTCGTCCGTTTCGCAGGGGGCTCCTTGGGTGATCCACAGGGCATTTTCGCCTCCGTGCGTCGTTATGCAGCCCCAGCTACCGCCATGGATGACGCTGCGCTAGCCTACAATCATAGCTACGAAGTGTTTTATCCACCCTCGGTGCCGAATTACTCACACCTTCGTCCGAATGAATGGGCTGATGATGGATTCGCCCCCGTGTTCGTCAGCTTTGAGCGGTCATCTCGCATGGCCCTGCGTGAGGGCAGTGCCATCGACCGATTTAAGCGTGCCGCAGAGTCGCCCTTTTATTTTGTTTGGTGGCCAGATCCCCTCGCACGGCACCTAGGCCCTGTTTCTGACGCACTCGACGCGACTGATCCGCGTGCCGCTTATAACCGCATGGGAGGGCGCTCCTCCTACATGTTTACCGTGCGCATGTTCCCCGCTCTTTGAAGTCACGCACTTACTCATCATCATGCAACCTCGCTCTCGACGTCCTACCCGCATGACCACAGGCGCCCTGATGGCCGTCTCGCTCATGCTTTTGGTCGTGGCAGGGCTCTTCATCTCCTCATGGGTCTCTCTCATGAATGTGCGGGCGATGCAGGTCAGCTTCATGGAGGACTTTAGCCGTCGTCGCGTGGCGCTAGAGACTAGTCGCCAGCTTGGGCGTGAGCTGACTTACCTCGCTGCCTTTCAGCGCAACAGCAGTCTCGCAGCGCAGACCGATTTTCTGCTCGATACTGGAGAAGGCAGCATCAATAGTTCGGATGGTTGGTCAGGCCTCAATCTCTACTCCAACACCTTCTTCCCCGCTCTCTCTACGGGCAGTGTGTATCCTTATAACTACACGGGTTTTCGGCCAGGAGCTGCCTACTATAGCTCTGAGCGGCTCACCCGTCCTGCAGAGGCCCAATCAGGAGTGCTTGATGACTTTGAGAGCTGGCATTTCTTCAAGTCGATGTCGCCGCTGCTCGCAGGAGATTTGTTCTGCGTTTATCGCAAACCGGAAGGCGTCACCACTGCGCTGGACATTCATACGGAAGTCCCCGGCTCGGGCTCGGATGCTGGTCACATCGCGAAGTGGATCGTCCAGGGGCGCACGGTGATCCGTCATGCACCTTCGCTCTTTGTCCCGACTACTCCGAGTCCACTAAAGCTGCCCTTTCAGACGAAATCGCTGTACGTGCAGAGTCAGACAGCGTCAGACACCACCGTGGCGCATCCCATCTATGGCACCGCCATCAGCACTGGCGGCGGCCCCTCCTCAGACCTGCTGCCATCGAATCTACCGGCTACACTGACCACCACCGGCCCCGTCGATAGCAGCACAGGAGTGGGGAAAAGCTACGATGGCTATCTCAATGTCATCAACAACTCGCACAACCCAGATAACTCCCTGTGGAACTTCCAAGCGCGGGAGGCTGCCGCAGGCAGAAACCAGACGGACGTCATCGACGTCTTCGTGCATGGCCGGCAGGCATCCGTCAATCCGCCCGCTTGGTGGATGTATGAAACGGCAAGTCCCACCTATCCACCACCGAACTGGCCCTCTGGCTATGAGCCGAAGCTCCGCATCCTCAATATCGTCCTAGGCTCCGCCACGCTGCGGAATCTCCGCATTAGCGGCGTGGTCAATCAAATCGTCTTCGTAGGCCAATCGAACACGAACGACTTCAAAAACGCCTCCAAGCTCCAGCCCGTCATCATCACCATCCTGCCAGATGGCAGCGGGCGCTGGATACGTGACATCCGCTTTGAGCGTGAGAACTCACGCCGCCATGTCCTCGCCTTCAAGAGTGACTCTGCTCGTGATGTGGACCTGAATTGGATCAATGCACCCCTCACTGGCGATACCCACCGCTGGCGCTGCATGTTCATCAATGAGTATCACACCCTCTTCTTTAACATGCCCGGCAATGCCACACGGAATGTCCACATCTACGGCGGCATCATGACGAACTGGACCGTCAAGCGCCGTGCCCAGGGCTCCCCGAATCCCAGTCGCCTCGTCTTCAGAGCAGATGAGGACCCTAGTGCCTCTGGCTATGCCCCAGAGGGACCTGCTTTCTCCACCTTTCTGCCCCGTGAGGCATGGCAGGAAACCTATTTCAGACCCTGAGGACACATGAAACATACACGCCTCCATCGCTGCTTCACCCATGCGCTGACCCTCATCGAGGTACTCGCCGCAGGTGCCGTCGTAGCCATCGGAGCCACCGCCGCCGTCAGCCTCGCCAGTGGTTCCATGCTGCAAGAGGAGCTCGCCTTCCGCGTCGCCATCACGCGTAATTACCAAGAAAACATGCTCCGTCTCTGGCAGCTCGGGCTCTCGCGTGCGCAAGTCCTCGCCATCATGCCGGAGCAGGATGCCAATACGCTGCTCGATACCGCTCTCTACGGTGATAGCCACGATGCCACAGGCCCCGACCTCATCGAAAATGGCGTCGTCAATGTCAACGGCCTCCTCATGGAGTCCGTCTCTTGCCGGGCCATCGTCAATATCTCCAAAGACCCCGGCACCGATGATGCACCCCTGCCAGAAATCTCCGGCGCAGACCTCACCCTCCGTGCTTACCGCCCGCGACTGATCACGACCCTGCGCACCCCCGTCGTCTCGCCGTAGCAGCCCCCTTTTTCGTCCAAAAACGCCTCTCCAACAGCCCACGCCATGCTCAAGAAAGTCAAAATCACCAATGTCCACACCGGCAAATCAGCCGAGGCACTCGTGGACACGGACTCCGATGACAAGGCCCTCCTAGGCGCAGGCGTCAGCAGCAATGAATCAACCAGCATCACCACCATCATTGGTGTCGATGAAAAGCTGCATCGTCTCACCTCCCCCAAGCCTGATGTGGATGATCGTGCGGCCTTCTTTTCCGGCCTCGCACGCTGTTTGGAGCGAAATATCTCCCTCACCAAATCTCTCTCCCTCCAGACCAATCGCGTCAAATCTGCCAGCTACAAGGGCATGATCGCCGAGCTCATCCACGGCATCTCTGTCGGTGACAAGCTCAGCGACACGATGATGAAATTCCCCAAGCTCTTCCCAGAGGACATGCTCTCGCTCATCATGGCGGGTGAAGAGGCGGGACAGCTCCCCAAAGTCTGCCGCCGTATCGCTATCGCTGCGAAAAAGTCCTCCAAAGTGCTCAAAAAGCTCAAGGGAGCCATGATCTATCCTGCTGTGGTTATCGTGCTCGGGGTCATCGTCGTCATTGCCATGAGTATGACTCTCGTGCCTGCCATGGCGAACTTGTTCGCCTCCTTCAAAACGGAGCTGCCTCTCGGCACACGGGCGCTGATTGCGCTCTCTGAAATACTGCTCAAGCGGCCCTACATCGCCATTCTTCCCTTTGTTGGGCTTTATATCTTCTTTTCGAACTGGGGGAAGATCGCATCCATCCGCGGTGTGCAGGATTTTTTCCTCAAACTGCCCGTCGTAGGCGTCCTCGTCCGAAAATCCGCCGCAGCCGTCGGATTTCGCACGCTCGCCATGCTCACCGAGTCGAACGTACGCCTCACTTCCGCGCTAGAGATCACCTCACAGGCCAGCTGGCACTACCATTACAAGGAACTCTTCCTCCGGCTGCGGGATCACATCGGCGTCGGCCGTACACTCCATGAGGCCTTCCTCATGGAAGCCCACTGGATGGGGCCAGATGCACGTAACCTCTGCGGCATGATCGAGCTCGCCTCGGAGACCGGCTCCGGCACAGAAATGCTCTCCGAGATCGCAGATGACTATGAGGAAGAGCTCGATAACCTCGCTGCCACACTCGATAAAATGATCGAGCCCCTTACCATGCTCATTCTCGGCGTCATGGTCGGCTTCCTCATCTACGCCATCTACGGCCCCATGTTCAGCCTCGGGGACGTCATCCTCAAAAAGAAGAAATAAGGCCGCGAAAACGCACCCCGGTGCCGCCGGGGCTGCGTGGGTAGGCAGTCACGGCTCATAAATAAAATAGGACAAAAAACTGGCACGGTCCTTGCTTGATACGAGCTGGCTATTCTCCCAACCAGGAATAGCCACTCCAACCAACCAATCACCTTCCCCAATCATGATCCGACCCGCATTGTCCATGCGCGGCCGCGCTGCCGTTGCCACGGCGGTGCTTTGCTGTGCCGCGCCCGCCCTGCATGCCGCTGATGGCCCCGCACACAACTCTGGCGATACCGCCTGGGTGCTCGCCTCCACCGCACTCGTCCTATTCATGATGATTCCTGGGCTAGCGCTCTTCTATGCGGGGCTCGTGCGCTCGAAAAACGTGCTCTCCATCTTCATGCAGTGCTTTGCACTCACCGCCGTGCTCAGCCTCGTCTGGCTAGTATGTGGCTACTCGCTCAGTTTTACTGGCGACGGCTCCTTCATCGGCACCTTGGATAAAATCTTCCTCAAAGGCGTCACACCTAGCAGTAGCTACGCTGCCTATCCAGGCATCCCAGAGCACCTCTGGTTCGCTTACCAGATGATGTTTTTCCTCATCACGCCCGGTCTATTCATCGGAGCCTTCGCCGAGCGCATGAAATTCAGCGCCATCATGATCTTTAGCGTGCTATGGAGCCTCCTCGTCTATGTCCCCGTCTGCTGGGGCGTGTGGCATAAGATGAATTTCTTTGGCCTCACCAATGTGATCGACCTCGCCGGTGGCATCGTCGTCCACATCACAGCCGGCGTCGCCGCATTGGTCGCCTGTATCATGGTCGGGGGGCGTCAGGGCTTCCCACACACCGCCATGATGCCGCATAATCTGCCCTTCACCATCGCGGGTGCAGGCATGCTTTGGGTCGGCTGGTTCGGCTTCAATGGCGGCAGTCAGGTCGGAGCCAATGGCAATGCGGCGCTCACCGTCGTCGTCACCCACCTCTCCGCCTGTGCCGCCTGCGTCGTCTGGTCCTTGATCGAAAAAATCAAACTCGGCAAGCCCAGCGCCCTCGGCATCGCCACAGGCTCCATCGCTGGTCTAGCGGCCATCACACCCGCCTCGGGCAAAGTCGGGCCACTCGGAGCCATCTGCATCGGCAGCGTCTCCGCCCTCGTCTGCTGGATCGCCTGCGCCAAGCTGAAAAAGAAGTTCAACTACGACGACTCACTCGATGTTTTTGGCGTCCATGGTGTCGGTGGCTTCGTTGGCACCATCCTCGTCGCCGTATTCGCCTCACCAGACCTCGGAGGTCTCGGTTACGCCGAAGGAATGACCATGGGCTCCCAGCTCACCACCCAGCTCCTCGCCGCATTCTATACAGCCGTGCTCTCCGGCATCGTCAGCATCATTCTTCTGAAGGCTATCGACCTCACCATCGGCCTCCGCGTCACCAGCGACGACGAGCGCCAGGGCCTCGACCTCGCCGAGCATGGCGAGTCCGGTTACAATCACTAATCCGGCTCAAAAGCTCCCCTTGGACACTGATCAGTCGCTGCCCAGAGCAGCACACTGGTCAGTGTCTTCTTTTGTGGCGGACAAGCTCCATGTCTGCAAAGCAGCGACCCCGACATGCTGCCCATCGGCCGCAGAAAAAGTGCATCTTTATCCCCGGCGGGGAGTTTGATAAAGCCACATGAAACACCACCTCGCCCTCATCAGCCTCATGTCTCTCATCACGGTCAGTCTGGCCGCCGAGCCCATGCCGCGTGAATGGATGATCGAAGGCGTGAAGCGTGTAGGCCTCGTGCATGTGCCCGCCACCGCCAAAACCCAGCCGACGCCTGTCGTCTTCGCCTTCCACGGACATGGCGGCAACATGCACAACGCCACCCGCATGTTTCCCATCCATGAACTGTGGCCTGAGGCGCTAGTCGTCTTTCTCCAAGGACTCAACACACCCGGCAGACTCACCGATCCTGAGGGGAAAAAGCCGGGTTGGCAAAGCACCGCCGGGATATTGGGGGATCGTGATCTAAAGCTCTTCGATACCGTACTCGCAGGCCTGCGGGCCGATTACCAGGTCGATGACAAACGCATCTACTCCACCGGCCACTCCAATGGCGGCGGCTTCACCTACCTGCTGTGGGCAGAGCGCGGAGACGTCTTCGCCGCCATGGCCCCATCCGCCTCAGCCGCCACACGTAGCCGATCCTCCCTGAAGCCCAAACCCGTGCTGCACATCGCTGGTGAAAACGATCCCCTCGTGAAATACGCCTGGCAGCAGGCCACCATCCAGGCCCTGCTAAAGCTCAATGCATGCAGCGCCGGAGTCGCCTGGGATCAGGAGCCGAGCTGCACCCTGTATCCCTCCGCCACCGGCACCCCCGTCATCACTGCCATCCACCCTGGCAACCACAGCTTCCCGAAAAAAGCCCCCGAGGTCATCGTGAAGTGCTTCAAACAGCATCCGAAGCGGTAAGCTGAAATAATAGTGCTCCGGGCAAGTCCATGTTAAAAGAGCAAACGTGCTCGGTTTGGAGCCAGAATATGCCATGAAACTTTTCCCAACTTCCGTTGTCGCATTCATTGCCGTCCTTTTCTCGCTGCTTCCTGCGTGCTCCAAAAAGGATAAGGTCTTTAACGTCGAGGCAAATGATCCTGAAATGATCGCGGCGATTGCCAAGGCGCGTGAGACGCTCCCCCAGTTTTGGCAGGTCTTTGACAAGCGAGCATTGGGGGAGAGCGACTTCTCCCTGAAGGTGAAGATCACCGACGAGAATGGTACGGAGCATTTTTGGGCCACGGACATTGAGCGTCGAGACGGCAAGACTTTGGGCACCATCAATAACGATCCGGGCATCGTCGCGAGTGTGAAGCTCGGAGATCGGATTGACATCCTTGATGTCGATATATCCGATTGGCTTTACATTCGAGATGGGAAAATGGTTGGCAACGAAACCCTGAAGCCGCTTCTTAAAAGCATGCCTCCAGCAGAATCGGAGAGACTCAAGAGCATGATGGCGAATCCCTGAGGATAGGGTCAAATCAAAGGAAAAAGCGGTCGTAGCAGGCTGAGACAAAGTTGTTGTTCAGCCTGCCGTGAATCGACATTTGCCTATCATCGTCCATGTCGCTTTGGGGCTGGGCCCGCCGCAGCGGCGTTAGGTGCTTCCAGTGACGCTTACGAACATTCAACATCGAACGTTCAACATTGAACGCCCGACCTGGCTTAAGCTCGAACGACGAACCAGGAACCTAGAACGGTCCCCCTTACTTCGCCAGCTTCTCCATGAGCTTCTGCGTGCGTTCGATGATGCGTTGAGGCTCATCGAGGAGGCCGGCGGAGAGGAGGGCGTTGTCGAGGATTTGCTCGGAGATGAGGGCTGCCGTTTCGGGGTCGCTTTGGTGGAGCTTGGAGAGGCCTTTGACGAGGTTGTGGCGCGGATTGATCTCAAAGACGACTTTGGGGCCGGGCATGCCGCTGTCTTTGCCGAGGGCTTTCATCATCTGGCGCATCTGCGGGGTCATTTCGCCCTCAGGGGTCAAAACGAGGGCAGGGGAGCCGACGAGGCGCTTGCCGGGGCGGACGGTATCGACCTGGGCGGTGAGGCGTTCTTTGATCCAGTCGCAGAGGGTGGTGGTTTCGGCTTCGGGGAGGGCTTCGCCTTCGGCGTCGCTGTCTCCGAGGTCGATGTCGTCGGCGTTGACGGATTTGAGGTCCTTGTCATCGAATTTGTGCAGGCTGCTGATGACGTATTCGTCGATGTGTTCGAACATGTAGAGGACTTCGATGCCTTTGGCTTTGAAGGCCTCCAAATAAGGGCCGCTTTCGATGGCGGCGCGGGAGGGGGCGACTTGGTAGTAGATGGCTTTTTGGTCGCTGGTCATGCGCTTGACGTAGTCGGCGACGCCGATGGTCTCGCCGGGCTGGGTCATGCTGGATTCATAGCGGAGGAGCTTGGCGATGGCGTCGCGGTGGGTGTGGTCGGTGGCGACGCCTTCTTTGAAGAAGCGGCTGAAGTCGGCATAGAATTTACTGTACTTGGCGTCGTCGTCGGTGGCTTCTTTGTCGAGGTGCTTGAGGAGGCGCTTGACGACGACGTCGCCGATTTTGCGGACGAGGGCGCTGTCCTGCATGCTTTCGCGGGAGATGTTCAGCGGGAGGTCTTCGCTGTCGATGACGCCGCGGACGAAGCGCATCCACTCGGGGAGCAGTTTTTTCGGTTTGGGGTCGATGAGGACTTTTTTGCAGTAGAGGGAGACGCCGGGCTCCATCTGCCCCATGCCAAAGGACTCCATGTTTTGGGTGGGAGTGAAGAGGAGGGCATTGATGATGATGGGGCTATCCGCCTGGAAGTGCATGCGGTAGCTGGGATCATCAAAGGCGTGGGCGGTGAATTTGTAGAATTCGTTGTACTGCTCGTCAGTGATGCTGTCTTTGGATTTGAGCCAGAGTGCTTCGACGGTGTTGACGCGTTCTCCATTGAGCAGGAGGGGGAAGCTGACGAAGTTGGAGTGTTTTTCGATGATCTGCCGGACGGTGGATGCCTGGGCGAAGTCTGCGGCGTCTTCTTTGAGGTGGAGGACGATTTTGCAGCCTCGGGCCTGGCCGGGAGCATCTTCAATGGTGTAGCTGCTGGTGCCGTCGCTGGTCCAGATGAGGTGCTCGCCGTCGTTGCGCCAGGAGTGGGTGTGGACTTCGACTTTGTCGGCGACCATGAAGGCGGAGTAGAAGCCGACGCCGAACTGGCCGATGAGGGTGGCGTCGTTTTGCTTGCCGGCGTTCTTTAAAGCTGCGGCGAAGGCTTTGGAGCCGCTGTGGGCGATGGTGCCGAGGTTCTCGATGAGCTCGGCCCGTGTCATGCCGATGCCGGAGTCGGCGATGGTGAGGGTTTTGGCAGCTTCGTCGGTGGTGATGCTGATTTGCAGCTCGGCGGTGGCATCAAAGATGTCCTTTTCGGTCAGTTGCGTGAGACGCATTTTTTCCATCGCATCTGCGGCATTGGAGACGAGCTCGCGGAGGAAGATCTCGCGGTCGGTGTAGAGGCTGTGGATGACGATATCGAGGACTTGTTTGACTTCGGCCTGGAATTCGTGGGTCTGGGGCATGGTGATCGTATGGGTAGGTTTGAGGGGGGCGGAGAGTAGCGGTTGGCGATTTATGGTCAAGCCGTCACGCAATTCCCTCGCTCGCGGGCGGCGGATCGTGCCTCGTGGGGCAAGAGAGGTTACTGGGCTTGACATTCCTGCCGCTGCCCTGAATCTCGCGGCCTCTATGGGATTACTCGATTCACTCGCAAAAAATGTGCTGGGCGGCATGCTCGGCGGAAACTCCGGCGGCCAACAGCAAGACCCAGCAGCGATGCTGAGTGGGCTGCTGAATCAATCCGGTGGCCTGCAAGGGCTGATGGGCCA
The DNA here is from genome assembly GCA_016713035.1 of Verrucomicrobiaceae bacterium. Lineage (NCBI taxonomy): Bacteria > Pseudomonadati > Verrucomicrobiota > Verrucomicrobiia > Verrucomicrobiales > Verrucomicrobiaceae > Verrucomicrobiaceae bacterium. The sequence continues at coordinate 811,063 of JADJPW010000002.1, forward strand.
GTTCCAAAAGGCCGGGCTGGGTGACCAGTTCTCCTCCTGGGTGGGCACGGGCGAGAACCAGCCTGTGAACGCTGACCAGGTGCAGAATGCCCTGGGCGGTGATGCGATCCAGGGTCTGGCGAGCAAGCTGGGTCTGAATGCGGGATCGCTCACGCCGCTGCTGGCGCAGTTTCTGCCCCTGGTGATCGACAAACTGACGCCGAAAGGCCAGATCGAGCAAAATGAGCCCGGCGCGGATCAGCTCCAAAATGTGCTGGGTAGCGTGATGAAGGACGGCGGCGGCCTAGGTGGCCTGCTTGGCGGCCTCCTCGGTGGCGCGAAGTGATCTGCGGCTCTGCAAAAGTGATTTGAAGGACTCCACATGGCGAAAAGGCCGTGTGGAGTTCTTTTTTTGGCCGCTAGGAGCTATTTTTTGGTTTCTGGGGCTGCGGCATCGCCTTTGGCGACTTCGTCCTTTTTCTTCTGCACGGCTTCGGAGGCGACTTCGAGCAGTTTGGGGGCCTCACCGCCTTTGGGGATGAATTTGAGGGCGATGCCGTTGATGCAGAAGCGGCGGCCTGTGGGTGTGGCAGCGGAGACGGACTCGCCTTCGAAAACATGGCCGAGATGGGCATCGCAGCGCTTGCAGACGGTCTCGATGCGTTTCATGCCGTGGCTGTTATCGACCTTTTCGAGCACATTTTTGGCCTTGGAGCTGTCGTAGAAGGAGGGCCAGCCGCAGCCGGAGTGGAATTTGGTGCTGGAGGTGAAGAGCTCTGCGCCGCAGCACACGCAGTAGTAGGTGCCTTCGCCCTGCTTTTCGAATTCCTCATAGATGTGGCCAAAGGGACGCTCCGTGCCACGCATGCGAGTGACGGAGAATTGATCTTCGGTGAGGATTTTTTTCCAGTCTTCTTCAGTTTTCACGATGGCGGGCTTGGGGGTGGCAGGTGTGGCTTCTGGAGCCGTTTTTGGCTTATCCTCGGCCTGGAGGAGGCAGAATGCGGTGAGGGCGATCAGGGCGGAGAGTTGGAGTTTCATAATGAGTGAGCATCAAACGTGCGGTGTCGGTGGTTTTTGCTTCATGGAAGGGAGTTCTTCATCAGAGTGCGAGAAGGTGTTTGCGGCCAAGGGGCATCCTGGCATACATGCGCGGCCTTATGACATCCATTTTTGAGCTTTTTTCTCTGCAAAATCAAACCGCCGTGGTGATCGGTGGCACGGGCGAACTCTGCGGCGCGATCGCAGAAGGCTACGCAATGGCTGGCGCAGAGGTGGTGCTGGTAGGGCGTGATGCTACCAAGGCGGAAAAGCGCCTGGAGAGCATCCATGCCGCGGGTGGTAAGGCCTACTTCATCTCCGCAGATGCCAGTCGCAAAGCGGATCTGCAAATCCTGCTCGATCAGGTGCTGGAGCGCAGCGGTGGCTGCCACATCCTGGTCAATGGTGCCGGTGTGAACTCTCCCACGCCCTTCCTCGACATCCCTGAGGAGGAGTACGACCGGATCATGAACATCAACACCAAAGCGGTGTTTTTGGCCTGCCAGGTCTTCGGGAAATACTTCGTGGAGCACAAGACGCCTGCCTCGATCATCAATCTGGGCTCCATGTCGGGTCTGCTGCCACTGAGCCGTGTCTTCACCTACTCGATGTCGAAGGGGGCGGTGCATAATCTCAGCAAAAACCTCGCCCGTGAGTGGGCACCGCTGGGCATCCGGGTGCACACGCTCGTCCCCGGCTTTTCCCAGCGGAGCAGAATAAGAAGGTGCTCACACCAGACCGCGTGGCGAAAATCATGGGCCACACGCCGATGAATCGCTTTGGCGAGGCCCGCGAGCTCGTCGCTGCGGCCCTGCTGCTGGCAGGCAGCGGTGGTAGCTTCGTCACAGGGCATGAGATGGTCGTGGACGGTGGTTATTCGTCGATGACGATTTGATCCCGAGGCTCGGCCTTGCGCTGTTAGGGGCGCGTGCTAGCCTCACAGCCCCTCCAAAATCCTCCAAATCGCACGCATCACATCATGGGCAAAACTCTCTTCGCCAAAGTCTGGGAATCTCACTCGGTCGGAACACTCTCCAATGGCCAAACCCAGCTCCTCATCGACACGCACCTGGTGCATGAAGTGACCAGCCCGCAGGCCTTTGGCATGCTGCGTGATTTGGGGCTGAAGGTCGCCTACCCGCAGCGCACCTTCGCGACCGTGGATCATATCGTGCCCACGGACAGCCAGGTGGCCCCCTTTGCCGATCCGCTGGCTGAAGCGATGATCCAGGAGCTCAATAAGAACGCCCGCGAAACAGGCATCACCTACTTTAACCTCGCCAGCGGCAAGCAGGGCATCGTCCACGTCGTCGGGCCAGAGCAGGGCATCACGCAGCCCGGCACCACCATTGCCTGCGGCGATAGCCACACCGCCACGCATGGAGCCTTTGGCGCGATCGCGTTCGGTATCGGCACCACGCAGGTGCGCGACGTGCTGGCCACGCAGACCATGGCCCTCAGTGCCATGAAAGTCCGCCGCATCAATGTGGATGGGCAGCTCAAGCCCGGCGTGTATGCCAAGGACGTGGCGCTGCACATCATCCGCCTGCTCGGTGCTGGTGGTGGCAAAGGCTACGCCTATGAATACGGCGGCAGTTTGTTCGATAGCTTCTCGATGGAGGAGCGCATGACCGTGTGCAACATGGCCATCGAAGGCGGTGCACGCTGCGGCTATGTGAATCCCGATGAAAAGACCTTCGAATATCTCAAAGGCCGTCCTTACTCGCCAAAAGGCGCGGAGTGGGACAAAGCCGTCGAGCAATGGAAAGCCGTCGCGACCGATTCCGACGCCGTTTTTGACGACGTGGTCAACATCAAGGCCGAGGACATCCCGCCGACCGTCACCTGGGGCGTCAGCCCGGACCAAGCCATCGCCGTGACCGAAAACGTCCCCTCCGTGGCCGATGCGAAATCCGCCACGCAGCGTGAATCGACCGAAGAGGCGCTCGCCTACATGAAGCTCCAGGGCGGTGCCCCGATCAAAGGCACCAAGATCGACGTGGCCTTCATCGGAAGCTGCACGAACGGACGCCTCAGCGACTTCCGCGAAGTGGCGAAATTCATCCAAGGTCGCAAAGTCGCCGCTGGTGTGAAGGCCATCGCTGTCCCAGGCTCTCAGATCGTGGACGTGCTGGCCCGTCAGGAAGGCCTGGATAAGGTATTCAGCGAAGCAGGCTTCGAATGGCGTGCTGCAGGCTGCTCCATGTGCCTCGCAATGAATCCCGATAAGCTCATCGGCGATCAACTCTGCGCCTCCTCCTCCAATCGCAACTTCAAAGGCCGCCAAGGCAGCCCCACGGGCCGTACCGTGCTCATGAGCCCCGTCATGGTCGCCGCCGCCGCCCTCACCGGCAGCATTGCAGATGCCCGCGAGGTGTTTTCCATCTGAGTGTGCTGAATTCACGCTGATACCGAGATCAAGGGGCTATCGCGCTAGCTTTTAGCCTTTGGCTTTGGTGAGCAGTGCCGCTGATGCAGGATGGCCGCCGTCACGTGGCTCGGTCACCTCTATTCATGATGTTTTGGCATGTGTCAGATGCCATTCGCAGATTCATGAATTGCAACTACCGTCTGAGCATGAAGGTCCGCCCGATTTTTTTGTACGCGCTCGTTGCTGTGTCCATCTTCACGGTCTGGAGGATGGATCTGTTCGCACAGCCCCTGAATCTCGGCCATGGGGCGCAGTTTGTGCCACGGCGGGTGAATGGCGTCATGCTGCGGCTGGTGTTCTTTGATGAAACGAAGTGCCAACTGCGGGTGCTGAGTAATCCGGACCGTAATTCGGAAAAGCAGCTCGATGACTGGGGGCGTGAGCAGAAGGCGCTGGCCGTGTGCAATGGCGGTTACTTTGAAGTGGGCAAGCGGCTGCCCTCGGGCTTGGAAGTCGCTGGTGGAGTGCGCAGCGGTGCGTTTTTGAATCGCGGTGAATTCGGCGGCAGTTTGGTGGTGAAGGATGGGAAAGCGGCGCTGGTTTGGGACACCGAGTTTCAGGATGACCCGAAGATCACGGAGATGGTGCAGTGCAGCCCTTGGCTGGTGAGTGATGGCAAGCCATGGACGCCGCTGCCTTTAGACAAACCCGAGCCGAAAAACGCACGCACCTTTATCCTCACCGATGGCGCAGGTAAATGGGCTATCGGAACCGCGCAAAATGTCGGTTTGGTGGAGTTGGCACGGCTTTTAACGACGCCTGGAGCCATTCCGGAGTTGCAGGTCAAACGGGCGCTGAATTTGGATGGTGGGCCCTCGACGGGCCTGTGGTTCAAAACCGAAGATGGCCGTGAAGACTACGGAAAACCTGCCTGGGTCGTGCGGAATGGCATCGCGGTCGTACCACGCTGATTTTCAGAAAACCTGATGCAGCACCTAAACCTGCGGTAAAAAGGATCGTCGCTGAAGGTGCAGCAAGCTGTCTCAAGAGGGCAAATAAGGGTAAAAACATGCAAAAAGCCCAAATAAGCGCTTGCGGACTTCTGGGGACTCGCCAACATCCGCGCTCCCCAGCCCGGACCTCCCCCAGAGAAACCGGTTTAGATTCACCTCGGTGAATCGGCAAATTATCGGAGCCAGAACCGGAAAAATCTGTGCGCGACCCTTTAGTGGGTGGTGGCACTGTCTTTCGGAACTGAAAACGAAGTTTCGCAGAGCAACAGATCTTTCCTAACCACCATGCCCACCATCAATCAACTCGTCAGACACGGCCGCAAAGACAAAGCGGTGAAGTCCAAGTCGCCCGCGCTCGCGAAGTGCCCGCAGCGTCGCGGTGTGTGCCTCCAGGTGATGACTCGCACGCCTAAGAAGCCGAACTCCGCGCTTCGTAAAGTGGCCAAGGTGCGTCTGACCAATGGATTCGAAGTCATCGCCTACATCGGTGGTGAAGGTCATAACCTCCAAGAGCACTCCATCGTCCTCGTGCGTGGTGGTCGTGTGAAAGACTTGCCTGGTGTGCGCTATCACATCGTCCGCGGTACTCTTGACTGCCTTGGTGTGGATGCTCGCCGTCGTGGCCGCTCCAAATACGGTGCAAAACGCCCGAAGGCCGGTGCTGCCGCTGCCGCCGCCAAGAAGAAATAATTTCCGTCACTTATTCCGTTCCACCCTTTTCCTCTTACCGATCATGGCCCGCAGAAAGCGCGTTTATAACAAGGAAGTCCACAAAGACAGTCGCTACGACAGTGAGCTCGTCTCCGCCCTCATCGCTCGCGTCATGCAGAGCGGTAAAAAGGCTCTGGCAGAACGTACCGTCTATCGTGCGATCGACATCATCAACGAAAAGAGTGACAGCGTTCATCCGCTTGAGCTTTTCAATCGTGCGATCGAAAACGCCAAGCCTCGCGTGGAAGTGAAAGCTCGCCGCGTCGGTGGTGCTACTTATCAGGTGCCGCTTGAGGTTTCCCCTGATCGTCAGGTCGCTCTCGCGATGCGCTGGATCATCGGTTATGCCCGTGGTCGCAAAGGTCAGCCTATGTTCAATGCACTGGCCAATGAGCTGCGTGACGCCGCTCAAGGTCAAGGCAACGCCGTCCGCAAGCGTGATGATGTGCATAAGCAAGCGCAAGCGAACCGCGCCTTTGCCCACTTCCGCTTCTAATTGCCGCTACAGGCTCCTGATCCGCATTTTTCTACACTTCACGCCTTTTTTCTGACCCATGTCGAACCCTAACTCCCCCAACCGCGAATTCCCACTTGAGCGCACCCGGAACATCGGGATCTGCGCCCATATCGACGCGGGTAAGACCACCCTGACTGAGCGTATTCTGTTCTACACCGGCATGATCCACAAGATCGGCGAGGTGCATGACGGTGCTGCTACCACAGACTGGATGGAGCAGGAAAAGGAGCGCGGCATCACCATCACGTCTGCTGCTGTGACCGCAAAGTGGAAGCAGCTCAAGGAAGCTGGCATCTACAAGTCCCGTGAGTTGGAAGACATTCGCGTCAATATCATCGACACTCCTGGACACGTGGACTTCACCGCTGAAGTGGAGCGTTCCCTTCGCGTGCTCGACGGCGCGATCTTCGTGCTCTGCGGTGTGGCAGGTGTGCAGCCGCAGTCTGAGACGGTTTATCGTCAGGCTGAGAAATACCGCGTTCCACGTATCGCCTTTGTTAATAAGATGGACCGCACGGGGGCCAATTTCGACAATGTGGTGGAAGACGTTCGCAAAAAGCTGGGTGCTCCAGCATTCCCCATCCTTATCCCAATCGGTGCTGAAGACAATTTGATCGGCCAGATCGACGTGGTGAACCAAAAAGCCATTATTTACTCGGATGACGAAAAGTTCGGCTCCAAGTACAACGTGCGTGAACTCGAAGGCGCTGAAATCGAAAAAGGCAAGGCGGCATACACCGAGCTTCTCGATGCTGTTTGCAGTGCGGATGATGAACTGGGCATGATGTTCCTCGAAGAGCAGCCCATAGGCCCTGTAGAGCTCAAAGCAGGTCTCCGCCGCGCTGTGATCGCCAACAAAATCATCCCGATGGCTGGTGGTTCCGCCTTCAAGAACAAGGGCGTTCAGTATCTTATCGACGCCGTCATCGACTACCTTCCTGGTCCTCTCGACATCGAAGCGCAAAAGGGCACCGTGGTGGACGAGCCAGAAAACATCATCGAAGCGAAGCCGGATGATAACGGCAAATTCATCGCTCTTGGCTTCAAGCTCTGGTCCGACAAATTTGGCCGCCTCGTGTTCTTCCGCGTCTATTCCGGCTGTGTGAAGAAGGGTGACACCATCTACAATCCGCGCACACGTAAATCTGAGCGTGTCGGCCGCCTCATTCAGATCCAGGCTGCTGTCCATAAGGACATCGACTGCTGTTACTCGGGTGATATCGCCGCTCTCGTCGGTGTGAAAGACGTCCGCACGGGTGATACTTTCTGCTCCGAAGATCTCGACGTTCAGCTTGAGCCGCCAACTTTCCCTGAACCCGTTATCTCCATGGCTGTCGAGCCAAAGACCAAGGCAGACCAGGAAAAAATGGGCAACGCTCTCCAGCGCCTGTCCGAAGAAGATCCAACCTTCTTCGTCAAGACCGACGAAGAAACCGGCCAGACTATCATCGCTGGCATGGGTGAACTTCACCTCGAAATTCCCTGCGACCGCCTCAAGCGCGAGCACAAAGTGGAAACCAACACTGGCAAACCCCAGATCGCTTACCGTGAAACCCTCACGCAGGCTGCTGGTGGTGAAGGCAAGCTCGTCAAGCAGTCCGGTGGTCGTGGTCAGTATGGCCACGTTGTCATCACGGTTCGCCCTGGTGAGAAAGGCTCCGGCATCGTCGTCGAAAACAAAGTTGTCGGCGGCACCATTCCGAAGGAGTTCATCAATCCTGCCAAAGCGGGTTGTATCGAAGCTGCCCTCAATGGCATCATCGCTGGCTACCCGGTTATCGACATGCACATTGAATTGATCGACGGTTCCAGCCACGACGTCGATTCCAACGAAAACGCTTTCAAAATGGCCGGCATCTTCGCCGTCAAAGACGCACTGAAGAAAGCCAAGTGCATCCTTCTTGAGCCGATCATGGCCGTGGAAGCCTCCACACCGGAAGATTATCAAGGAGACATCCTCGGTGACCTTAATCGCCGCCGTGGCAAGATTCAAGGCATGGACATGCGTGGTGCAACCGCCGTGCTCCGCGCTGAAGTGCCGCTCGCTGAAATGTTTGGTTACTCCACCGCCATCCGCACCCTCTCCTCTGGCCGCGCTAGCTACAGCATGCAGCCTTCACACTTCGAGCAGGTGCCGCAGCAGATCGTCGATCAAATCGTCGAGCAGCGCGGCGGTGGCAAATCCTGATCCGTTCTCTCCATTTTATCTCAAAAAACCCCTTTTTAACCTCGCAGCATCGTCATGACTAACCAGCAGCGCATCCGCATCCGTCTCCGCGCGTATGACTACCGCACGCTCGATAAGAGCACAGCGGACATCGTCGAAACCGCTAAGCGCACCGGCGCCCGCGTCGCAGGCCCTATCCCGCTTCCAACCCGCATCGAGAAATACAGCGTCAACCGCTCTCCGCATGTCGATAAGAAGTCCATGGACCAGTTCGAGCTGCGCACGCACAAGCGCCTCCTCGACATCGTCGATCCCACCTCCCGCACCGTGGATGAGCTCAAGAAGCTCAACCTCCCTTCCGGCGTGGACATCACCATCCGCATCTAATTTTTCCTGCGAGCACCCCTAACACTACCCAGGAGGACACCATCATGAGTCTCGGACTAATCGGCAAAAAACTCGGCATGACGAAAATCTACACGGAAAAAGGCGAAGCTATCGCTGTGACCGTAGTGGACGTCAGCGGCAACCAAATCATCCAAGTCAAGCGCAGCGACGGCAAGGACGGCTACACCGCCGTGCAGGTCGGCTACGGTGAGCAAAAAGAATTCCGCATCACGAAGCCCCTCATGGGCCACTTCAAGAAGCATGGCAGCGCTGCCAAGAAGATCGTGAAAGAATTCCGCCTCAAGAACGACGAAGCGCTCCCCGCCGCTGATGCGAAGTATGACGCAAGCATCTTCGCCGCTGGCCAGATCGTCGATGTCATCGGCACCACCAAAGGTAAAGGATTCCAAGGCGTCGTGAAACGCTACAACTTCGCTGGTCAGCCCCAGTCGCACGGTTCCATGATGCATCGCCGCCCTGGTTCCATCGGTTGCCGTCTCACACCCGGTCTCGTCTGGAGAAACCAAAAGATGCCTGGTCATGACGGTGTGGACCGCCGCACCACCCAGAATCTCGTCGTCGTGCAGAGCCGCCCTGAAGAAGGCCTCTTGCTCATCAAAGGCTCCATCCCCGGCAACAAAGGCAGCATCGTCGTCGTGCGCCCCGGTAAGAAAGCCGTCGCTAAATAATCACCAGAGGAACTGAATCGCCATGTCCCAAGTTCTAACAGCAGACGCCGCCAAAGCGGCCCAAATCAACCTCACTGAGGGCCATCAAGGCTCACAGGCACTCCATGAGACCGTCGTCGCCTACCGCGCGAACCGTCGTCAAGGCACTGCCTGCACGAAAAACCGCTCAGAAGTCTCTGGCTCCGGCAAAAAGCTCTGGAACCAAAAAGGCACCGGTAATGCTCGTATGGGCTCCAAGCGCTCCCCAATCTGGAGTGGTGGTGGTGTCGTCTTCGGCCCTCGTCCTCGTGATTACTCCAAGAAAATCACCAAAAACGCCAAGAAGCTCGCTTTCCGTGCTGCCTTGACCGCTCGCATCAATGACGGTGCTGTCATCACTACTGGCGATTTCGCCGTAGCAGATGGCAAAACCAAGTCGTTCGTCTCCGCTGTGAGCAAACTCAGCATCGCTAAAAACGTGCTGCTCATCGGCAACAAATTCGACGAAGTCACCTTCCGCGCAGCACGCAACGTCCAAAACGTCCAACTCATGGCCGCAACCGACGTGAACGCTGAGAACCTCCTCCGCTACCAGGCCATCGTCGTGGCCGGTGACGCCCTTCAAACCCTTGCCCAGAGGACCGCCTGATTATGAGAGACCTGCATAAAGTCATCCAGACCATCCGCCTTACCGAGAAAGCCACGCTGCTCGGCGAGAAGAACAATGAGTACGTCTTCCGTGTCGATCCGCAGTCCACGAAGATCGACATCAAGCACGCAATCGAAAAGCTCTTTGGTAAGAAAGTCGAAGGCGTCCGCACCTCCAACGTTTCTGGCAAAGCTAAGCGCGAACGCCGCGCCGACTATGGCCGCACCAATCATTGGAAAAAGGCCGTCGTCCGTCTCAAAGAGGGCGAAAAACTCGACCTCGCCTGATTCTACGTTTCCCCGTCACCTTTTTGACACCCTAGTCAACCCTTTACACTGACACCACCATGGCGCTGAAAACCTTCAAGCCCAACACACCGACGAATCGTTACAAGGAGTGGAACTCGTTCGACGAGATCACCAAGGACACCCCGCAGAAAAGCCTCACCGTGGCTCTGCGTCGTTCTGGTGGCCGTAACAACACCGGTCGTATCACCTGCCGTCATATCGGCGGTGGTCATGACAAGCGTTATCGCCTGATCGACTTCAAGCGTCTCCGCCGTGGTGAAGCCGCGAAAGTCATCGCCATCGAATACGATCCAAATCGCAGTGCCCGCATTGCCTTGGTTGAGTATAAGGACGGTGAACGCGCCTACATTCTCGCCCCTGCACAGCTCGGCGTCGGTGCCAGCGTCATGGCTGGTGAAAATGCCGCTCCTGATGTCGGCAACGCTCTTCCTCTTGCTAAGATCCCTCTGGGTATGAGCATTCATAACATCGAACTCGTCCCTGGACGTGGTGGCGTCGCCGCCCGTGCTGCTGGTCAGGCCGCTGTTCTGAGCAACCGTGAAGGTGAATACGCCCTAGTGCGCATGCCTTCCGGTGAAATCCGCAAAATCCTCGCTGTCTGCTACGCGACCATCGGTCAAGTGGGCAATATCGAGCACATGAATGTCGTCTCCGGCAAAGCAGGCCGCACTCGCTGGCAGGGTGTGCGTCCAACCGTCCGCGGTATGTGTATGAACCCTATTGACCATCCTAACGGCGGTGGTGAAGGTCGTTCCAAGTCGGGTGGTGGTCGTCAGCATCTTCTCAGCCCATGGGGCCATGCAAAGGGTGAAAAAACCCGCAACAAGAAGAAAGCGACCGGCAAACTCATCGTCCAGCATCGCAAAGGTAAGTAATTCAATTCTGATTCTCCGACTCCTATGGCACGTTCCCTGAAAAAAGGCCCCTTCATCCAACAAGCCCTCCTCGACAAGGTGGACAAAATGAATGAATCGAAAGGCGGCAAGCGCCCCATCAAGACCTGGGCTCGCTCCTCCATGATCACCCCTGATCTTGTCGGTCATACCTTCCTCGTCCATAACGGTAAAGACTTCGTCTCCGTTTATGCCACGGAAAACATGGTCGGTCACCGTCTCGGCGAATTCGCTCTCACACGTATCTTCAAGTCCCACGGTGCTGTCACTGTGAAGGCTGCTAAGTAATCCCTTCTACCCCTCCGATTCCTCTCTCGCGACATCTCATGCTCACACGTTCCACAACACGCATCATGACCACACTGCTCTTCGTAGCCGTGTCGTCCCTGCGTGCGCAGAACGTGGCAGAGATCGCACTGGAGAATCGCGAGCTGCACACCACGCTCGCTGTCGCTGCGGAGAAGATCAAAACGCTCGAAAGCACCGCCGCAGCCGCCAAGGCCAAGAGCGATGCACTCGCCCAGTCTGCTGCGGCTGCCAATCAGGAAGCCGCCGAACTCAAAGACCGCTACGAAAAACTCCGCGGACTACTCGAAGGCCTGGGCATCGGCGCACTCGAAAATAGCAAAGATCAGAGCCAAGAGCGCCTCCTCGCTGCCCTCAGCGACTTGCGCATCATCAAGCAACAGCGCGACGAGCTCGCAGGCTCTCTCATGGAAGTCGCAGAAGCCAGCGTCGCACTCGCACGCAGCGCTCCGAATGCAGATCCAGCGGCAGCTGACAAACTCAACAAAACGCTTACCAACGCTGATGGCCTTCTTAGCAAGATCGGCGGCACTGCACCAGCGGATGGAGCCGCTGCCGGAGACCTGCAAAATGCACGCGTCGTCTCCATGAAACCCGAGCTAGGCATCGCCGTGATCAATCTGGGCCGTAAAGACGGCGTGAAGCCAGGCATGCCATTTGAAATTTATCGCGAGGACAAGCCCATCGCAAAAGTCCTCATCACAGAAGTTCGCAGCACCGTCGCTGGAGCTGTTGTTCAAGAGCTAGCCAACCCTGCCGACCCTGTTCGCGTCGGTGATGCTGGCCGCGCAGAAATCACCGCCCGCCAGTTTTAAATCCCCTTTTCATCGTCACTGATTATGTCAGCACCCGCCACCGTCCGCTCCACCTACAAATACGCCCGGATTTCTCCCCAGAAAGCCCGTCAGGTCACCCGCGCAATCACCGGCATGCCCGTGAGCCAGGCCCTCAGCGTTCTCGACTTCACTCCCAAAAAAGGAGCGCTCATTGTTGCCAAGGCTCTGCGCAGCGCCGTCGCCAATGCAGAAAACAATCACGAGCTAGACGCCAGCGAAATGATCGTCACCAGCGCTACCAGCACTCCTGGACCAGCCCTCAGCCGCATGATGCCACGCGCACGTGGTTCAGGCGCTGCCATCAAAAAGCGCATGAGCCACATCACAGTCATCATCGGCGCAAAACCCGAAGAAAAGGCTGAAGAAAGCTCCAAAGCCGCAAGACCGGCCCGCAAAAAGGCCGCCAAAAAATCCGCCGAATAATCCCTCTCGTCACTTAACACCTCGATACGCACCTTATGGGCCAGAAAGTTAATCCAATCGGTTTCCGCCTCGCCGTCACCAAAGACTGGCGCTCCAAGTGGTATGCTCCTAAGAAGGAGTTCGCCGATTCCCTTCACAGCGACATCGCCATCCGCACTTACCTCAAGGAAAAGCTGATGCAGGCCGCTCTCTCCAAAATCGTCATCGAACGTGCTTGGAATCAGGTCCGCGTGACGCTGCATAGCGCACGCCCAGGTCTCGTCATTGGTCGTAAAGGCCAAGAAATCGAGGTCATGAGCCAAAAGATTTCCGAAATGTGCGGTGGCCGACAGGTCAAGATCGACATCTTCGAAATCAAGCAACCAGAACTCGATGCCCAGCTCGTTGCTGAGGCCGTCACCGTGCAGCTTGAGCGTCGTATTTCTTTCCGCCGTGCCATGAAGCGTGCTGTGCAGACCGCCATGGATATGGGTGCCGATGGTATCCGAATCCGCGTCGCTGGCCGTCTTGGTGGTGCTGACATCGCCCGCGCAGAGTGGTATCGCCAGGGTAAAGTGCCCCTTCAGACCCTGCGTATCCCGATCGACTATGGTTTTGCTGAAGCACGCACCGTGTACGGCATCATCGGCTGTAAAGTCTGGCTCAACCGTGGCAATGCATCCGAAAACGCTCGTCCACGTGAAGAGCGCCGCCCACGCCGTGACCGTAACGACGGCCCTGGCGGAGTCGGCCCCCGTGGTGGCGCTGGTGCCCGTGGCGGCCAACGTGGCCGTGGAGCCCCGCAAGCCGGCCCAGAAGCCGCTCCTGCCGAAGCTGCAGCACCTGCTGCCGCCTGATTACCCAATCCAAATTTCAAATCTCCAATTTAGACTTCCATGGCCTTACTCCCCAGCAGAACCAAATACCGCAAGCAGCAGCGCGGCAACCGCGCTGGCAATGCCACCAGCGGCAACAAGCTCGACTTCGGCGACTACGGTTTGCAGCTTCTTGATCGCGGCTGGATCAAAAACAACCAGATCGAAGCCTGCCGTGTGGCCCTCACCCGCTTCCTCAAGCGTAAAGGTAAGGTCTTCATCCGCATCTTCCCACACAAGCCAGTCACCCAGCGCCCACCAGAAGTCCGAATGGGTAAAGGTAAAGGCGCTCCAGAGTTCTGGGTCGCAGTGGTGCTCCCAGGCCATATGATGTTTGAAATCTCCGGCGTCAATGAAGCAACCGCCCGCGAAGCCTGCCGCCTCGCAGCCAACAAGATCGGCATCCGCAGCCGCTTTGTCACCCGCGAATCCCTCCACAAATAAGAAACGGCGCCCAGCGAACCCGCGAACCGAGAAAACGTCATGAAAATCAAAGAACTCCGTGAATCCAGCGTCGAAGAGCTTTCTGCCCGCCGCCGTGAGCTCAAGCAAGAAGCCCTGAACCTGCGCATTCAGCAGCAGAGCGGCCAGCTTGAAAATCCAGCACGTCTCAAGCACATCCGCCGTGAGATCGCTCGTATCGAAACCATCATCACCCAGCGCTCCCAGGCCGCAACGGCCCAGAAAGCCGCTTAATCCGCCTCTAAACACCCCTTTCACCTGAAACCATGAGCGAGGCCACTACCGCAACCGCCCCTACCGACAAGAAGCCCGTGCAGAAAACGCGCGTTGGCGTCGTCACTTCCGCCAAAATGACCAAGACCATCGTGGTCGAAGTCGAGCGTCGTGTTCCCCACCCACGCTTCAAAAAGATCGTCCGCAAGACTTCCAAATTCTACGCTCACGACGAAAAGTCCGAAGCCAAAGAAGGCGACAAAGTCCTCATCAGCGAAACCCGCCCTCTTTCCAAGCTCAAGCGCTGGAATCTGGCCGAGGTGCTCAAGCACTAATCATCTCAATAACCACCCAACCCACGGAGGACCGACCTTATGCTTCAAATGGAATCCGAAATCCCGATCGCCGACAATACCGGCGCTCGCATGGCCGAAATGATCGGCGTGCTCGGCAAGAAAAACACCCGTTTCGCCTTTGTCGGCGACATCATCACGGCTCACGTCCGCGAATCTACGCCGACTGCTGCTGTAAAGAAGGGTGAAGTCATTCGTGCTGTCGTCGTGCGCACTGCGCACCCGATCCGCCGCAATGACGGCTCCATCCTCCGTTTTGACAAAAACGCCATCGTCGTCATCGACAAGGACAACAACCCCAAGGGCACACGTATCTTCGGCCCTGTCGCCCGTGAATTGCGCGATAAGAACTTCATGAAGATCGTCTCCCTGGCCCCCGAAGTGCTCTAATTTTACTCATGAAAACCCACGTCAAAAAAGGCGACACCGTCACCGTCATCACCGGCGAGCATAAAGGCAGCCAGGGCACCGTCCTGCGTGTGCTCCTGCTAAAGGCCGCGTTCTGGTCGAAGGCGTCAACATGATCAAAAAGGCTGTCAAGCCGACGCAGCAGAACCAGCAAGGCGGCTTCCAAGAGAAGGAAGCACCCCTGGCTATCTCCAACGTCAAGCTGGCCGACGCTCCCAAAAAGGAGAAGAAAGCCCCAGCTAAGAAAAAGGCCGCGCCAAAGAAGAAATAACCCTTTCAGGGCTGATTTCCTCCTCCCAACAAAGTCACCAAGCGGAGCCCTCATAGGCTCCGCTTTTTCTTTCTGTCCTGACGAGGTGCTTTCACCCCGTTTGTTCATTGCAGCGCATGCGGCTTGGTCTAGCCTCCTCGTCCATGGATCAATACATCAGTCTTTTGGGGCTCGTCATCTTCATCGGGGCCGGCGTGGGGGTGCTCTGAGGCGCGGCGCTTGTTCCCATGGCGTGTGGTCTGCACTGGGGTGGCGCTTCAGTTCATTCTGGGGCTGCTTATTTTGCGCACGGATGCAGGGAAGGGGCTCTTTGAGTTTCTGGACCGCGCTTTCCGTCGTTTACTGGGTTTTGCGGATGAGGGGATCGAGTTCGTCTTTGGGAAAACGGATCAGCCGGTCGTCGCACTCATCATTCTGGGCAGCATCATCCTTGTTTCTGCCTTATCCTCACTGCTTTACCACCTCGGTGTGCTTCAGCGTGTCGTGAGTGCCGCTGCATGGGTGATGCGCCGGATCATGGGGACGAGCGGTAGTGAAACCTTGGCTGCTGCTGCGAATATTTTCATGGGCCAAACGGAGGCCCCTTTGGTTATCAAGCCCTACCTCGCTGGCATGACACGTAGTGAGCTGATGTGCCTGATGGTAGGTGGCATGGCGACCATCGCAGGAGGCGTGTTGGCGGCGTATGTCTCCTTTGGCGTGTCTGCCGGGCACTTGCTCACGGCATCTGTGATGTCTGCACCAGCAGCGATCATGATGGCAAAGATTCTCCTTCCCGAAACGGAGGCGAGCGAGACTGCCGCGGGTGCGCAGCGCCCTATCGAGCGTGAGACGGTCAATAGTCTGGATGCATTGTGTCATGGCACGGCGGATGGCATGCGGCTGGCCATCAATGTCCTTGCCATGTTGGTCGCGTTTGTCGCCATCGTGGCCTTGGGGAATTACCTGCTCTCGCTAGGCCTGCGGATCTTCGGCCAAGATGTGCCTCAGCCACTCATGCTTTTGCTCAGTTGGATCAATGCACCTTGCGCCTGGTTGATGGGGGTGCCGTGGGAGGATTGTAACCGCGTGGGTGCTCTTTTGGGCGAGCGAGTGGTGCTGAATGAGTTCATGGCATACATGCATCTCGCGGATTCGGTGAAAAGTGCGTCCCTACAGCCTCGCAGTGCGCATATCGCCACTTATGCGCTGTGTGGGTTTGCCAATTTCGCCAGCATTGCCATCCAGATCGGTGGGATCGGGGCGCTCGTGCCAGAGCGGCGTGGAGAACTGGCCCAGCTTGGCCTTAAAGCGATGCTTGGGGGCTTGCTGGCGTGTTACTGCACGGCATGCGTCGCGGCGCTGGTGATGTGATTGTGCGCCTACGAGCCGCTTTGCGGCCTTGCGGCATCTTTTTCGGCTTGGAGAGGAGAATTACTCGCCCCCGGTTGCAGTGCCGCTTTCTTTGGCTGTGGGCTTCACAGCGCTGGCGGCGATGTTTTTATCCTTTTTGGCTTTTTTGGTCTCCGGGGCGGATTTTCCACCTGCGGCGGGGAGGCTGGCTGGGCTGTCGATTTCGGCTTTTTTCGGCAGTGAAATGGCGACGTTTTCTCCGGGTTGTAGTCCATCACGCACCTCGATGAATTCTTCGTTGAACTGGCCAGTGGTGATGGCGCGGCGTTGCAGGGCACCATCCGCACTGACGTAGCAGTAATGTTTGTCGTCTTGGTCCACTTCGATGGACTGCACGGGGACGTAGAGCACATCCGCGAGCTGGTTGATGATGATTTCGACTTTGGCGTTCATGCCAGGCTTGAGCCATGGGTGAAAGCCCTCGATATGCATGGTGGCGGGATAGACCTTCAAATTGGGCGTGTAGCGGCTGCTGCTGCTGTCTGGGAGAATGGCGAGCTCGGCGACTTTGCCTTGGAGCACTTTTCCGGGCTCTGCATCGACTCGGACGAGCACTGGTTGGCCGATGTGGACTTTTTTGACTTGGGATTCGTGGATGTTCACTTTGACGCCCATCTGGCTCATATCCGGTATGGTGAGGATGGTCTGGCGGAAGCGGACGCTGATGCCTTCTTCGATGCTGTTGTTGTAGTTGTAGGAGGAGGAGGCATTGAGATCACCGTAGGCGACGAGGCCTGGTTGAGTGGCTTTGATGACGCAGGCCTTGAGCTGGCGCTCCAAGTCATCACGCTGGGCGATTTCCATCTCATGGCGGCGCTTGGCCGTGTTGAAGCGTGTTTCGGATTGTGCCATGCGGCTGCGATTTTCACGGATGGTGCGTTGGAGCTTGTTGATGTCCTCGCGGTAGGCGGAGATGAGGGTGGAGCACTGTTTGTTGAACTCGTAGTTTTTGAAGAGGTGCAGATTGGTCTCTGCGGTCTTCACGGAGAGAGCTACTTTTTCATAAGTGACCTGATCGTTTTCGAGTTGGGCTTTGGTGATGTAGCCGCGGGAGTTGAGGCGGGTGGAGGCCTCCACTTTTTGTTGTGCGACGGCCAGCTCAGATTTGCGCACGAGTAGCTCGTCACCGAGCTGGCGGAGCTTCTGCTGGGCCTCACCGTCGCCAGCCGTTTTGGAGTCTAGGAATGCACTGAAGTCGATGATCGTGCTGGTGGGCTTGAGCGCGGGTGCAGGGGTGGATTTGGCGGCAGTTTTGGGTTTGCCAGCGTCTGGATCGACGGGTGTATCTGCCTGGGTTTCGAGCACGGCGGCGTATTTTTCAAAGTCAGCGGCGTTTTTGGGCAATCCTGCTTTTTGGAGGATCGCGGCGGTCACTTCTCGCCCGAGGTATTTCTCAAAATCCATGAGTGCAAAGATGGCGAGCTCTTTGGTAGCACGGACGAGGCTCTGGTTTTCACTCTTTTGGATTTCACGGGCCTGATCGGCGTCGATGTAGTTTGAGACAGTCGTTTGGAATTCGATCTCGTGTGTCTGGATGCGCTGTTTGACCTCGGTGTCATCGAGCTCGACGAGGACTTTGCTGCTTTTGACATCCTCGTCAGTGATAAGGTAGCCTTCGGGGATGAGGGAGAGGATTTTGGTGGGGATTTCGATCTCGGATTTGATCTCGAGATTCTGGAGGGCGCGGATTTCACCGCCCTGGAGCACATTGATGAGGAGGTCTCCACGCTCGACAGGGCGTGTAGGGATATCTGCGACACCCGCCGTGGAGGGGAAGAACCACGTCCACCCCATGTAAACAGCCGCCGCACTGAGGGCGGCGAGTGTGATCCAGGTTATGGTTTTTCCTTTCTTCATCATTTTCCCTTGGGTTTCTCGCGTTTTAATACGTCCACCCATGAACCATCTTTCTCAATAAAGAGAACTCCCATGTCCCGCCATAGCTGAAGTCGGGCGAGATTATGATTGATGCGGGTGGAGACCATGAGATCGCGGCTCGTATTTATGTCACGCTGGGCCTCGACGAGGTCGCGTGCGGTGCCTTGGCCGACAGCGGTGAATTCCTCTTCCGCCTGTAGGCGGCGCTGGCTGATCTCCATGCCCTTGAGGGCGAACTCGTACTGCTTGCGTGCTACTTCCAAGTCACGCCAGCGGGTGCGCACGTCGTTGCGGATTTGTTCCTCGGCGAGCTCGAGTTCACGGCGGGCACGCTGCTCAGCGATCATGGCGGCGCGGAGGTTGTTGCGCTCGGGTTTGAGATTGAGATTGAAGTCACTGGTGAGACCCACGGTGGCCCCGCGATTGCCGGTCTGGAGCTGGAAGTCATTGCGGTTCGGATCATCAAGGGTGCGCTGGGAGGCTATGATATTGAGCCCTGGTAGTGTATCCTGTTTGGCGATGAGGATCTTCCGCGTGGTATCCTCCACACGGTCGCGTTGATTCCAAAGGTCGAGCCTCGTCGTGAGGGCCGTCTGGAGTGCCTCATCGAGCGTGCCGGGTGGAGGCAGGATCTGGAGCGAGTCCAGGTCCTTGTAGTTCAGGACGATGCGCTCCGTCACTGGCAGGCCCAGAGTGATCTTTAGGTCATCAAGCTGCTGCTCGTAGTTGCGGATGGCGTTAATCCAGATGCGCTCAAAATTGAGCTGTGCCTGCAGGAGCTGACCGAGCGAGGAATAGGTGCCCTGGCCATTGGCGATCATCGTTTTTTGCCGCTCCACCGTGTTATTGAAGCTCAGGAAACCGAGGTGCGCATTCTTTGCTGTCTCGCGGCTCTGAATAGCACGGAAATACTGCGTGGCCACATCCACGGCGAAGGCCTTTCTTTGCTGCGTGAAGGCGCGGATGGCATAAAGAACGGAGCGCTCGCCCTGTGTCAGCGCCTCCGAAGCGGCAAGATAGCCGCCACCTCGCAGGAGCGGCTGCGTCAGGGTGAAAGCGAGCCGTGAATTCCCCGAGTCGAGTCCCCCGGTGATGAAGCGCACAAAGTCCGTCGTCAAATCCGCCGCCAATCGTGCCCCCGTGCGTGTGAGCATCCCCAGGCCGAAATCGCCACTGGTGGTCAGCGTGCCCGTATTCACCAGCGTATTGACCCCATTGGTGACTTTGGAACGGTCGAGCGTGCTAGCACCGCCGCCGCTGAAGATCGGCGTGTAATTTTGCCGTGTGAGAGTCAGATCCAGCGCGGCGAGATACACGACCTCCTTTTGCAAAAGGTAGCCCCGATTCCGATGCACCGCGAAATCCAGCGCATCTGCCAGCGAGATGACGCGGGCATCTTTCTCCACGTTGGCACGCTCGCCCAGGAAATCGACGGTTTTGCTGTTCTTCGTCAGCTTCGCCATATTCGCTGGCGGCGGTGGGGTGATGTCCATCAGGTGCTGACCAGAGTTCGGTACCTTGCTGGTCTTTTTCTTCAGCAGGCTAAAGACCTCCTTATCGGCCCAGGAGCGGTATTTTGCACCTGTGCAGCTGCACACCGCCACACAGACCACCGCGAGCAAAGCGGCGGATCGAAATGGGCGGGAAAGTGAGGGGAAAACCATGCAGCAACAAGGCCGCGCAGCCGAGCTGCGAGACGATTAATAGTTTGGGGGGGGGCGAAATTACGATCTGCTAGCCCCGATTCTATCCCGTATCTACGCACCACCAGAAACCATGCACGAGAGCCTTGCATAGGAGCAGCGCTTGCGTCTTAAAATCCCCCCCTCGCATGCACGACTCCCCCCTCATCACTCCGGCCAACAGCATCCAGCAGGATCTAGCACGGCTACGCACGATGTTGCGCGAGTCGCTAGAGCCACATGTGCCCGCTCAGCGCCAAGACATGCGCATCCTCAATCTCGCCTGTGGCCGCTGTGACGAGGCAGAGACACTCATCCAGACCGGCAGCGAGCTCGCGCAAGGCGGCGCAGTGCAGATGGTGGGCGCAGACATCCGCATCCGCGAAATCCGCCAGGCACGGGAAAACCACGCCAGCCTGCCAGCCGAGTTCCTCATCGAAGATGCCACCCAGATCAGCCGCCACAAAGAAATCGGCGACGACTTCAATCTAGTCTTCCTGCGCCACCAGAATTTCTGGCACGGACAGGACCTGTGGAAAAAAATCTTCGACCAAGGCATCGCCAAGCTGCGTCCAGACGGCATGCTCGTCATCACCAGCTACTTTGATGTCGAGCACCGACTCGCCCTACGTGCCCTAGAGGCTCTGGGCATGGAAGTCGTCAGCAACAAGCGCAACAAAGCCAGCCGCGCCCTCCAAGATGCCCCCGGCAAATCCGTGGACCGCTGGATCGCAGTGCTGCGCCGTAGGGAACAATAAAACGCACCCTCCTCAGAGGCCTGTGAGTGCGACCAGAGGCCGCCGCTTGTCGTCAACGTGCAGCAACAGTAAGCCGTGTTTATGGTAGGTTGGGCCGAAGCGGCCTTGTGTTGAAATATCAACACATAGTCCTTGACGGTTTTTCTATGTGTTGATAATTCAACACATCTATGTGGGACAGCAAAGCCTCCAAAAATGTCAGCCGGCGGGAACGCCAGGTGCTGGAAATCGTCATGCGGCGTGGCACGGCCACCGCCCGCGAAATCGAAGAGGACTTGCCTGATGCGCCGACGTATTCGGCGGTGAGGTCGATCCTGCGACTGCTGATCGAGAAGGAGCTGCTCGTGAAGACGCTCAATGGCCGCACCGACGAGTACACGCTGCCCATGCCAGCCGAGAAAGCACGCGTGAAGGCGCTGCACCAAATGGTGCATGATTTTTTCTCCAACTCCGTCGGCGCAGCCGCCATGGCGCTGCTCGGCGACCGTAAATCCAAACTCTCCAAAGAGGAAGCCGATGAACTCATGAAACTCATCCAGGAGGCCCGCGAAAAATGAACCCCTTCTACACTTTCATCCACACTTGGCTGATCGGCGGCCTCACTTATCCGGCACTGACTTTCCTGCTCAGCGCTGCACTGAAAAGCAGCGCCATCGTGGTCTTCACTCTCGGCCTCACCGTCGTGATGCGGCGTAAGCCCGCGCTCGCTCGGCTTTGGGCATGGCGTGCCTGTGTCGCTTCCTTGCTCGGCGTGTTGCTCTGGGGCCTAGCTCCATCATGGCTAGATTCTTGGCGCATGGATGTGCATGTCTATCCGACACGCCTGATGTCGCAGACGGTCAAACAAGCGCAATCCCTCGACATCTTGGGCAACGAGACAGCGACACAGCCGCCGGTCATTTTGCCGCTGGCACCGCTGCTCGCGTATCGTGATGCAAACGAGATAGCCGTGCCGCTCACGGCGATGCGGAAAGGCTGGATGATCGAGATCGAGGAACGTGTCTTCCACGTCTGGTGGAGCGTGGCGTTGCTCCTGCTCGCGTGGCGGGTGTTTCGGGCTATGTGCGGCCATTTTTGGCTGCGGCGGCATTCAGAGGAGTTCTTGAATGGCACGGAGCATCGATTGGTGCGCGGATTGATGTCACCTGTGGTTACAGGCTGGCGAAAAGCACAAATTTGGCTGCCAACTGAAGCGGCGCAGTGGCATGTGGCGAAACTGCGTGCCGTAGTCCTGCATGAGATGGCGCATCACGCACGGCATGATGCCACGTGGCAGTGGCTCGGCTGGTTCACCACCGCTGTTTGGTGGTGGAATCCGCTCGCTTGGCTAGCACTGAGCCGCCTGACTGCCGAGGCCGAGCTGAGCGCGGATGAGAGTGCATTACAGCAAAACATAACCGCCACGGATTACGCTCAGGTACTGGTAGAGATTGCTGCTGGCAGTGAGCTGGGAACACCTGCGGCCGGTGTGGCTATGCTGGGACGCGGAGGCGTAAAAAATCGCGTAAAGTCGCTTTTGCGCGGCGTGGGCCGATCCAGCGTTTTTGACTTCAAAGCCCGATTTGCTCTTCTTTTGGTCGGATTCGCCGCTGTGATGGCCGCAGGCGTGGAAGTGCGGCATGTTTATCAGAAGGAAAAACCAACCGATCCGCTCACGGAGGCAGAAAAAGCCCTCGTCGAGCGTGCGCTGGCCATTCTGGAGACTCAAGTAACAAAACTCGCCCGCGTGCATGTGAAGCTCACTGAGTCCTGGAGCGTCGAAGGCAAAGAACCGAAAAGCAGCCCACGTCCCAGCGTGATCGAGGCATGGGTGGATGCGCCAGCCAAGCAATCTCGGGCAGAATATCGCCCCCGCGTCACTGAATGGAATGCGGGTGCTGCTCCCTGGTATATCAAAGACGAAACCGAGGCCACGGATGGCCTGCGAGGCTGGAGCTATGAAGGCACTGAAACCGATGAAGTTCGCTTCAGCAAAGATCCCAGCTTTGCATTTTTCTCGTTTTGGGAGAGCGGTTCAAATAGCCGCGAGCTGTTGATCTCCTTGCAGCAAATGAAGTCCAGCGGCAGCAAAAAATTTTCTCTTTCGAGCTTTCTCATTCGCGAAACAGAAGGTCGCATCCAGATCGAACGCAGAGCCAGCCAGCATCCCAAAAACGAGCTTTGGGAAATCGACACGGAAAAGCGTGGGCTGGTTCTGTATCGTGAAACATTCCCCAATCGCCCCGAGCCGTATTCAAGTGAATGGTCGGTTCTCGCGTGGGGATCGCTAAATGACGGCACGCCTTATCCTGCCCGCAGAGAGCAAAAAAATCACTCTAGCGATGGTTTGGACACCTACACGCGACAGGTGAATTCGATCGAGACGATTCCTAGCATTCCGCCTGTGATGCTGGCTCCTCCCGAGAAAGCAGACTCACACTTTGTCTCCAAAGACGGTGTGCACCGACACGGCGAGTGGCTGGAAGCGCGGTTTGTTCATGCGAAGACGGGAAAATCGGTGCCGGAGGTGAAGGTGCATTTTGCTATTAACCAAGCAGAGCGCACCGAGCTTATCAGCGATGCCAATGGCGTGCTGCGCCTCCCGCTCCCGAAGGATGAAGTCAGATATTTGCGCTACTGGGGCATGAAGCCGGGTTTTGTGATGCAGTCCGTGCAATGGCGTCGCTACGGCGATCCGCTGAATCTGCCGGAAACCTATGAAACGAAGCTCTTTCCGGCCGGGAAGCCGATTGGGGGCATAATTGCCGATGTAGCGGGCAAGCCGGTACAGGGAGCCAAAGTATTCATCTTTCACACTGGCGGTGAAAGGACTTGGGGCGTCTTTGCGGACATTCATGCAAACACGGATCGCTACACTGCCACAGATGCGCAGGGGAAATGGTCGATGAAAGGATTCCCGGAGGATTTGAGCGGATTGAGCATTCGGGTGGAGCATCCGAAATACAAGCGGGTATCCATCGGCTATGAAATGGCGAGCGGTCAGCCTTTGGAATCGCTGCGGGATGGCACCAGTCGCATTGTCTTGAAATCCGATGGCCTAGAAGTGGGCGGCGTGATCTCGGATACGAATGGTAAGCCGATTCCGAACTGCTCGGTGACTATCACGGAAGACAAAAATGGCCGCTTTGATGAGCCAAACGCGAAAACCGATGCCACTGGCCGTTTCGCGGTGCTGATGCACGAGGCCGGTAAAGAGTGGTTCACCTTCGAGGCACCCGGATTTGCACCGCAGATGGTGGAGCTCGATGTGAATGCCGAGTCGGTGAAAAGACTGGTGGTGGTCACGTTGCAGCCCGCTGCGGTTTTCAAAGCCAAGGTGGTCAATGAGGCCGGCAAGCCGATGTCTGGCGTGCGCATGATCGCGGATCGCTGGCAAGAGAAGCGCACGCTATGGTTTGAGGGCGTTACCGATGTTGAAGGCCGCCTAGAATGGGCTGGAGCACCACCGGATACCGTGAAGTGGACTTTGCTGAGTTCGGATCGAGTGCTGCGTGACCTGCCGCTCGTCGCTGGTGCCAAGGAGCACACGGTGGTGCTGCGTCCGGCGCTGCGTTTCACTGGCACGGTGGTGGATGTAGAGACGGGACTGCCGCTGAATACCTTCCAAGTCACTCCCGGCGACTCCGGGCGGAACTCGTCGGACATTTATTGGCTGGATCGGGATATACAGACCTTCCATGATGGACAATTCACGCTCGATAGCGAGTGGATGCGCTTTGAGCACAAGCTGCGCATCAGCGCGGAGGGCTATGAGCCGTTTGAGACAGCGCTTTTCACGCCACGGCAGCAGACAGAGGCGCTGACGGTAAAATTATCCAAGCTCAAGTGAGGGGCTGTGCGGCTTGTTGGATGGCACAGATTGCCTGGGTCAGTTGTAGCCAGGGAGGAAGTAGGTCTGTCCGCGTGGGGCGGGAATGGCTTTTTTGACGGTGACTTTGGGGACTTTGGCGGGCTTGGGGGCTTTCGGAGTGGTCTTTTGGGGGCTGCCGAACCAGGTGGAACTGCTGCTGGAGCCGGATTGGGATGCGAGACTGGCGAGCGGCTTGTAGGTGATGAGCTGCGGCTCGGGGGCTGCTGCTGGGAGTGGGGCTGGGGCGGCGGCTTTTGGTGGTGGAGGGGGAATTGTGCCGAATCGCGGCGTGGCTGGTGCGGAGGCTATGCTGATCGGCTTGGGATCTGGGCTTCCAAGGTAGCGTGTGCCTGTAGGGCTGGCTGGCGCAGTTTTTTCTTTTGCTTCGGAGGAGGTGGTGCCTCCGAGGAGGCCACTCCAGATGGAGGGGGTGTTGGTGGTGGTGGTGTCGGGCTTGGTGGCTGCGATTTGGGTCTTTTTCGGCGCGGGTGGTGGTGCGGGCTCTCCGAGTGCGACTCGGCCGCGGGCTAGATGGGCTGTGCTATCATCGCTGGGCGCGAGGACGATGTCTTCTGGCCGTAGTTTTTGGGGGACGGGCAGGTAGGTGGTGAGATGGCCGTCTGGTGGATCGCCGATGATCTCCACTGGGGTGCCATGAGGTGTGGCATGGTAAAAAATGGCGGCCATTCGTGAGGGCAGGCGGATGCAGCCATGGGAGGCCGGATAACCGGGTAGGTAGCCCTCATGCATGCCGATGGCTCCTGTGACACGCATGAAGCTGCGCATGCTGGCACCGAGAAAGCGGGTGCCTGGAGGTGGTACATCGCTGCGCACATCGACATCACTCTCCACGATGCGTCCATCTGGTGTGACAAAGGAGCCGTAGAGTGAGGAGCGGTGATCGGCGTCCTTTTCCATGATGCGATAGGTGCCTCGGACGGTGCCGTGCCCCTCCCGCCCGGATGAAATGGGTGCCGCGCCGACGAGGGTGCCACCTTTGTAGTAGCGGACGATTTGGCGACTCAGGTCGATGACGATCTTGGGGCTGCCACTGACGCGGTCGCCGATCCAGTATCCCTGGGCGGTGACGTCCTCGCCGATCTGTGGCGATGAGCAGGAAGTGAGCGCGGCGGCGGCGACTGCGGCGGCAGCGAGGAGGCGCAAGACGGAAAGGGAGGGGGACTGCATTTCAGTGCGCATCTTGTTCCGAGGTCTGCACTTTCGGCAAGAAAGAAAAACGCGCAACTCACGCCAGGGCGGCAGGCACAGAGGTGGTGGGCACCCAAAGGTAGGGCCGGAGTCAAAATCAACCTTGCTGGCGATAAAACTCCAAGGTGCGTGCCAGGCCTTCTTCCCAGCTCACTGTGACCTTGTAGCCCAGTGCCTCATGTGCTGCGCGGATGTCTGCCAGTGAATGTAGGATGTCACCCATGCGTGCGGGATGGAATTCAGGCTTCAATTGCTGCCCAGTCAGAGCATTGAGGTCCTCGACCAGCTTCAAAAGGCCAATGCTACGGCCCGTAGCTACATTGAAGATCTTACCCGCTGCTTTCTCCGCCGGAGCTTCGGCCGCGAGCAGGTTCGCGCTCACGGCATTTGTCACGTAGGTGAAGTCGCGACCTTGGGAGCCATCACCGAAGATGATTGGTGCTTTGCCCTGGAGCATCAGCGTGCAAAATTTCGCGATCACGCCGGAGTAGGGCGAATCAAAGGCCTGCCGAGGACCGAAGATGTTGAAGTAACGTAGCGCCACGGTCTCAAAGCCGTAGAGCTGGTAGAAAAGCTGGGCATAGCGCTCACCTCCGTATTTTTGCAAAGCATACGGGGACAGTGGTGCTGGCGGTAGTGTCTCGACTTTTGCTGGAGCGTCGGAGTTTCCGTAAATGGAGGATGAGGACGCAAACATCAGTCGCTTCACATTAGCATCACGGGCAGCGATCAGGACATTGAGAGTGCCTTGGAGGTTGTGGTCATTGCTTTCATGTGGCGAGGCTACGCTGCGTGGCACGGAAGGCAGCGCACCTTGGTGAAAGACCCAGTCCACACCGGGCATGAGCTTCGCAAGCAGTGCCGTATCTCGGATGTCTCCTTCGACGAGGTCGATCTGGTCCCCTGGCTGCTTCCAGGCGAGATTTGCAGCATTTCCGAGGCTCAAATTGTCCAGGACGATAACGCTAGCTCCGCGACGGCAAAGCGCCTCTGTGATGTGTGAACCGATGAATCCGGCTCCGCCGGTAACGAGTACCTTCATGCTTTGTAGTAGTGCTTTTGGCCTTTCATGGCCTTGCCGAGTGCGTTGCGGCTATCGACCACGATTTTGGCCTTTTGGGCGATCAAAGACCAATCCACCGCCTGATGGTGCGTCGCGACCAAAACAAGGTCGTAGCCGGTAATGGCATCTGCGGTCAATTCGACGCTTTTGCGGCCTGCGAAGTGAGCGTGCTCGCGGGAGGGTCTGATCACGGGCACATGCGGATCATGGTAGGCGACCACTGCGCCTTGCTTCTCTAGCATTTCCCACAGCACGTAGGCTGGGCTTTCGCGATCATCATCCACATTCGCCTTGTAGGCGATCCCGATCATGAGGATGCGGCTGCCACGGATCGTCTGCCGCGTATCCGCCAGCGCCTCTGCTACACGTTGGATGACGTAAGCCGGCATGGCGGTGTTGATTTCACCCACTAGCTCGATGAAACGCGTCTCCTGCCCGTACTCGCGGGCTTTCCAGGTGAGGTAGAAAGGATCGATGGGGATGCAGTGCCCGCCCAGACCTGGACCGGGGTAAAAAGGCATGAATCCAAAAGGTTTCGTCTTTGCCGCATCAATCACATCCCAAATGTCGATCCCCATGGCCGCATAGACGACCTTGAGTTCGTTCACCATGGCGATGTTGACCGCGCGGAAGATGTTCTCGGTCAATTTAACCGCTTCAGCTACGCGGCAGCTTTCAACGGGAACCAGGGTTTGAATCGCACGGCCATACACCGCTAGTGCATGCTCCCGGCAGGCTGGAGTGAGCCCACCGACGATCTTTGGGATGTGCGCTACATCGCTTTGCGGATTACCGGGATCTTCGCGTTCGGGTGAAAAGGCTAGGTGAAAGTCTTCCCCCGCCTTGAGGCCGCTTCCACTCTCTAAAATCTCACGCAACTCTGTATCCGTGGTGCCTGGATAGGTCGTGGACTCCAGCACTACGAGCTGTCCCCGCAGCAGGTGCGGGGCGATGGCGCGGCCTGTATTCAAAACATAAGTGAGGTCAGGATCACGATGCTTGGCCAGCGGTGTAGGCACGCAGATGATAATCGCCTCGCACTCCTGCACGCGGGCGAAGTCTGTCGTCGCCGCAAAACGCCCCGCATTCCGCTGCGCCTTCACCGCCTCTGCTGGGATGTGCAGGATGTAACTTTCACCTGCATTGAGTGCGTCCGTCTTCACGCTGTCGATATAAAAACCCAGCACCGTGCTACACGAACGGGCGAACTGGAGGCTAAGGGGCAGCCCCACATAACCGAGACCGGTGATGCCGATGGTGGATGACATCATGCAATGAAAAAGAAAAGAGTAAAAGAAGGATATGAAGTCAGCATGAGGCCCTAGCGAGAACTTTTTGCCAAAAAGCTGCTTTATTTCAGGTGGTGTGTGGCAAAAGGGACGCGATGCCCGCAACGTTTTTTTCCCACCGCCCTTGGCGCATCGTTCACTCGGAAGCCTCCCTCGGTTGGGGAGGACAGGAGCACCGTGTGATGGCCGAGTTGCGAGGGTTTCAGAGGCGCGGCTGTCAGGTGTCTCTGGTGGCTCCATCCCAGAGCCAGATTTATCTGCGGGCGGAAAAGGAGGGTATTCCAGTGCTAGCGCAGCGCTTTGACCAGCGTGCGCTGCTGCCATTTTACATCATGAAAATGGCGAGATGGCTGTACAAGAATCGCATCGAGATCGTCAATCCGCATAGCTCGCGAGATGGATGGCTCCTGGGGCTGGCCGCACGAATCGCTCGTGTGCCGCTGCTCATTCGGAGTCGTCATATCGACGTCAGTTACCCGAATCCTGCGGTGAGTCGGCATGCGTTCACCACATTCGCTGATCATGTGCTGACGACGAGCCAGAAGATCACCGACCATTTTCAGGACATCTTCCAGCTCACTGCTGACCACATCACCACACTGCCCACAGGCATTGATGTGGAGAGATTTCATCCACAGGGCACGCGGGCGGAGCTGCCAGTGCAGCGCGGGCCAGATGCCCCTCCAGTGATCGGTATGGTTTCGGTGCTCCGTTCTTGGAAGGGGCATTCTCTCTTTTTTGATACCATCCGGCTCCTACGTGGCCTGGGGAAGAATTATCAATTCATCGTCGTCGGTGGTGGTGCTCCCATGGAGCGCTATACAGAAATGGCTCGTCATCATGGTGTAGAAGATGCGGTGCGCTTCACGGGACATTTGGAGAATGTGCCAGAGGTGCTCCGTGCACTCGATGTACTGTGCATCCCTTCTCTAAAACATGAGGGGGTGCCGCAGATCGGCCTCCAAGCTCTCGCTTGCGGCACCGCTGTCGTTGGTAGTGAATGTGGCGGTATCCCAGAAATCATCCAGGAGGGGAAGACGGGTCGCATTTTCCCCATCGGGGATGCTGAGGCATTTGCTAAGCGGATCATCGAGGCTGTGGAGCAGCCTACTGAGACGCAACGCATGATCCAGGCGGGTCGAGTGATGGTGGAGACACATCACAGTCTCGATGTGATGCTCGATCGACTAGAGGACATTTATCGCCGCCACCTAGCATGAGTGAAAATCTGCAACGTGACACCGCTGGGCGGCTTTTGCTGGCCTGGGCGGTGCTTTTCACCGCGCTGGTGGTGCTGGCGTGGCGAGTCCATCTACATCCTGCGGATTATGAATGGACGGAGTATCCCACTGCACTAGGGGATACGGCTTATTACAGCGTGCTCGGCCCTGAGGATGATCGTTATGATCCAAATCTGAAGTTTCATGGCCAGGAAGAGGGGCTTTATCGGCGTGCGGAGCAGCCTCAGAGCTACGATGATGCGATCATGTTTAAATTAGCACGCGAGTCGGGAGGGCGCTGCCATGTGTATAAGCCAGTGACCGCCGAGCGAGACGCCAAGCCGCCTGTGTATCTCAAAGTAGCCGATAATAGCTACATCGAGTTCGGCGCGAAAAAGTACTATCGGCCTTACGAGCCCAAATGAGGCGCTCAACGATCGTTTTTGATTTTTGGAGCGTCCTCGTCGAAAGATGCGCTCCATCCTATGAGCGAAGCCATTCAAAAACTGATCGAAGAACGTAAGCAACGAAGCGCGGCAGAGGCCCGCACGCAGCGCCTGCTGCTCATAGGTGGCGCGGTGCTGCTGGTCCTAGTGGTGCTCTTTTTGCTGTGGCGCGGTCAGGCTCGTCCTGTGAATCCCAATTCTGCCACGCGTGAGCAGATCATGACCCTGGCAGAGGTGGGACCGGAAATCGCCGATCGGATCATCAAAGAGCGCCCATTCAAAGACGCAGAGGATATGGAAAAACGAGTCAAGGGCATCGGCCCGAAGACGCTGGAGCAGATGAAAAAGCAGCTCGACTTCAATGGCGATGGTGTGGCGGATTGCTGCCCGCCGTGATGGACGAATCGGCGCTATTTTTCCGCAGGCAGGTCAAATAGACGGCGGCGGAGCAAATCGAGCGCAGCCTGGGAAGTGAGCAGTTTAAAGCGATCTCTCGCTCCTGGGTAAAAGCGGCGCACGGCCCATGTGCTGGCATTTTTCGATGCCAAACCGATCCACACAGTGCCGACAGGCTTCTCCTCCGTGCCGCCCGTCGGGCCGGCGATCCCGGTCACAGCGAGAGCGTGATCTGCCCCACTCTGGCGCAAGGCACCCTCCGCCATCGCACGGACGACCTGCTCACTGACTGCGCCGTGTGTGGCGATGCAGTCTGGATCGACTCCGAGGTGCCGCTCCTTCGCCTCATTGGCATAAGTGACCCAACCGTGGCCGAAAACACGCGAGGAGCCACTGATGTCGGTCACGCGGCTAGCAATGGTGCCGCCCGTGCAGGACTCGGCAGTAGAAAGAGTTTCCCCCCGCTCACTCAAGCGTCCGACGATGACCTCCTCGATGATACGCCTGTCCTCAGAAACGATGCAACTTCCCAGAGCTGCCCGTACGATATCCGCGCCTGAATCGACGGCACTCTTACTGCCTGCGAGTCGCACATCGACATCCCCATTGCGGATGCAGTAGCCGAGGTCCAGCCCAGGGATGGCCTCGAGCTTTTTTTCCACCGCCTCGACGATCTCCGACTCACCCACGCCTGTGATTTTCAGATACAAAACGCAGCGCAGGGCTCCATCCGGCAACCAATCGCGGAGACGGGGCTCCACTTCGTGCTCCAGCATCGGCTTTAGCTCACGCGGCGGGCCTGGGAGGAGGAAAATGTGTGTATTCCATCCGAGCGGTGTCCCCAGTGAGGCTGGGAAAAAAAGGCCCGGTGCGGTGCCGAGAGGATTCGGCAAAACGACCGCGCCGCGTGGGACCATAGCTTGGCGCTTGTTGGACTCACTGAGCACTTTGCCACGCTTTGCGAAATAGTTGGTGAGATGGGCGAGAACGGTCTCATCTGGCTCGAGCGGGAGACTCAGAAGCTCGGCGGTGGATTCCCGCGTGAGGTCGTCATTGGTAGGTCCCAGGCCGCCGGAAACCAGGACCACATCAGAGCGCTCTGCTGCCTCTGCGATGGCGACACGGATGACTGCGCCATCGGGCACGATGGTCTGCCGAGCGACCTGAATGCCCAGAGCAGCGAGGCGCTGGCCGATCCAGGCGGCATTCGTGTTCACAGTGTCGCCGAGGAGGAGTTCCGTGCCGGTATTGACGAGTTCGACTCTCATAAATGGGGTGCGGAGGCCTGTATCGAGCCGGAGGGAAAGGGCAATTGGTTCTCAGCACCACGGCGGCACAATAAAGTTCGCCCTTCCTGCTCGGAGTTGGAGGGGGGGATTTCTTTTTATGCTTACTTTTTGTAAACTGCGAGATAAATGACGGTGCCTATGATGAGCATCATCTTTGATTGGATCGCCGCCGCTCGGCCGAAGACGCTCGGAGCCGCCCTGGCTCCGGTGGCGGTGGGGTGTGCATTGGCGCAGCGGATCAGCGGCAGCCTGAGTTGGCGACTCGCTTTCTTTACACTGGCCGCTTGTTTGGCGTTGCAGATCGCGACGAATTTTTTCAATGACCTGCTGGATGCTCAAAAAGGTGCAGACACGAGAGCCCGCCTGGGGCCACAGCGAATGACGGCGACAGGCGTGATCGGTGTTTCGACCATGCGGATAGCGGCTTGGGGCACGTTGGTCTTGGCGGCGGTGTTATCCCTGCCGCTCATCGAGGCTCGTGGGATGCCCATTCTCTTCATTGGGCTGCCGTCCCTGTATTTTTGCTTTGGCTACACGGGTGGCCCATTGCCCCTGGCCTACCACGGTCTGGGGGAGTTGTTTGTGATTTTATTCTTCGGTTTCATCGCCGTGATCGGCACTGCTTTTGTGCAGACAGGTGAGTGGTTTCTCGATGCATTGGCCGCAGGGGCACAAATCGGCTGCTTGAGCACGGTACTCATCGCCATCAATAATTTACGTGATGTCGAGGAAGACACCCGCAGTGACAAACGGACGCTCGCTGTTCGATTTGGCGTGCCTTTTGCGCGGTGGGAGGTGGTGGTGCTCATCCTCGCGGCACACGCCTTTGGCTGTCATTGGTTCGCCCATGGGTGGGAGCGTGCGTTCACTCTGCCGCTGCTGACGCTGCCCATCGGTCTATTCATCACGTGGCGCATCCTGGTGGAGCCGCCC
Organism: Verrucomicrobiaceae bacterium; assembly: GCA_016713035.1. Taxonomy (NCBI): domain Bacteria; kingdom Pseudomonadati; phylum Verrucomicrobiota; class Verrucomicrobiia; order Verrucomicrobiales; family Verrucomicrobiaceae; species Verrucomicrobiaceae bacterium. Next base: position 843,298 of record JADJPW010000002.1, read on the forward strand.
AGCCGTGGGCATAATCGCCTCCTGGCCCTGAGCGGGATACAGCTCCTGCTTTTCGCGGCGCTGCTTTGCTGGGGTATTGTGAGCAGTCCTTTGTGAGATGGTCAGAAGTTTATGGCGCGGATATCCGTTATCCCGGCCCACGATCAGGATTCAGGAATCGAACTTTACCCACCCATGCAGCACCTCACTTGGCAAAACCTCGAACTCACCTGGCTCGGTGCCGGGATCGGGGTGTGTGCGGTGCTGTTGCTCATCTGGGGTTATCGGCGGTCATCTCTGCGTGGTTGGCGGCGTCTTGGAGCACTCTTTTTCAAGGCGGCTGCCTTTGCACTGCTGGCTCTGTGCCTGCTCGATCCACAATGGACACGCACTCAGCCGAAAAAGGGCGAAAATGAGGTGGTCGTGATCGTGGACAACAGTGCTTCACTCTCGGCGGTAGAAAAGAGTGGCGGGAAATCTCGTGCTGAGGCTGTGCTGGCCGCACTCAGTCATGGCGATGCAGATGCGGCCTGGATTCATGCTCTGGGGGAGGATTTTCGCCTGCGCTTACTGACAGTCGGCACACAGGCTGTGAGCGTGCCGCATTTCCGTGCGTTGAAATTCGATGGCACGCGTAGTGACCTCTGCCGCACGGTGATGACGCTACGCAGTGGTAGCCGGAATCTGGCTGCGGTCGTCCTCCTCAGCGATGGAAATGCGACCGATGCCACTGCGTGGAAAGCAGAGCCGACTGGGGCACCCGTCTTCACCGTGCTCGCAGGCGAAAAGGCACCGGAAAACGATCTGAAGATCGAGGATGCGACCGTGGCCACGAGCCCATTCGAGGATGCGCCGGTGACGATCACGGCGCGGGTGAGTGGCAGAGGGAAAGGCATGTTACAAGTCCTCGATGAGCAGAAGAAGGTCGTCGCCACTGAGAAGATCACTTTCAGCGGCAGTTCCGCACAAACTCTGCGCCTGCGTGTGCCCATCGCAAAGCCTGGAGTGTCCTTTTATGAGGCGAAACTCAGTGGCGAGGCATCTGATGAGCCCACTTTGGCCAACAATACACGTCTGCTCGCCGCAGATCGCGGCACCGGCCCCTACCGTGTGCTCTATGTTTCTGGACGACCGAATTGGGAGTATAAATTCCTGCGCCGGGCCATCGCAGGAGACGAGGACATCCAGATGCCGGCGCTCATTCGCATCGCAAGGCGGGAGCCGAAGTTCGAGTGGCGTGGCCGGGCAGGAGAGAATGTGAATCCGCTCTTCCGTGGTTTTGGAGCCAAAGAGGGCGAGGAGGCGCAGCGCTATGATCAGCCCGTGATCCAGCGGCTAGGCACTCGCGACGCGAAGGAGCTCAGTGACGGCTTCCCCAAAGCGGCGGAGGAGCTTTTCGCCGACTTCCGCGCCATCATTCTCGATGATGTGGAGGCCGCTTTCTTCACGCAGGAACAGATGAATCTCATCGAGCGCTTTGTGAGTGAGCGCGGTGGCGCATTGATGATGCTGGGTGGGCAGGAGAGCTTCCGCGAAGGAGGCTATGAGCATACTCCCATCGGTCGTATGCTGCCGGTCTATCTGGATCAAATAGGCAGTGCCTCTCCAGTAGCAGATGCACGCTTCAATCTCACTCGGGAAGGGTGGCTAGAGCCGTGGATGCGCCTACGCACGGACAGAGCAGAGGATGAGCAGCGGCTCACGACGATGACGGCATTCCACGCAGTGAATACCTCCATGAGCATCAAGCCGGGAGCGAGTATTCTCGCCACCGTGAGTGATGCAGCGGCTACGCATCCAGCCATTGCGGTGCAGCGTTTTGGTGAAGGGCGGGTCGGCAGCGTGCTCATCGGTGATCTATGGCGCTGGGGGCTGCATAACGAGGAATCGCACAAGGATATGGATCGGCTCTGGCGTCAGCTCATGCGCTGGCTCGTCGTCGATGTGGCGGATAGCATTGCCTTTACGGCAGAGCCTGATGCAGCCGATCGCGAGCGGGTGAGGCTGATTTTGCGCCTGCGTGATCGCGCCTTCAAGCCGCAGACGGATGCCCTCGTGAAATTCGAGGTCACGCTGCCTGATGGCTCCAAATCGCAGCTTTTCGCAGAGCCAAGCCTGAAGGAGTCAGGACTGTTCGAGACCGAGTTCTTCTCTGCAGCACCAGGTCACTACCGTGTCACAGCGACGGTCGAAGATGCAGAAAAGCGCAGCACTCTGGGTACACGCCACACTGGCTGGACGCATGACCCGCTGGCGGCAGAATTTGCCAAGCTGGAGCCCAACACCGAGCTCATGAAGCGCATGGCCGAGGAGACAGGTGGTCAGGCTCTGAAGTTAAACGACGTCGCTAGGCTCCCAGACATCCTACGGCGGCACATTCGCGTGCCAGTGGAGCAGACGCTCTCCACGCCACTGTGGCATGCGCCGTGGGTTTTCATCCTCATTTTGATGCTCCTGCTTGCTGAGTGGGTGCTGCGACGGAAAGGAGGGCTGGCATGATGAAGACTCTCGTTGGCTTGGCGCTTGGTTCGTTATTCACGATGACGGTGCAAGCCCGTGATCTGGATGTGCTGCTCGTCGTCGGCACTGCTGGCACGAAAGAGTATGGTCAAAAGTTCGAAACACAGCTCGAAGCCTGGAAAACAGCCTGCGCCAAGAGCGACGTGAAGCCAGAAGTCCTGCGCGGAGCAGAAACGACAGCCCAGCTCGCCAAACGACTGGCTGCGGCGAAAAAAGATCGCCCGCTGTGGCTGGTGCTGATCGGTCATGGCACTTTTGATGGTCGTTCCGCACGGTTCAATGCGGAGGGGCCAGACTTTGATGCAAAGGAGCTGGCGGCATGGATCGCGCCGCTGAAGCAGGAAGTCGTCTTCATTCACACTGGCTCATCCAGTGGCGGATTCCTGCGCCCACTGGCTGGAAAGGGCCGCGTCATCATCACCGCGACGAAAAGCCCGGATGAAGTGTTTTATGCCCGCTTCGGTGAGTACTTCGCCCAGGCCATCACAGGCCTGAAGGAGGCAGATTTTGACGAAGATGGCCAGGTATCATTGCTGGAGGCTTTTCGGCATGCAGGACGAGCTGCGGCGCAGTTTTATGAAAACGAGGAACGCCTCGCCACGGAGCATGCGCTCCTCGAAGACAATGGAGATGGCACCGGCACGCGGCATGAGGCTTTCACCACCTCGAAAGCTGAGGCAAAGTCCGATGGAGAGCGTGCTGCGCAGCTCGTCCTCGTGCTCAGTGAAGAGGAGAAGAAGCTGACAGAGGCCCAGCGTCAGTCCCGAGACCGCTTGGAGTCTGCAATCAAGGCTCTGAATGCTCGCCGTGCGGAGTTGGGAGACGCGGCGTATTATCCGCAGCTCGAAAAGCTGCTGCGTGAGCTCGCTGCGGTGTATGCGCCGCCTAGCGCAGGTAAATGAACTCCTTCAAGTTGATGAGCGACTGCGCCAGACTGGTCCATGCTTGCAGCTTGGGATCGACGACGGGTTCTTGGGGCATGGATTGAGTGAGGTGATCCCGCTCCGTTTGCAGGCGGGTGATTGCACGGCGTTGTTCTTCAGATAGTGCGGCGAGTATCATCGGCCTCCGTCACGGTGCTGGACTCGATGTGGGCAGTCTGGGCGATTTCGGGTTCGGTTAGCGCGCGGTCGTAAAGTCGGGCGCGGAAAATACGGCCACGCAGGCCATGATTGCCACTGGGGGCACCGTGTCGGCAGCCGAGGAGCACTTGACTGAGTTCTGGCTCGAAAGTGGCACCAGGCGCTTTGCGATAAGTGCGGCCATAGGGCTTGCCATCGCGGTAGCCGCTCACACTGCCGTCTGGTTGATACACGATGGCGATATGAATGGGCCGAGTAGTCGCCTCAGTCTCTTCCTGGCCCTCAAAGAGTTCACTGCGCTCAAAGTGATTGCTGCCCGCGACCCAGTGGCCGGCTTGTTTTTCACCAAAGACCATGGAATCGAACAATCCGCCGTCTTTGCCCTGAACGGTAATCACTCCGCCGCCTTGTTGCTTCAAATCGTCCAACATGACCCAGGCTTCAAATGTCTTGGTGCGTAGTTTTTTCGGCAAAGAGTCGCTTTTGGCCATGGAGGCACCATCCAGCACCAAAGCGCCATTTTCGACGCGAGCTGCTCCAACGGCTTTGAGGTCGAGTTTGCCGTGTACATCCTTCAAATCGCCTTCAAAGAGCCATTCGGCCAATGGAGCAGGTGTGGCGGAAATGGGCTGCGGAGCCGCTTTTTTGCTCTGAAGCTTCTCGCGAGCTGGATCGAGGATGGCGGCGATTTGGGAGCTGATTTGGGCGACTTTTTGCTGCTGGGAGACCAGTTTGCGGCTCTGAGCGGCATTTTCAGACTCGATGGCTTTTAGATAGGCGAGGCTTTGTGTGACCTCCTCTGCGGCGGGCTCTCGGGCGAAGGCTTCGCGGAACATTTGACGAACGCTGGCCTCCTCGCTGTCCGATGTGAGCATGCGCTTGGCCCAGTCACTGGACCAGCGGATGACGTTCGGGTCATTGAGGAGGGTGAGGGATTGAGCGGGGACGTTGGTGCTATCACGATTGCCGCGTGTGCTGAAGGGCACGGGTGCATCAAAGGTGGTCAACAAGGGATCCAGAGAGTTGCGAATGACTTTCACATACACGCTGCGCCGCTCTTCGCCGCTGCCGACAGCTTCGCCGAAGAGCTTGCGGTCGAGTTTGCCAGTGAGCGAGAGGATGGAGTCACGGATGGCTTCCGCTTCCAGTCGATGGATGGGCCAGCTCGCGAGGAGGATCTCGGATTTCGGATTCTGGACCTCTGAGGTGTCTGCGGAGCGCTGGAAGGCCTGTGAGTTCAAGATACGACGCAGCAGGCTCTTGATGCTGCCGCCGCTGGCGATGAACTCATTGGCGAGATGGTCGAGCAGCGCGGGATTTGAGGGAAGTTCACCGAGCTTGCCAAAATTATCCGTGCTGGCGACGATGCCGCGCCCGAAGATGTGATGCCAGAGGCGGTTCACGATGACGCGTGCAGTGAGTGGGTTGCTCTGCATGTCCGCGATGCGCTGGGCGAGCTCCAGCCGGCCGCTTTGTGCGGTTTTAAAGGGAGTGGCGTCCCAGGCATCGAGAAAGCGCCGGGGGATGATTTCGGCAGGTTGCTTGTGATCGCCACGGACGAAGAGGGTTGCGTCCTTGGCATCTGCTTCGATCACGCCGGGCACGCGAGTGGGCTCAGGTAGGCGTGATTGGAGTGCGCGGTATTTTTGGATGAGTGCCGTGGCCTCTGGGGGCAGTGGTTTGGACTGGAGCAGGGTGTTGAGCGCCTCTGCATCGGCATCTGTGAGCGTGTTGTTTTTCCAGGCGGTGAAAAGCTGCTCTGGGCTGGCGGTGGAGGGCTTTGGAGCTGGCGGTGGGTTTTTATCCGGCGTGATGACGGCGTGATTCAGTGCGAACCAGGAGGGGCCGTCTTTGTGCTCCGCAGGCATGTCGGCGCTAGTGGCGACCTGGAGGAAGATTTCATCCCCCTTCCAGAAATCGAGATCGAGGCTGCGCCAGGCGAAGTTTTCGTCCTTGGGCTCCTTCAGCTCGATGGCTTTGTGGATGGTGCCGGTGCGTGGGTAATTCTGCACCACGTATTTGGCCTTCACGCCGCCACCTCCCGCGACGCGGAACCAGAGTGTGCCGCCTTGGCAGGTGAAGCGGTCGGAGAAGAGCACGCTGCGGTCTTTTTGACTGAGTGTGTCCGAAATGAAGCCACTGGGGTAGATGCGGATGCTCTTTTCGGTGAGGGAGCGCTCGCCCGCGGTGCTGGGAGTGAGGCCGTGCCATCTGAATGCGTCGGACGTGTCTGATGTGCTTGCTGGGCTGGATGATTCTTTGAGAATGGCGACTTTGATCTGCGCTTTCAGTGCCCGCATTTCAGCACGAATTTTTTCGCCAGCCCCAGGTGCGTTCACGTCGATCACGGCCGGATGCGTGCTGGTGAAGATGCCGTAGAGGGCATAAAAGTCGGCCTGGGAGATGGCGTCGAATTTATGATTGTGGCAGCGTGCGCAGCTCACCGTGAGGGCTTGGAAGGCCTTCGTGACGGTGTCGATCTGGTTATCGGTGAAGGTGACCATTTCATCGAGTGTATCGACGGGGGAGAAGCCGTGGAGCACCATGCGGAGCTGCGCTGGGCCGATGGCGCTTTCGTTGATGCCATTCCGGAGTCGTGGCTGCGGCAGTAAATCACCTGCGATGGCCTCTTTGATCATTTGTGGCCATTTCACGTCATCATTGAAGGCGCGGATGAGGTAGTCGCGGTAGCGGTAGGCGTAGGGGATGGCGGGATCGCCCTCAGAGCCGTAGGACTCAGCGTAGCGCAGCCAGTCCATCATGTGGCGAGCCCATTTTTCGCCATAGGCAGGACTGGCGAGGAGGGCGTCGATTTCTGAGGCGGGGTCTTTGATCGCGGAGTGCTCAGGTGGGAGGCCTGTGAGCACCAAAGAGATGCGCCGATGCAAAGTGGCCGCATCAGCGTGTGGCGTGGGTTTGAGGCCGTTTTTGGTGAGCTCGGCATCGATGAAGCTGTCGATGGTTTTTTCCGGTGAGTAGGGGGCGAGTGGAGCGAAGGCCCACCATTGCTTCCGGCGCTGGAGCACGGCGGACCAGTCGGTTTCTTTGGCGACTTGTTCTTTGCTGGGGGCGGTGTCGCGTGGATCGGGTGCTCCATCACGGATCCAGTGCTCGAAGTCGGCGAGGGTCTGCTCATCGAGCTTGGCACCATTTTTCGGCATGTGCAGATCCTCGATCTCGTAGCGCATGGTGCGTAGGAGGAGGGACTTGGCGGGATCACCGGGCCGTATGGCATCACCATTGTCGCCGCCGCGTTGCCAGCCGGGGCGTGAGTCGAGCACGAGGTTGCCTTTCTGCTTGGTGGCCTCGCTATGGCACTCGTAGCACTCCTGTGCGAGGATGGGGCGTATCTTTGACTCAAAGAACTCGATCTGCGCAGGTGTAGGAGCTGCGTGGAGTGCAGAGGTGAGCGTGAGTGCGGCAAAAAGGCTGAGAAAGCGCTGAGTCATTGTAGATGGAGACGATGAATGCGAGGCGGAGCTATCGTGCGGTTTGCAAATCGAGCGTGAAGAGCCATTACTGACGCCCCATGAGTCAGGAAACAGACCTCACCCTCCTCGGACGCTCCGAAAACCGATTGCCAGCCTCGCCCGATGTGGCGGTGCTGGAGACTTTCCCGAACCGCACTCCAGGACGGAACTACCGCATTCACCTCAGTGCGCCGGAGTTCAGCTCGATCTGTCCGGTGACGGGGCAGCCAGACTCAGCGCATCTAGAAATCCTCTACATCCCCGATCAGAAGTGCGTGGAGACGAAGTCGCTGAAGTTTTATCTAGCGTCCTATCGCAATCACGCATCGTTCAATGAAGCGATCGTGAACCGCGTGCTCGATGACATCGTGAAGGCCTGTGCGCCGAAGCAGGCGGTGGTGCGTGGGAAATTCGGAGCGCGGGGCGGTATCCAGCTCACATGCGAAGCCCGGTTTCCTGATTGTGATGAAAAAATCCGCCTACCGGAATGAAGACGCTCGTGCTGCTCTCTGGTGGGATGGACTCGGTGACAGCGCTGCATTGGGCGCGGGCCGAGCATGAGGTGGTGGGGGCAGTGAGCTTCGATTACGGAGCGAAGCATAATCACCGCGAGCTACCGCTGGCAGCATGGCACTGTGCGGAAATGGGCCTGCCGCACGACGTGATCGAGCTGGATTTTGTGAACCGGCTTTTTGCCAGCGATCTGCTGAAAAGCGGTGGCGAGGTGCCAGAGGGGCACTACGCGGACGAGAACATGAAAAAGACCGTGGTGCCCTTTCGCAATGGCGTCATGCTAGCCATCGCCTGTGGGATCGCGGAGAGCCGTGGGGCGCAGGGACTGGTGATCGCGGCCCATGCGGGCGATCACACGATCTATCCCGACTGCCGAGAGTCATTCATGCAATCCATGGCCGCTGCGATGCGTGAGGGCACCTACGCTGCAGTGGAGCTACTGCGCCCATTCATTCACCTCGACAAGGCAGGCATCGCCAAGGTCGGCTCTGCATTGGGGGTGGATTACGGCAAGACGTGGTCCTGCTACAAAGGCGGTGAGCTACACTGCGGTAAGTGCGGCACCTGTGTGGAGCGCATTGAGGCATTTGCGCTCGCCGGATTGGCTGATCCGACGGTTTACGAATGAGGCAAATCAGAGTGTCTCCTGGAACTCCGTGAGTGACTTGCTGCGTAGAGCAGCGGTCACCAAAGTGCCTAGCTTTTCGTAGTCTGTGACGGAGCGAAGCTTGAGCTTAAGCGCTTCAGGCAAAGGCGAGAAGCGTTCATCAAGGATCGCTAGCAAGCTGATCCGGCGTTCTTCGACACGGCCCTCAACTAGACCAGCAACATGGCCTTCGACGCGGCCCTCGGCCTTGATGATTTCGTACATGGGGGATTCGATCATAAGTTCTCTCCGTTTCTGCGCCATTCTGCGGGCGAGTGCCACATTTTTCAAGCCCAGAAACAGGGGGGGGGGGGGGGGGGGGGGGGCCCGGGGGGGGGGGGGGGGGGGGGGGGGGGCGGCCCCCGGGGGGGGGGGGGGGGGGGGGGGGGGGGGGGGGGGGCGGGGGGGGGGCGAGGGGGGGGGGGTCGGCCCCCCCCCCGGGGGGGGGGGGCCCCCCCCCCCCGCGGGGGGGGGGGGGGGGGGGGAAACGCCTGTTTGGGGCCGGGGGGCGCCGCGGCCGGCCGGGGGGGGGGGGAGAGAGGGGGCGGGGGGGGGGGCGGGGCGCCGGGGCGCCGGGGGCGGGGCGGGGGGGGGGGGGGGGCGGCGCGCCCGCGGGGCCCCCGGGGGGGGGGGGGGCTTGGGCGGGGGCGGGGCGGGGCCGCCCGTGCGGGGGGGGCGCGGGCGGGGGCGGGGGCGCCCGGGCGCCCCCCGGGGGCGCGCGGGGGGGCCGGGGGGCGCGGGGGGCGGCGGGGTTCCCCCGGCGGGCCGCGGCGGGGGGCCGCGGGGGGGCGCCCGCGGGGGGGCCCCGGGGGGGGGGTCGTAACGCATGCTACATTCAAACACGAAGCCGGTCGCTTTTGCCAAGCTCATTCTGGTGTGAGCTTGGAAAAAATAGAGGGCAGCATTTCAACCTTTGAGCCTAGGGTTTGGCGTTCGAGCCACATGTGGTGGGGCTCGACGGGGAGCCAGAAATCACGCCAGCCAAAGGCGACTTCGTGGTCGCCGCGTTTGAGGAGCAAAGCCTCGCCATTTTTGCCGCAGAAGTGCGTGGTCATGACGATGGTGCGGTCAGGAGGTGGTGGATCGAGTAAAGAGATGCCTGGTAGGCTGGTGTAGAGCTTTTTGTCTGCACCGAGTGCGGCGAGCAGCGTGGGAGTGAGGTCGAGGTGGCTGGCGCAGGGGTGTGAGGGCGGTTTTGTCATGCTGCGTGGCCATTTGATGAGGATGGGCACGCGTGTTTGCGGTTCATTGAGCATCGTGCCGTGGAACCAACTGCCTTGTTCTTTGAATTCCTCGCCGTGGTCGCCGGTGACGATGAGGATGGCGTCGTCGTAGCGACCTTTTTCTTTTAACCAGGTGACAAAATCGGCCAGTAGTGTGTCCACCCACGCGGCAGAGTTCAGGAAGCGATTGTAGATGAGCACGCGGTCCGTTTCGCTCGGCCGCATGGGAAAGACGGGACTCTGTTCGTAGTCGCTGATGGGGGGAGTGAATGTATGTGGCCAGTGGTATTTGTAATGAGTGCTGTCGAGGCCTGTGATGGCGAGCAAGGAGCCGGCGCTGCGGCTTTCGACGCTGTGTTTGAGCCTTCCGAGCATGCGCTGTTCACGGGCAGGGACGTTGTGGAAGTTCTCCGGCGAATCGAGAGGGACCTGCTCCATCACATCGGCCTCGAGTGGCTCGCCGAAGTTGGTGGCGACCATGTCCATGTAGTTGAAGTCGTTCACCATCCGCGCTTCGACGCGGTAGCCGCTGGCTTTGAGCAGCGCGGGCAGGGTGAGCATTTTTTTCTCCTTCCGTGCCTCGGAAAAAAATAGCGGCAGGCGGCCACTGAGCACGCTGAACCAGGACTGATGTGTCACGTTCGACGCGGCCCAGGTGACGCCGAGAGGCTGGCACTCCTGATCACGCCAGCGGTGGAGGAAGGGCATCACATCGGGTCGCACGGCGTCATCACGCAGCGACTCGATCATGAAGATGAAGATGTCCGGCTTGCGTGTGAGCTGCTGGGCGGTGATCGCGGGTTTGGGGTTGTGAAATTCCACCGCATATCCAGCGAGGCCCGGTTTTGGTTCGATCCAGGTCATGCGGCGAGAGTAGGTTTTGCGCTCCCACCAGAGCCATGCGCGGCTTTTGAGGCTCAAACCGGCTGCTTGGTCGATTTGCAGCACGATCCACGAAATGGCGGCCAAAACGCCGAGTTGGAGCACACTGACCCTCCAGCCGTTTTTTCGCGAAATACGCCCACAGGCCGAAAAAACGCCCCACACGGCCAAAATGACCGCGGCGATGCCGAGCACCGTTCCAGGTGTGATTTGGACTCCGCCAGCAGCCCATGCTCGCTCCATTTCGATCCGTCCGCCGATGTCGAGCTCGCCCCACATTTCCTGCATGCCTTTGCCCCACCAGAGTTTGAGCCAAGTGTTCGTGATGACGAGCAACGGCGTGGCCATGGCGACGATCCGCAGCGGCCAGCGGTCCCACACGAGCAGCGCCATCCACAGCAAGCTACCCACGATGAGATGCGTCAAAAAGCGTGCGGAAAGCGCATCCGCCGCGGCGAGCAGTCCCGGTGGCGAATCGCGGAGCAGCAGCGCATCACACAGCGTGAACAGCAGCACCCACAGCACGAAGAACGCGGCGTTCCATGGGCGTTTGGCGGTTAGAAAGGTGCGGATCATTCTTCCACGACGGCCTCAGTTGACGATGGTTTCCAGCAGCACACGGGCATGTCCGCCTCCGCCGATGACGATGCATTTCATGGCTTCTTGGGCTCTTGAATGAGTTTGCGCAGCTCTGCGACTGCGATGGCGTGGTGAAAGACGATGTAGGTGCCTGGGGTGAAGGGCTGGGGCTCTTTTTTGACTTTGGTGGCGGTGTCGTCCTTCTTTTTGGCTGCACGGGCAGGTGGTGTGTTTTCGAGCACGGCTTGGATTTCGGAGACATGACCGACGCAGTTGCCGCATTGGTCGATGAGGGCACTGCCGCTCGATCCAGGAGCCCAGTCGAGTGTGGTCTCTAGCCACACAGGGCGCTGCTGTGCGGTGGCGGTGTCTTTGACCTGTTCACGCTCGCGTTTACGCAGGAAGGGGCGCTGGACGAAGCGGCTGACGATGCCTTCGCTGTAGTAGCCGCGTGCGCCAGAGGGATCGCTGAAGCACCACACGTCATCGCCGGGTGAGGTATCGGTAGCGAGGGGCAGGGGAGTGAGAGCTATATCGGACTTCACCCGCAGGATAGCGCTGTCCGTGGCAGGATTGACGGCGAGGATCTCGCTGACGGGTAGCACTTCGTCCATGTCGGTCGCTGCGACGAGGTAGCTTTCCTTGGACTGCGCTGGTGCTGTCAAAACATGAGCGCAGGTGCCCACAGCGCCGTCGCTGCTGATGATAAAGCCGCCTGCGAGATTGAGATGCCATTCATCGCATTTGTTGCAGAGGAAGAGATGGCCTACTCGCAGATGAGCAGCACGGGCACGCTGCCAGCGCTCGCGGCCAGAGAGCGTCTGTGTGGCTGCGGTGGGAAGGGCGAGGGAGCAGGCCTTTCGCTGCATCTGGGCGCTGCGCTGGGCTTCGGTGAGGAGACTTTTCGCGGCATGCAGTGCAGAGGCTTTTTCGATCAAAGCAGCTTCGGCTTTGCTGCCGCGTCCTTCTGGGTAAACCGGCACGCCCGGCGACTGCGCCAGCGACGCGGCGGTGAGGGAGAGCAGGAGGAGAAAGGGACGCATGCGGTCTTTATTCAGGTTTTGGGAGCGAAGTTCAAGGCTCAAAGTCTTTTTGATCTTTCGGAGCTTCCAGCGCAGTCTGGTGGGTATGATGAAATCACTTTTCGCTCTCCTTTGTTCTGTGAGTCTGCTTTGCGCCGGGGATTGGCCGCAGTACCTCGGGGCTGGGCGTGATGGTGCAGCGCAGGATGAAAAGGCGCTGTCTGGCGCGGCGGAGTCTGTGACGCTTTGGAAAAAAAGCCTGGGGTCCGGCTATGCGGGTCCTGTGGTGGCGGCTGGAGTGGTGATCGTGTGCCACCGTATGGGTGGTGAAATGCTGACGGAGGCTCTGGATGCCAAAACTGGTCAGTCGAAGTGGGTGCATCGTCGCGGGACAAATTACAGGGATAGCTTTGGCTTTGATGATGGGCCGCGTGCGGTGCCGTGTGTGGCTGATGGGCTAGTTTTCACTCACGGTGCGGATGGGATCGTGCAGGCACTCGATTTGGCCGATGGCAGGGAAGTCTGGTCCTATGACACGGTGGCGGAGTTGCAGTCGCCGCAGGGCTTTTTTGGCCGGGCCTGCTCGCCCCTGGTCGCGGATGGGAAAGTGCTGCTGAATGTGGGTGGGCGTGGTGGTGCAGGCATCATCGCGCTGGAAGCAAAGAGCGGTAAGATCGCCTGGAAGGCCACGGACCATGAGGCGGGCTATGCCTCACCCATTCTGATGCCTGGAGATGCGGGCGTGGCAGCCTTTTTCACGCGAAACGGCATCTCGCTGCTGGAAGTAGCCAGTGGCAAGGTGCTGGCCGACGAGCCGCTGCGTGCAGACATCGACGCCAGCGTGAATGCGGCTACTCCTGTGCCGTGTGGGCCGGGGCGGCTGCTTTTTAGCGCCAGTTACGACGTGGGCTGCGGTGTGTGGCAGTGGGATGCGCAGACGCGAAAGCTGGAGAATGCATGGCGGGCGCATGATGTGCTGGATTGCCACTACTCGACTCCCGTGGCGCATGCGGGCTATGTTTTTGGCTTTCATGGCAGGCAGGAGAGCGGTGCGGTGCTGCGCTGCATCTCCGCTACGGATGGAAAAGTGCAGTGGGAGTCATCTGATCGAGTGCCGGGCGGCACGCTGATCCGTGTGGGGGATAAACTCCTCATCGTGACCGAAAAAGGCGAGCTCTGGATCGTCAAGGCAGACGGGAAGAAGTATGAGCGAGTGCGGGCAGATCAAATCCTGCGCAGCGGGCACCGCAGCCATGCGGCCTACTCCGCTGGCGTGCTCTATGCGCGTGATGCAGAAAAAATGGTGGCCGTGAAGGTGGAGTGAGAAGAGCCTTGTGCTCTGAACGCGGCAGCTTGTATAAGGGACAGATTTTCATCCCCTATCCATGAAGCAATTTCTACCACCAGCCCTGTTCGCCGTCCTACTGGCACTCACTTCCTGCACATCCGAGATCATGACGAAGCGGATCACGATCAGCCAGGCCCGATCATGCTCGAATAATGTGGTCGATTTCGGCTGGGATGGAGGAGTGATCAACTACCACGAGATGCGGCGCATCGGCGTGGATCTGCTCATTCACCGGGCGACACGCGGCGGCACGAAGACGGACGATGATTACGCCCGGAGAGAGGGGCCTGCGCGTTCCGCAGGGCTGAAATGGGGTGCGTATCACTACATCAAGCGCAGCGAGAATCTCTCCGCTCAGATCCACCGCTTTGTCAGCACGGTGCGGGCGATCTCCGCCCGCAATGGCACCTGGGGGCACCCCGTGATGCTGGTGCTCGATAATGAGGGCACGGATCGAGTCTCCTGGGACCGGCTGGCTGTGGCAGCGCGGCAGGTGCGCGGGCATACAGGTGTGTGGCCGCTGCTCTATTGCAGTGTGCCGTCGCCTGGCACGGCTGCATTCAATCAACAGACGCGGGAGCTGAGTTATCTCTCCTCGCATGACAAGGAGACGCTGCGTGCCTGTGGCCTGTGGGTTCCGCGCTATGGAGATGGGGCATCTGGTAGCGTGACCTTCAGTGTGCCGCGTGTGTTTGGTGATTGGACGCTGTGGCAGTACTGCGGTGATGTGTCTGGCAGGCCAAAGCATGCCCTAGCGGCGCATGAGTTCAGCGGACAAGTCGGCGCGGCCTACACCCGCAGTGGCGGTAGTTCCTCACTGCGGCACTTTTGTGATCGGAATCTCTTCAATGGCTCGCGGGGGCAGTTTGAGTCGTTTTATCGGTCACACTCCTCAGCACCAGGAAATTGGCGTTGAGCATGGTGGAGTGGATTTTTGAGTGAAACTGGCCTCACGCGGCCTACCAGCCACCATCGTGCATCTTTTCCTCTCGGACCCTGATTTTGAAAAACCTCTGGTGGAGGAGCTGCGCCCTGCCGTGACGCAGGTAGTGCCAGATCTCGGCCTCATGGCGGAAGTCGATCTTGCAGCGCTGCGCTGCGCAGCTTTTGCCCGGCAGGTGCTGCCAGACGTGCATGCGGTGAGCGCTGCCTCGATCAATGCGTGGGCAGATACCATCATCGACGCCGTGGCGGGTGTGCTGCCGGATGAGCAGCCGTGGCGGCTGCATCTCTGGCCTGTGTATGGAGAGGGCAGGGCAGGCATGAATCGCTGCGCACTCATCCGCACGGCGCTGATGGAGCGCATGAAGAAGCGCCGTCGGCATCTGCTGCGCTCACTGGAGGATGCGGACAGCATTTTGACACCACAGACCTCCCTCGTGCAGGCAGTGCTCACCGCGCCGGATGCGGGGTGGCTCTCTGTGTGCAGGGCTCCAGATGCACATGCGCTGCGGGGCCTCATCTCGCCCTTTATCGGAGGTTGGCTGCCGTGGGCGGAGGACAAAAATGCCCCTTCGCGAGCCTTTGCGAAGCTGGTCGAGTCTGAGCTCCGCCTGGGCAAGCAAATCGCGGCGGGAGAGACCGTGGTCGATCTCGGCGCGGCTCCGGGGAGCTGGACCTACATCGCCCTGCAACGCGGGGCTTTTGTCACGGCGCTGGATCGCAGTGAGCTGCGTGAGGATCTGATGCGAAATCCGCGTTTGCGCTTCCAGACAGGAGATGCGTTCAAGTTTGCGCCGCCAGAGGTGGTGGACTGGCTCATCTGTGATGTGATCGCCGCACCCCTGCGCAGCATCGACCTCCTGCTCGAATGGCTGCGAGACCGCCGCATGCGGAACTTTGTCGTCACGATCAAGTTCCAGGGTGGTGATGAATATGGGCTGCTCCGTCAGCTCAAAGAGCATGCCGCATCGCAATGCGAGGACTTCCATCTGAAGCGACTCTGCGCGAATAAAAATGAGGTCTGTGCCTTCGGGCGTGTGTGAATAGCGTCTGGGGTGACACTTATTTCATCGGGGCGATGATGTAGGTCCCAGCTTCTCCACTGAGCTTGTGCCCCGTGAGCTCGGCGATGTAGCGCAGTGCTTCATTCACTGGCACATTTTTGAGGGAGAGCGTGATCTTGGCGTTGGCACCCCCACCTGGCTTGAGGAGGATATTCACGCCTTGTTTGGCAGGATCAGCATCGCGTGACTTGATGCGTATGAAGGAGATGGCCTCGTCCAGCGTGGCCTCCTGGAACTCGACCTGCGGCAGGATGATTTCGTTCTTCGCGGCTACAGGAACTGCACGGGCAGTGGCGGTGGCTGGTTTCACCTCCGGTTCGCTGATGCCGGTGATGAGGATGGCGAAGGGAGTCATCTGAAACTTCGTCTGACTGAGTTCGGTGACGTAGCGGAGAAGCTCGCCAAGCGGCACGTCTTTGAGATGGAGGGTGATCTTTGCTGTCGTCTTTTGCGCCGACTCTTTGAGGATGATGTTCACGCCTTTCTGGGCGGCATCCGTCGTGGCGCTATCGAGATCACGGCTTTTGAGGCGGATGAATTCGATGGCTTCTTCGAGCGTGGCGTTGGTGAAAGCCACGTGCGGCAGGATGATGGCCTTCAGCTTGGCCGCGAGCGGGTTTTTTGGTGCAACGGGGGCTTTCGTCATGCTCCACTCCATCTTCTGCGAGGCAGCCGCTTCGGCTGCGGTGCCGAAATAGACGCCGCCAAACACACGCCCGCCCTTGGGCGGGTAGAACGATATGTGTGGCATGCCTTCGCTAATGGCGGGGTGATGCAGGGTGACGGTGCCTTTGCCTTTGGTGATGGTTTTGGATTGGGTCTCGGCGGTTTTCGATCTGCCGTCGCCTTTTGTGGCGGTGATGTAGAGCGCGATGGTGGCCTCCGACTCGCTGGCGAGCTCGTAATCGGCGGTGACGGTGAGGAAGTCGTCGGCGCGTTGCACATTCGTGATGCGGATGCTGTCACCGGGACGGAATTCCGCTTTGCCGATGACGTTGAAGGGCTCCTCAGCACGAGTGATGCCGAGGAAAGTCAGAAGACTGATGCTGGCTAGGGTGATGAGTTTCATGGCTGGGTGGGGTTGGTGATGACTGGCGATGGACTGGATGCGGGATCGTAGAGCCACGCCGCGCTGGAAGAGCCCGACGAAGCCGAGACTGAGCTGCAACGGCGCGAAGGCTGTCTCGGCCTTCAACAGCGCATGGCCGTATTCGACGCGACGCTGCGGCGGTGCGTTTTCGAGCACCTGCGCATCGCACGCGGCCTCGCGATCGAGGCGTGCTTTGTAGAAGGCGATCCACAGCAGCGGATTGAACCAATGCAGCGCCATGAGCAGGCAGAGGAGCGCATTGAGCGGCAGATCGTGGCGTTTCAGATGCGTGAGTTCGTGCTTGAGGATGAGGCGTGACTCCGCAGCGGTGAAATGACGCTCAAACAGCGCGGGGAGGAGCAAAATGGGCTGCAACAGCCCGGTGACGGCGGGGCTCTGAATAGCCGCTGAGGTCCACACTCGCGGTGTGCGGCTCAAACCGACCTCCCGGGCGATTTGGGCGACTTTTTCGCTCAATTCGTCGCTGATGGGCAGTCGCGTGCTTTTGAAGCGGCGCAGGGTTTGGATAAAGGAAAAGCTGATGAAACCCCAAAGAGCCAAGCTGATGCCAAACCAGACCTGGAGGCCGATTTTGGCCCAGTCGATGGGTGCAGGCGGTGGCGTGATCGGCTCCGAAACAGCGTCAAAGATGAGAGCCTCAGTGAGCATGGGCAACGGCAGCAGCGGCGCGGTCTCGGCACGGAAGACATTTTCAAGGCTCCAACGGCTCTCCGGGAAGACAGGGGTGAGCAACACGATGAGCACCGGCAGCCACAGCGCATATCGTGCCCGAGCACTGAGCTGGCGACGCAGCATGAACTGCACCCCGAGCACGAGGAGCGTCAGTATCGAGGTGCGGAGGCTGGTGGTGAGGAGCCAGTCGAAGAAGGCGGTGAGCGTGTTCATTTTTCGATGGTTGAATTGAGTTTGGTGGTCTGGGTACAGAGCTGGCTAAGGTGCCTTGCTGCGACTGAGGGCCTCCAAATATCCTTTGACCCAACTGTGCTGAGTTTGGGGCACCGTGATGTAGAGAGCGGAAGAATCTTGATGTTGAACAATGCTAGGTTCACCAGGCACATCAGGCTTTTTATCGATGTTAAGCAAAGACTTCAGGTCATGGATAACTGTCTCCAAATTCTCCGCAGATATTTCTGTGTATAAGTAGCTTTTTCCAATGAAGTCACGTTCATCAAAAGGACGAATATACCAAGACTGGTTGTCGTGAACCAGCGTTAGGGAGTTCGCCTTGCAGATGGTCTCCAGAACTCGGAATGGACTGCCGTGGGTGGTGAAAGTGATTAACTTTTCGGCTTCTGGAGAGTTATCTGGAAGACCGCCGACAAGGTTCAATTCTGCTTCGTCTGCCAAACGGAGAAGAACAAGATGAAGGGGGTATCTTTTTGAACTCGTATGCTTTCGGTTTGGCGGAGCGAAGAGTTTCTTCAGGCGAGGGGGTGGCATTTATTCTTTCCGTTTTGACGGAACCACCATGGAACTCAAATTTCCATGGTTTTAAATAAATACGAGCTTCGCAATTATCGTGCTGCGAGGACATGCGTGTCGAATTGGCTACCAATTCCCACGGTGCTTTGAGCACGATTACATCTTCTGCTTGAAGGTGGACAATCTCGCTCGCGGATGCGGTCATCTTGCCTTCCTTGCCTTGAGGCATCTCTAGCTTTGCGTCACCGATGTAACGACTCAGTTTTTTTTGCTGGTCAAAGGCGGCTTTATTGGCCGTGATGACCGGTGTGGCGACGGGCTTCTTACCGGAAGTGGTTTTAGACCTTGGTGTTTTGTTTTCAGGGGAAGTATCCGTTTTGGCTTCGCTGGGTGTCAAGACATAGAGCACCGGCCTCGGCTTCTGGCGCTTGCCATTCTTCCATTCATCCTTCCATCCGTAGAACAGAGCACTCATACCTGCGGCTAACTCGATAGGAGCCTGAATAACTTGGCTGCTCACGATGGGGTAAGGGTTACCATTGACCATTGTTTCTCCAATGATTCGGGTGTTCGTGATGTCTATGTCGAGACGGAGATTGTCGTTTGCGAGAGTCTTTATCATAAAGTTTCCGATGAAGCCGATGGACAAGTATTCGATGGCAGCTTCTGCGGTGTTTCCGTCCTGTTTACTCTCTGAGATGACGGGCTGGTTCACCACGGAGCGGATGGAGGCCTTCCCCCCGTCCTCTACTACCATTTTGGGATTGACCGTTTTCCTTGCGCCTTTCTGTTTCAAAGTTTCTGCCACGAGCATAGCGCGTTCCTGCTGCGATACGACTTCCTGCTTCAAAAACTGGCCCTCGTCAGAGTCACTTAATTTTGCAGGTGGTGCTCCCAGCCTATTTCCAAAGCGCCAATCGCTTTCTTGATCGAATTCGATAAGTAGGATCTCAAGGTGGTGCTTTTTCGAGGTGAATACGAATTCTTCCTCCTTGGCAGGTTTTTCTGCCCGAGTGACACCGAGAAAAGTCATCGTCAGCATGCATGTGGTTGCGAGGATGCCTGTGAGCGGTTTTGTGCGTGTCGGTGCGGCGATGCTCTGGATGCGGGCTCGGAGGGAGGCGTGCTTTTGAAGAATGCCGATGAAACTGAGGCTCAGGCGAAGCGGAGCAAAATTGGATTCCAGCTTTAGTAGAGCATGTCCGTAGGCGCTGCGACGCTGTGGCGTGGCATTTTCGAGCACCTGGGCATCGCAGGCCGCTTCACGGTCGGCGCGGGCTTTGAGGAAGGCGAGCCACAGAAGCGGATTGAACCAATGTAGGGCAATGAGCACGCAAAGCAGGGTATTGAGCGGCAGATCACCGCGTTTCAGATGCATCAATTCGTGTTGAAGGACGAGGTGTTTTTCCTCGGTGGTAAACTCGCGATCAAAATCGGCTGGTAGAAGCAGTAGGGGGCGCAACAGGCCTGTGACAGCGGGGCTCTGTATGCTCGGAGAGATCAGTACACGCGGTTTACGCCGCAGGCCCACTTCACGCGTCACTTCATCTAGGCTGGCTGTCAGTTGATCGCTGATACACAGGCGTGTGCGCCGAAATCGGATCAAGGTGCGAGCGAATGACACGGCACCGAACAGGAGCACTAAGATGGCACCTGCTGCCCAGCTCAAGACTTGCATTTTCTGCCAATCGAATGCCCGAGAGTGTTCGGTCGGCAATGGCAATAACGACGGGACTGATGATGGGACGGCATCCGTGACCACTGGCAGCGAGGAGGTTTCCATCACCTGCGCGTTCCATTCCATCACGCTTGCCACACTCCAGCGGCTCTCCGGCTGGATGGGCATGAGGAGCACGATGAGCACCGGCAGCCACAGAGCATAGCGCCAACGCGGCGAGAGATGCTTTTGCAGTACGAACTGAACAAGGCAAACACCCACCATCAATACCGAAGCCCGCAGGCTGGCCGTGACCAGCCAGTCGAAGAATGGAATCAGCGAGTGCATGTGAGTGGTGAGTTAGGAGTTCAGTTGCTGATCGAGGAGTTTTTTGAGTTCCTTGACCTCCTCGGCGGTGAGCTTGGAGTTTTGGGCGAAGTGGACGAGTAGGGGCTTGGCTGCGCCGCCGAAGATGCGGTCGAGGAAGGACTGGCTTTCGGCGCGGACGCAGGTTTCACGTTTGACGGCGGGGGAGTAGGTGCGGGTGCCGGATGCGTTCTCGCTGGTCTTGAGCGCTCCTTTGTCGGCGAGGCGTGTGAGGAGCGTGCGGACGGTGTTTTCGGCCCAGTTGGTGGAGGCGCGGAGCGTCTTCGTCACTTCGGAGGCAGTCTGGGGAGCAGATTCCCAGAGAGCTTCCATGATGGTCCATTCAGAGTCGGAGATGTCAGGGGCAGCGGGCATGATTTGATGAATTCAATGTATTTCACTACATTTGTCGTGAATTGGCAACTACAAATGTAGTGAGGTGCGAATTTGGGTCATCGGTTGGTTCTGATGGCGGGTATGGATTGAGAGCTGAACCAACAGATTCAGGGAGGCCAGCAGATTGATTTATGAGGTGCTAAACGCTAACCCTGAGAGGGCAAAATCATGGCTGTGCTCGGCGAGCTTTGCTGCACGGTCATTGGCGTCTGAAATCAATTGGCAGAAGTGGAGCGGGGGAGGGGAGAGATGTGAAAGTCAGGTTTTGCCTCGATATAATCCGGTTATTCCATAAAAAGCGGTGGACGAATTAGGGCTGTCCAACGTTGATTGGGATCATACTACAGTAGGCCTAAAAATGCGGTGCCTCTCAATGAGATCGACAATAAACATAGTGGTTTGCCTTTTGGTCGGCGCTTTCGTTGCCTATGACATCATTGATTCGGTCAGCCGATACAAGGTGATCGAGTATTACAGCCAGCATTCATGGCACCTGTTGCTAGTTTTATTGTTCGCAACTGTCGTGGCTCTCATCTCGGCGGCGTTCATGCGGCTTACCGAGCCAAAACGAGATCGGATTAAGGCTGCTGTTTTTCTCCTTATTGCCGTCGCTTCAATTTGGATGGCGCATCTCCTCCTCTCTTTCGCATTTACCAAGGAACCCGCTTTGGGTTCTGCTTTCACAGCTCAGTGGATGGTAGGTATTGGTATCGGCCTGCCGATATTCTGGTTGGTGTTTGGAGTGAGTTTTATGTTTCGTGCTTGGGGAGTCAGGTCTCGTGGTATGGCCAGCACACCTCAGGATAAGCAGCTTTGAACTTCTCGAATCACGCATGCATTCAATGGCCATTGTAGAGCATGCCCGGCTCGTGAACGCATTTGAATGGGAGAACTGAAAATGGAGGAACTGAAAATTGAATTCTTTGGGCGGCTATTCTTTGAGTGGAGGAGGGCGGTGGCTGGGGATTTGGGCTTTGAAGTCGCCGAGGCTGTTCCAGTGGGTGGGATTGGATAGATCGACTTCGGCGATGGCGAGGGTGCCCCATTCGGTGGCTTTGCTGAGGACGTCGCCGTAGTGATCAAAGATGCCGGAGATCATCCACTGGTGCTGCTTTTCATCGGTGTAGGTGCTGCTGACGATATAGACGTGGTTTTCACAGGCGCGGGCTCGGGCGAGGAGGGGATTGCAGCCCCAGACGGGCCAGGCGATGACTTCGGCACCGCGGATGGTGAGGGCGCGGGCGACTTCTGGGAAGAAGCCGTCGTAGCAGATCATGATGCCGAGCTTGCCAAAGCGGGTGTCAAAGATGGGGTAGTCGCTGCCGGGGGTGATGCCGGCTTCGATTTCGCTGCGGGGGAGGGTGACTTTGCGGTATTTGCCGATGAGGCTGCCATCGGGTCCGAGGAGGGCGGCGGTGTTGTAAAGGGTGAGTCCGTCTTGCTCGACGAGGCCGGCGACGATGTAGAGATCGTGCTTTTTGGCGAGTTGGCCGAAGTAGGTGGTGCTGGGGCCGGGGATGGGCTCGGCGCATTGGTGCATGGTCTTGCCGGTGCCGTAGTAGGTGAGGGTCTCGGGTAGTACGACGAGATCGGCTTTCTGCTGGGCGGCTTGGGCGATGAGTGTGGCGAATTGCGGGGGCTTGTCGCTGGGGATTTTGCCTTGATGGGGCTGGAGGTGGATGGTGGCGAGCCGGGCGATGCGTGGGGCGGGTGCGGGGACTTCGCGGAGGTTGATGTCGCTCCATTCGACGCGGGCATTGGCGGCCCACTGGAGGTAGAGTTCGAGCTTGGCTTGCCTGGCCAGGGCGGGGGCTCGAAGGGTGCTTTTGGTCTGTGCCCAGGTGTCGGGCGGGCTAGTGGGATCGAGCGGGTATTCGGGCTCTGCACGGGGGATAGTGCCTTTGGCGTAGCCTTGCTTGGCGGGGGATTCCCAGGTGACGGGTTTGCCATGGTCATCCTGCCAAATGACGCGTGCGTAGATGCTGCGACGGGGCAGGGGCATGGCGCTGTGTTTTCGCCAGGCGCTGAATTCGTAATGTTGCCCGCCGCGGACGGGGATGGTGCGCTGCCAGCAGCCGATCCAGTGCTCGCCGGGACCGGTTTCGAGGATGTAGGAGGGCTGGCCATGATGGCCGCAGGTTTGATCCAAGGTGGAGCGCGGTGCGGCTTCTGGGCGTGGGGACCAGAGTGTCCATGCGGCTGTTTCTGCTGCGTGCAGATGGGGCTGCGCGGTGGTGAGGAGCAGGAGGCTGAGAAGGGCGCGAGCGTTCATGATGATGGCTGATTAAACGCCCGTGCCTGCCATTGTTTAGCCGCTGACGGGCAGCATCATGGCGTCGCGCATGCCGTGGAGGATTTTTTTGTCGCTGGGGCAGACGGTGGCGAGGATGCCGCCGAGGACGGGATCGGGGCTCTCGGCAGGGCCGAAGTAGTAGGGGCAAAGTCGCACGCGGGAGGGCATGGGGCGTGTGCTTTGAGTCGTATCATCCCAGACGGGATGCGGGATGACTTTGGCGTGGTGAAAGCGCTGGAGGACGAAGGGATGGGCGGGGAAGCTGGTGAGCGCTTCGTCGATGGCGGTGGACCAGCGGTCGAGCGGTAGATCGTGGCCGATGAAGACGCCGCGTGAGCCCCATCCGCGCTCGGAGAAGCCGCTGATTTTCAGCACGAGCTGGCGATGGCGTGAGCCAAAGGTCTTCAGCTCATGCCAGGAGTGGATGTCGAGCTCGGGATGGACGGCATGCGGGGGCAGGGGAGTGGGATCGACCACCCAGCCACGCGGGATGCAGCGCTGGAGCAGTTGAAGGTGCTCTGGGCGGAGATGCGTGGGCCACCAGGATTCGAGCGCGGGTGACCAGAAGAGGGTGAGCCAGAGTTTTTCTTCCAAAAAGGCCTTCAGGGGCGGTGTGAAGGCCAATTCTCCGCGCTCGGCCATGCGGAGCAGTGCGGGGGGCATTTTCGACGTTTTCGAGGTCAAAAGCTCAAAGAAGCGGTACAGGGCACCGCCGATCCATTCATGAGGAATGAGCTCCCAGGGCCGTAGGACGCGGCGGCCGAGTTTTTCGGCCAACCAGCTCATTTCGGGTGTGTAGTCGCCTGACTCGCGGGAGATGAGAATGTCCTCGGTGGGAAAAGCATGGGCAAAGGCGCTGAGCATGCCGTTTTCTCCGCCGATGACGGATTGTCCGAGTTGGGCGTAAGTCTGATTGAGCCATGCGGTGAGTCCGATGCCGCCGGGGAGTGAATCGAGCTCGGAGATGCAGACGCCGTCTTCCGTGAGCACGAGATCGGGCCGCAGCACGCGGGGGAGCTCGTGCCGAGTGGCGGCTAGGCGACCGAGTCGGCGGACGTGCTCCGGTTTTCCCTGATCGAGCAAGGCTGCGACCCAGGCGTGGTTTTCGTCGAAGTAGAGCTCGTTGCAGGCACGCTGAAAGGCTCGCAAAGCGGGGCCGAGATCACGGATGAGGCCGAGCGTGGCTGCATCCAGCGGGAAGGCCTGGGGCGAGAGGCGCCATTCTTTGTCCGCGAAGAATCCCTGCGGCGGGAAGGCGGCGCGGATGTGGGCGATGGTGTCGGATGGGGCCTGGAGCGGCATGTTGGGAAAAAATTAGGGTGCTGTGTCTGGGTAGAGCACATGGACGAGGTAGAGGCCCTGTGCGGGTGCGGTTTGGTTGCTCTGGCGACCGGTGGGATCACTCAGGAGGCTGCCGAACCACTCGCGCGGCTCGCGACCGCGTGCGACGTGAATGAGGCTGCCAGTGATGAGGCGGACCATTTTATAAAGGAAGCCGCTGCCCTGGAACTCGAACTCCAGCACATTGCCGCCCTCGGTTTCACGCATGTCGGCGCGGTGGATGGTGCGGGTGGTTTTTTCTGGCAGCGTGCGGCGGAGTGTCTCGGGCATGTCACCGCGATTGGCGCTGAGGCGGAGGAAGTTGTGCGTGCCGATGAGCTTCTCACAGCACCAGTGCAGCGCATCGAGATCCAGCGGGCCGTACACATGCCAGGCACGATCCGCCTCGAAGGGCGAAAGCATGCGCGGACGCCAGATGCGGTAGCGGTAGATCTTCCCACAGGCATCGAAGCGTGCGTGAAAGAGCGGTGGCACATCCTCCACGCTGGTGATGCGGATGGTGGGGGGCAGGCAGGCATTGAGCGCATTGATCCAGGCATCGGCACTCATGCGCACGCTCTCGGGCACATCTGCGTGAGCGGTCTGGGCTAGGGCATGCACGCCGGCATCGGTGCGGCCACTGCCATGCACGGTGGTGGTGATGTCGGTGGCTTTGCGGATGGCTTTTTGGATTTCATCCTGCACACCACCGCCGCCTTCCTGCGTCTGCCAGCCGCGCCAGGGCGTGCCGCAGTAGGCCACGGTGAGGCGCAGACGCCGCCAGCCCGGTGCGGGGCTGTGGCGTAGCCCCAGCGCCGTCTCGATGCCGAGCGGCGCGGTGGATACAGGTGTGTCAGGGGCGGAAAGAGGCATGCGTCGCCCATATAGGCATTGAAGTGGTTTGCGAAACCACTTAGAAGCATCTCACACACATGCTCGAAGTCCTTACCCAGCTCCTCCAAGTCCAGGAACGCGATCAGCGCATCCTGAAGTTCCAAAAAGACCTCAAAGACATCCCGCTCCAGCAGGCGCGGGCACGGACGCAGCTCGCAGGGGATCAGGCCGCCGTCGAAAAGGCCACCCAGCAGATGAAGGAGATCGAAGTGAAGATCAAAAGCATCGAGCTCGACATCCAGACCCGGCAAAACACCATCAAGCGCCTCCAGGACCAGCAGTTCGAGACACGCAAGAACGACGAGTTTTCCGCCCTGGGCCATGAAATCGAGCGCTACAAGACGGATGTCACCAAGCTGGAAGATGGCGAGCTGGAGCAGATGGAGGCACTGGAGACGGCCAAAGCCACCCTGAAGACCGCGCAGGCGAAACTGGCCGAGACACAGGCCCGCGTGGATGTGGAGATCAAGGCACTCGATGAACGCTCCGCAGCGGTGAAGGCCCGCGTGGATGAACTCCAGGCAGAGCGGGTCAAACTGGCCACCCCGGTCGATGCAGACATGATGGAGCTTTATACACGCATTTTCTCCAAGAAGTCCGACGCCGTGGTGGCGATGGAGGGCGGTGTCTGCCGCGGCTGCCATGTGAAGGTGGTCAGCAGCACTGTGCAGTCCCTACGGCAGGCCACGGGCCTCACGCATTGCGATTCCTGCGGACGCATCCTTTATCTCGTCGAGTAAATCTACAGCCCAGCAGGCCGCATGAAACACGCCGCGTTCATTTTCACCCTCGGCATGACCGCCACGCTCGCGCAGCAGGTCACGCCACCGTCACTCATCGCGCCCACCATCGAGCCCGGTCTGGAGCAGGCCGTGAAGTGGCTCTGGCAGCCAGAGGCCACGGATGCAGCCGGGTGGGGCCTGCCCATCGAGGTGAAGAAGCCAGAGCTGCCCCCGCAGTCCGCCATCCCAGCGCCCGCAGCCCCGACGACATCCCCCACCGCAGCCGTCAAGGCTCCAGAGCCCGTGAAAACCGCGCCAGCACAGGCGCTCGATCACACCATCGGCCGTGGTGAGACGCTGGGCCTCATCGCACGGCGCTACGTCGTCACGGTGGAGCAAATCAAGAAATTCAACAGCATGACGACGGACAAAATCCTCGTCGGCAAAAAGCTCCGCATCCCCGGCGTGGACGACATCAAGGCCATGACGCCGCCTCCACCGCCCCCACCGGCCAAAGAGGAGCCCAAAAGCGCTGAGGCCAAAAAGGAAGAAGCTCCACCGCCCCCACCGACAGAGAAGCCCAAGCGCAAAACGCGTGAGGAGCAGCTCGCTGAGCTGCTCATCTCTCACAAGCCGCGTCGCTCCATCGGGACCTATGCGTGGGGGGCTGCATCGCTGGTGCGCACGCAGGTCTTTCTCGATCGGCAGGGCTACACCATCGGCCCGATCGACGGACAGCCGGGCCCGACTTACAATGCGGCATTCACGGCCTTTGAAGCTGCGACACCGGGGCGGCTATTCACACCACAGGGCCAGCCTTCCGCCGAAATGCTCGCCATCGGCGGTGCCTACACCGAGTACACCCTGCGGGATGAAGACCTGCGCTGGATCTCGCCAGAGCCCGTGATCAGCACTGGCAAAAAAGATGCCGCTCCGCCCGTCACGCTGGAGTCGCTGACATCGCAGAGCTTCCTCGCTTACCGAAATGCGTGGGAGTTCGTCGCGGAGCGCTTCCACGCGTCCGAGTCCTTCCTCCGCCGGATCAATCCCGCTCTGAAGAATGCAGAGGCACCTGGCACCGTTTTCTTGGTGCCGAATGTGGAGCCGTTTGAGATCGAGAAGACAGCCAGAGGCACGGAACGGCCTGCTGCGGATGCCGCTGCGCCAGTGAAGGCCGTCATCGCTGGACTGAAGCGCCTCATCATCCGCCGTGGTGACGTGGTGGTCGCAAACATGCCCATCTCCGTTGCTCGGCCCGGCCTGCGAGGTCGTGGGGCCTGGGTGATCCTGGAGCACATCGACCGCCCGTGCCTCATTAGCAGCGGCAGTGACACGCTGACACTGAGCAGCCCCATCCGCCTGCCACAGGGGCCGAATAATCCGGTCGGCTTCGCGTGGGTCCATCTGGCAAAGGCCAGCGACTTGAAACCGCTGCCCTATGGTCTGCATGGCACGAGCATCCCCGGCCACATGGCGAAGCAGGAGAGCATTGGCGGCTTCCGCCTCACGAACTGGGATCTGGCCCGTGCACTGCGCTTGCTGCCCGTGGGCACCGAATTGGCGTGGGAATGAGCCATGAGCCACGGCGAGCGATTTTTTCTCCCCACCCATGACGACCCCCCAACTCACTCAGCGAGTACGCGAAAAAGCGTGGATCGGAGACGCCGTGCTGGAGCTCTACGTGCGCTCCCACATCCTGCGTGAGCATGGTAAAGTGGATGCGGAGATGAAGACACGCTTCACCTGCAACCAATTCCTCTCCTGCACGGGAAATCCGACCGAGGTCGAGGCGCAGATCGGTGTCCTCTATCAGCAGCAGGGCCTAGAAGCAGCCTTCTGCTGGATACGTGAGCATTTGGAGCCGCTCTTCATCAAGCAGGAGGCCAAGCGTGCCCGGCAGGGCAGGGGATGAAGGTTTTGCTGATTTCGGGGCTTTTCGCCAAAGTGCTCAGTGCGGAGTGCTCAGTAGTCGAACGGCCGAAAATCCGACTGAGCACTGGGGACTGAGCACTTTCACCCACGGCATGATTTGATCCGAGCGCACCAAACCTCTGACGGAAGGTTGGTTGACAGAGGGCGTATCCGCTTGAGTTAAAACCTGCCCCATGCGCCTCCTTTTTGTATTCCTTCTTCTCACCGCTACGGCGCTACATGCTGCCACCCGCAAGAAAAGCAGCCGTAGCAGCTCTGCCTCTGCCTACGGCAAGCCGAATGTGCTCTTTATCATCGCGGATGATCTGCGACTGCTGCCCCAGGCCAAGACGCCGAACATGGACCGTCTGGCGAAGCTGGGCATGCGCTTCACCAATGCGCACTGCAATTACGCCCTCTGCAATCCCTCCCGCGCTAGCTTGCTGACGGGCATGCTGCCCTCCAGCAGTGGCGTCTTTGGCAATGAGCAGGACTGGCGGCGCAGCGTGCAGCTCACCGGCAAGCCTACGATGCCAGAGCACTTCAAAGCCAGTGGCTACATGACCGCTGCAGCTGGGAAAATTTTTCACGCCAACCATGGCGGGCCAGAAGGTCGGCTCGCAGGCTGGCACGGCGGTAGGCGCGGCTTTGAGCTCGATAGCGCCTGGGACCAGCGCTTTCCGCGTGCAGGCGTGCAGATCCCTGACCTACCCGTACACACCGGGCAGAACTTCAATGGCCTGAATATCTGGCACTGGGACTGGGGCCAAATCCCGGTCGAAGACGCCCAGACCGATGATGGCCAGTGCGTGGCCTACGCGGCGGACTTCCTCGGCAAAAAGCAGAAAAAGCCGTTTTTCTTCGCTCTAGGGCTCTACCGCCCGCATTCGCCCTGGTATGTGCCGCAGAAGTACTATGACCTCTTTCCGCTGGAGAGCATCACCCTGCCCGAAGTGCGTGAAGATGACCTCAACGACGTGCCAGAGGCCGCCAAAGGCCATCTCAAAGGCGAAAATCACCACCAGATCATCACGAAAGCCGGTAAGTGGAAAGAAGCCGTGCGAGCCTACTTGGCCAATGTGGCCTTCTGCGATGCCATGCTCGGTCAAGTGCTCGATGCGCTCGAAAAAGGCCCACACTCCAAAAACACCGCCATCGTCTTCACCAGCGATCACGGCTGGTACTTTGGCGAAAAGCAAATGTGGCATAAAGGCAAGCTCTGGGAGGAAACCACCCACGTTCCGCTCACCATCGTCGCACCGAAAATCAGCCAACCTGATAGCGTCAGCGCCCAACCCGCATCCCTCGTCGATCTCTATCCCACACTCTGCGACATCACCGGCGTCAAGCCTCCCGCCCACCTCGATGGAACAAGCCTGAAGCCCCTCCTGGCTGATCCCACCGCTACGCGTGAAAAACCCGCCATCACCACCAGTGGCGGTGGCGAAAACGCCTCCTACGCCGCCCGGGATGCCCGCTGGCGCTACATCCGCTATGCAGACGGAAGTGAGGAACTCTATGATCATGAAACAGATCCTCATGAGTGGACCAATCTCGCTGCGAAACCGGAGCTCGCTGCCGAAAAGACCCGCCTCGCCGCATCCTTCCCCCCGGAGTTCAAATCGGCCAGCCGCCCCGCTGCCGAGGTCAATGGTAAACTCAGCTCCGCTGGCAGTGTGGAGCTAGGGCTCCAGGCCGGAGATGAAATCGCCCCGCAGAATGCCCCGAAAATCCAAGAGCGCGGCATCTACATCAATGCTGCTTTTGAATACAACCCAGAGATCGACAGCGATAGCACGCTCCTTTCCCACGGAGATTCTCAGCTCGGCTACGTGCTCCACCTCGTCGCTAGCAGGCCCACGCTCACCCTCTTTGTCGATGGGAAGGCGACCAGCATCGCCGCCGACACCCTGGAAGCTGGATCGGCCCAGATCCGCGCCCTCATCAGCAACAGTGGCTTCATGTCCATCGCGGTGCCTGGAAAGAGCGAAATCCTCGACCTCACGCCCTTCCCCGGCGGTTTTCCCGCAGAGCCCAAAGTCGGCCTCGTGGCCGGTCAGAGCTTTGGCATCCTCAATGCCAAAGATTACCCCAACAGCACCCCCTTCGATGGCAAAATGACCCGCATCAACGTCACCATCATGCCGCCGAACGAAGTCGTCGCCAAGCCACTGCCCGTGAGCAATCCGTAGGCTCATCTCTTGCCCTTGCTCTCGCTCTTCATCTTTGATCTCGGCACGGCAGGAGAGAGTAAGATGAAGAGCAAGAGTGAGAGCAAGATGCAGCGGGTCACTCCTGAGCTTGGAACTCCTTCAGCGCCGCTGCGAGCTGCGCGGATGAGTGGCTCTCCTTCACCTTTGCGATGACTTCCTGCACCAGGGTGTCGCAGCGCTCATTCTCGCTGTGACCTGAGTGGCCCTTCACCCAATGCCAGCGGATGGTGTGACGAGCTGCTGCCTCATCGAGCAGACGCCAAAGATCTGCGTTTTTGACCGGCTTCTTCGCGGCGGTGCGCCAGCCATTGCGCTTCCAGCCTGCGATCCAGGTCGTGATGCCATTGCGCACGTACTCACTGTCCGTGTGGAAATCGACTTCGCAGGGCTCCTTGAGCACATTGAGGGCCTCGATGGCCGCTTGGAGCTCCATGCGGTTGTTGGTGGTCGCGGGCACTCCGCCGGTGATTTCCTTCAAATGCCGACCATAGGCCAAAACAGCCGCCCAGCCGCCGGGGCCAGGATTTCCATGGCAACCGCCGTCGCTGTGAATGATGATTTTTTTCATGCCGCAGCCTCCTGCCAGCGCTGGAGCTGCCTATCGAGCCAAAACGGCAGCAGCGGAATCAAAGAGGCGATAAACAGCATCACCACCCGTGCGAACGGCCACCCCGCCATCTGCCAAGCCCGCACCAGCGTGATGCAAAAGACCACAAAAAGTAGTCCATGGAGGCTACCGATGATCTTCACTGCCAGCGGCATGCCCCAGAGGTATTTCAGTGGCATCGCGATGCCAAGCAGCAGTAAATAAGACACCGCCTCCGCTAGGGCGGTGAGGCGGAAATGATGAATAGCGAGTCTCGCAGGAGATATGAGGCATCGTCGCGCCTATACCTCACATCTCGCGACTTTGTGAAATGGAATAATGAGCCGACTCATTCTCGTCCGTTCGCCTTCTCGGCGAAGTTTTTTGGGAGGGCTCGGAGAATTCGTGTCCAACGGGCGTTTGATGGAGTGAAATGGCCTCTTCGTTATCTTTTCACATCTGGGATCTTCATTGCCACCTCTCCGGGGTGCCGGGACTGACGCCGGAGGAGAGGCTAGGTCAGCTACTGCGGTATGCGGATCGCATGGGCATCGAGCGGCTGTGCGTGTACATGGGGATGAAGTGGTCGCGTGATCCTGGACCCGAGGATCTGCGCCGCCAAAATGATGAGGTGCTGCGTGCCATCGCGAAATATCCGGATCGTGCCTTCGGCTTTGTGACGCTGAACCCAAAGCATGTGGAGGCGAGCCTAGCGGAGATCGAGCGCTGCGTGGCGAAAGGCCCGATGCTGGGTGTGAAGCTGTGGGTGGCAGAGAAATGCTCGCACGAGAATCTCGATCCTCTCATTCGCCGTGCGGCGGATCTGCATGCGGTGATATTTCAACACACCTGGTTCAAGACCGGTGGGAACGATGCCGGGGAGTCCACGCCAGAGGATCTCGTGGCGCTGGCACGGCGCTTCCCCGATGTGAAGATCATCTGCGGCCACACGGGAGGGAACTGGGAGCTGGGAATCCGGGCGATCCGCGATCAGAAGAACCTCTTCGCGGACTTGGCTGGCAGTGACCCCTGTGCCGGCTACACGGAGATGGCTGTGCGGGAGCTGGGGGCTGAACGTGTGATCTACGGGAGCGACTGCGGGGGGCGTAGTTTTGCCAGTCAGCTCGCGAAAGTGCATGGTGCGGCGATTTCGGATGTGCAGAAGCAACAAATCTTCCGCGAGACGCTACGCGGCCTGATGCAGCCCATTTTGAAGGCGAAAAGGATCGACGCATAACCCCTATCTCACTCCACCATGAATCGACGGCATTTCATCGCGACGACGACAACGCTCCTAGCTGCCCCAGCGCTGCAAATCCATGCAGAGGAGCCTCAGGCCATGCTGGATGTGAACTTCTCCCTGGGTGAGTGGCCGACGCGGGATGTGCCTGCGGTGGATGTGGCCGGCCTGCGCCGCCGTGGGATATCGCATGCGATCACGGGCTCACTGGAGGCTGTGCTGCATCGCGATCTAGCTGCGGTGAATGAGCGGCTGGCAACGGCCTGTGCTGCCTCTGGAGGAGTGCTACTTCCCGCAGGCTGCCTGAATCCGCTCCTGCCGGCCTGGCAGGAAGATCTGCGGCGCTGTGTGGAGGAGCATGGGATGAAGGTACTTCGGCTGCTACCGGCTTGCCATGGCTACACACTGGAGAGCCCAGTTTTCCGAGAGTGTCTGGATGCCGTGACAAAATGTGGTCTGGCACTACAGATCGTGGCGCAGATGGAGGATGTGCGGACGCAGAATCCACTCCTGCGGATGCCCCCAGTCGATCTGAAGCCGCTGCCAGCACTGCTGAAAGCCACCCCGCAGGCCCGAGTGATGGTGCTCAATGCCAATTCTGCGATAATCACCACGGCGCTACGAGGCTGCAACTCGCTGTGGTTAGATTGTGCGATGATCGAGGGAGTCGGTGGGCTGGAAAATACCCTCCAGATCTGGCCAGTGGATAAACTTTGCCTGGGCACGCATGCGCCGTTTTTTTACCCAGAGGCCGCTTTGCTAAAAATGCAGGAATCAGGCCTCTCGGGCGAAAAAGCGGCTCAGATAGCGGAGAGAAATGCGCGGGCGTTTTTGGGCTAAATCAGCCACTTTTCTTCAACGGGGGACGGGCGAAGTGTCGATACCCGCGACGATGGAGGGGTAATTGGTGAGCTGGATGAGCGGGATGCCGTAACGCCCAGCGATAGCATCAGCCTCGGACTCTGGGTAGTCATCACGGTAATAGACCTCCTTGACGCCATAGGCGCAGAGCATCTGCATGCAACTGGTGCAGGGCTTGGTCGTGCAGGCGACGAGCTTCACATTTCCCCGTGTAAAAAGGCTGCACAGATTCACCTCTGCATGAAGCATGAATTTGCGCCGTGCATCACGGTCCTGCCAAAAAGCCTCATCCGCGTCGTAACCCGGCGCAAGGCCATTGTAGGCTGTGCCGATGACGCGATTTGCGAAATCGAAGGCTACCGCCCCAACCTTGCGAAAAGGATCTTCAGATCGCAGACTCGCGACATGGGCCAATGCCATTGCATACTCAGGGATGGCGATACGTGAGGGAGTGGGAGCGGGAATAGGCATGCGAAAACGGACAAGTTAACAGCAGCCGATGCCTCTGTGTATCCTAGGTGTCCACGAGAAGAGGAAAAGATTGGTATGTTTACTTGAACAGCTTGTTATAGTGTTCAATATAGCAGATCAAACCCATGACCCGTCATCCATCATCACAAATCATCACCTTTCTAGGGCAGCTTCATCAAAAATGGCTGAAAAAGAACCAAGATTTACCGATTCGTGGCTGGGGAACAGCCGAATCCAGAGAAATTCAGCTCGAATTCGATTTCCGCTCACGTCCAGCCCGCCGATGGCATACTTCAATCACATGATTAGGTGCGGTTTTTCAAACTTGAGAGGTTTTAAAGATAGACAAAATGAGAACGGGTTGCTTTTATATGCACAATATTCAACCAGATCTCCCCAGACTGTATGCTGACGAAGTCAACGAATCCCCATATGACGTTACGTGCCTCTAAACTCGCTGTATCCTTGATTGTGTTCTTCGCAACTACAGCAGCTTATGCACAGTTTGGAATTTCACCTTCTCAAACCAGTTCGTATTTTGACGACTTTCGTGGACGTGCCAGTCACATGCAGCAAGCAGGTTCAGGCGTCCGTAGCGGTGATGTCGTGTATGACTACGATAGCGGGACCTACAAAGGAGCAGATGGAGAGTCTCAAATGCGTCCTGAAGACCTCCTGCGTGAGGCCCGCTCCATCGCTCAACCTTCTGTCAATAGCGGCAGTGGAGCAGTCGCATCGCGTGCTGTCGGGGATTACACGAACTATTCTGGTCAATACACATCTTCCACCGGCTACTTTGCTCCGACATACACGTCCGATCCATTCCTCTCAGGACGCCGCAATCTCAAACTAGGGCCTGTCAATGTCGGGCTGGGCCTGTATCAAGGCTTGGAGTGGAATTCCAATATCAACCGTGCCAGCGGTAATGCCCGCCTTTCGGACTTTATATCCACGACGTTGTTCAACGTAGATGCGAACTACAGGGTCACTAAAAACAACGTTCTCAGTCTCACCACAAGCTTTGGCTTTGACCACTACTTCAGCAACCCTCAGGCATCTCCTTATGGCGGTGGCAACATGGTGTTGAATATTCTTCCTGGTAGTACGCTGGCTTTTGATATGAAAATCGGGCCTGTCTATGTGACGCTTTATGACCGAGTCGCAGTTCGCCCTGCTGTCAGCAATGCGT
The DNA here is from genome assembly GCA_016713035.1 of Verrucomicrobiaceae bacterium. Lineage (NCBI taxonomy): Bacteria > Pseudomonadati > Verrucomicrobiota > Verrucomicrobiia > Verrucomicrobiales > Verrucomicrobiaceae > Verrucomicrobiaceae bacterium. The sequence goes on from JADJPW010000002.1 coordinate 877,220, forward strand.
TTACGCTCAATACCCAGAACATCTTTGGGGTGTTCCAAAATGACTTGGGTGCCGTCATGAACTGGGCTGTCAATTCAAAGTGGACCGCTTCCTTGAGCTTCAACAATTCCTATGCCAATTCCTTGGACGGCAGGTTTGATATTTATAATCGCATAATCAATACCATCTCTGGCAATATCACCTACAGCCCACACGGCACATGGAGTGCAGGAATCGAAAGTAGCTATAGCAGCCTACGCTACGAGCAACCTGCTCTGAATGATGGCGATACCTTTACGTTAGGTGCCTTCTTTCGCACACAACTTGGCAGTGCAACTTACCTCAAAATGGCCGCTGGTTACCAAGGAATGCAGTTTTCGAAGCCCACAACTTTGCTTGCCCCTGCGATTGGCGACTTCAATGATTTGGACGACTACTACTTTAACTTCTCGATCACGAACCAAATCAACAACCGCTTGAGCCACACTCTGAGCTTGGGTCATGAATCAGCTCTCAATCTGACATCTAACTTCATTACTGCCGATTACATCAATTATGGAGTATCAATAATTACATCCAAGGGTGGCCGCCTATCGCTGACAGGGTATTACGAAGACGCTACACCTTCTTCCGAGAGGAATCAGTCTTCCATCCGCCAATATGGTTTGGATGCATATTACAGCCATCAGATCACCTCGAAGGTCCGCATGGGTTTAGGTTATCACTATGGTCACTCTGCCCCACCTGATGCTTCTATCTTCCCAGGTCAAGGTTTCGATCAGCATGCCTTCAACGTGGATTTTGGGTGGGCGCTCACTCAAAAATCTTCCATCAACATGGGCTATCGGTACTTTACAACCAGAGCTGACAATTCTGGGCTCAATTTCGACCAGCATCGTGTGATTCTTGGATATACATACAATTTCTAACGCGGTTTCCGCCTAGCTGTCATAGCTCTGGCTCCACACACAGGGTCGGCCTTCGGCCGACCCTTTTCTCTCCCCTCTCCACTTCCTCCATCGTCCCCGTATGAAACGTTCCTTATTTAGTATCTGCTGTACGGCAATTCTTCTATCACTGAACGCCTTTGCCCAAGACCCAGGTTTTAGACCGCCAGAGTCAAGGCCCACGGCAGCACCGCAGGCAGCCAACAACTCTGGCGGGGCAGGTATCGTTTCAGGTGCCTCAACACTTGCGTCCATGGATCGACTTGATGATCGCCAGCCAATTGATGCAGGCTACACGATTAGTATTCGAGTATTGGAAGACCGAAAAGACGCGGTCCAACAAAAGGTGGCCCAAACAGGAGAGGTGCAGGTTCCTTATGTTGGCTTGGTTCGTGCCGCTGGTAAGACTTGCCGACAGTTGGCATTGGATGTGAAGCGAGAATTGGAAAAGAGCTTCTTTATAACCGCAACAGTTCTCATTTCCATTGATGCCTATCCACCAGAAGCCTTAAAAACCGGTGTTGATGAAATAGAAACTTACACCGTGTTTGGCTTTGTGTTACGCCAAGGCAAGTACGACATACCCAAGACAGAGGATGTAACCATTAGTCAGGCGATCCTTCGTGCCGGGGGCTTTGCGGCCTTTGCTGATAAAGGTCATGTAAAAGTTGTCCGTCACACGCCCAATGGAGATAAAACTATGCTCGTGGATGTGGACAGCATTATGAGCAAAGGCCAAATGCATAATGACATTTATCTGCGGAAAAATGATGTTCTTATCATTCCGGAGAAAAAAGTGAATTTCTAATCATGCACCTTTAGGTGCAGGCTGACCGTCACATTTTACTTTAAAAAGCCCAAACCAAATCCCGTCTTATGGAGCAAAATCTATCACTCCCCAATGCCGGTCAGATGCAGTCCAGCACCCTGAATCGCATCCACGAGGCTTCTGCAAAATTCCAGCGGTATAAAATCCTCCTGCGGCGTCGCTGGTGGTTTCTCCTTTTGACAGCCAGTATTGGAGTTTGCGTGCAGGCACTTACAATTACAGGTAAACCGCAAGTTTTTCGTTCCCTGGCAAAGATGGTCGCTGGTGGCCGAATGGTTGCAGGGTCCGATTATAAGTGGGAAGAGCAACTCCAGGACTTCTATGGTACCATCATCGAGACCATCGAGAGCGCAGAAATGATCCGCAAGGCACGCGAACGCGTTCACTCTCTGCACCCCGATCTTAAAGACTCAGATGTCGAAATCGTCGTTCGTCAGACCAAGGGGTCCGCTATTTTCAACATTTTAGCGACCGGATCAGAACCAAAATACACACAAATTTTCCTCAATGCACTGCTCGATGAGTTCATCGCATTTCGTCAAATTATCCGTGAGCAGGCGCAGGGTAAAGTGCTGAGTACCTTTCTCCAAGAGGTGGTTAATAAGCAGAAAACCATGGAGGAAAAAAATGAGGCGTTTAACAAATTCAGCGCGGCCAACAACATCCTCACCATTACGAATGGTAATAATGAGGCAGCTAGTTTCCTCACTGCCTTAAAGGCACAGAGAGAGGCAAAACGCACCGCCTTGGCTGAAATCGATTTGGCCATAACAAACGTAAGCGTCGCAATGCAAAACCGTGAGCGACTTGCCAATGCTGGTGCTGTCAGTGGTGCAGGAAACGCACCGGGTAAGACAACGGAAGCTAGTAATGCTGGGCAAGTGAACTCAGATCCATCATCCATGAATAATGGTCTCACCTTGACCGAGATGGATTACCTGCGCACAAAGCAACAGATCACCATTCTATCGACCCAAAAGAATTCTTTGATGGAAACTTTTAAAGAAAGTCACCCTCAAGTTGTGGACATTAGCCAAGACATCGCGGGGCAAAGAGCTCTGCTTCTCAAATACGAAGAGCAAATTCAGGCCGAAATGACCTCTCAAAAGCAAGCCCTTGAGCGCAGTGTACAAGTTCTCGACAAGCAGATAGCTGAACGCCAGAAAGAAGCACTCGAGCTAGGTGCCAAAATGTCCGAATACGAAAAGCTCAAAAAGGAAGCCGAAATTTCTCAGACTGCCTACCAAACGATGTTCGAGAAAGCAGAAAGCTTTCAAAATATGTTCAACACACAAAGTGACTATGTTGCCGTGCAGGAGCGTGCCACCTCTGCTGCTGAGCACACGGAGGACTGGAAAATGCCCATCATTGTCGGTTTGATCGTGGGTTTAGGCGCTGGCATTATTATTCTCCTTCTCTTTGATCGTCTGGATGACCGCATGAACTCCTTTAGTGAATTCCAGGCACTCTTTCCCGGTGAGCAGGTGCTTGGCCAGATTCCAGAGCAGCGGCAGCGCGGTGATGTGGCACTCCTTCGCCCCAATGATGACCGCCATCTCTACGCCGAAGCATTTCGCAATATTCGTTCATCCATCCTCTTCAAAAATTGGAATGGAAGGCCGCCGAAGACCATTCTTTGCACTTCGGCTGTGCCCAATGAAGGTAAAACGACTGTTACCTCCAACTTAGCCGTTACCATGGCCCTCGCTGGTGCTCGCGTATTGCTCGCGGACTGTGACCTTCGCCGTGGTGGTGTGAGTGAGCTCTTCAAACTCCCCTCCACACCTGGCCTTAGTGAAGCCCTGCGTGGAAAACTGCATTGGCGTGACGCAGTGCAGGAAACTAGCACACGGAACCTTGACTTGCTCGCTCGTGGAGATGTCTTTGACCAGACATCCGAAATGCTCCTTTCCAAAACTGCCGAGGAGATGCTCAAGGAAATGTCGGAGGAATACGATTATGTCATCTTTGACAGCGCTCCTGTCCTCGTGGCCGATGACACCGCTTCCTTTGCGCCGAAGCTTGATACGGTGCTTTTCGTTGTGCGTATGTCCTCCACGATGGCCCGCCTCTCTGGAAAAGCGCTCGATCTTCTCTATGAGCGCCAAGTGAACATCGGTGGCGTGATCTTGAATCGCTCCAGCTCCAACCTCAAAGAGTACACTTACTACAACTACGCCAGCTACTACTACGCACCAGTTAAAACAACCCCGCAACCAGCCGTGGCTGCACCTGTGATCAAATCGTAAGACAAAGATTTCCGGTTCTTGAAAGAAGAATTCAAACTTGAATGCCTACCGCATCGAGAATGGACATTTGTTAATCATGGCTTCAAAAGTTGGACGGTTTTAGTTTCCACGAAACGTAGCGACGTCGGCCAGCCGTAGCTAATCAGTGTTATTGTCGTAGATATGTGGCTCTGATGGATAAAACCAAACCCACGATCGGTTTTTTGCAGCGGGATGCCTTGGGGGTATCTTGAAAGAGTAAGGATTTCGGCTGCGAGGAGGCGGGGGATTGACCGTTGTCTTGGGCGGACTATAAGCCGACCATTCTCCATGCCACTTCATCGTACGAGTTTTCGCCATCGCATTGCAGTGCAGCTCATGCTCGCATTCCTGCTTTGCCCTGTGCCGATACGTGCGGAGAGTGCTTTCGAGGTCGCTCCGGCTACGCCTGTCCACACTTTCTCCGAGCTCATTCAGGTCCAGGGGCTGGTGCAAAAATTTCTCCCGCGTGCTCGTGAGACATTGGTGGCGGTTCAGGTAGGTCCAGGAGCTGCGCGGGACCCTGAAGGAGCTGCCGCTAGCGGTGTCATTATCAGTCCTGACGGGCTCATCCTGACCGCGGCTCATGTCGTGGATAAGCCTGGGCGCGAGCTGCGGGTGGTCCTGGCGGACGGGAGCATCGCTACCGCCACCTCTCTGGGCATGGACATGACGACCGACGCTGCCATGATCCGGCTCAATAAAAAAAGCACCAAACCCTGGCCTCATATGCTGATCTGCCGAGATGCACGGCGCACACTTCCGGGTGAATGGTGCTTCGCTCTAGGCCATCCGGGTGGGCAGGATACACAAAGAGGCCCCGTGCTGCGTGTCGGGAAAATCATCCGCCAAACCGCTAACAATCTACAGACTGACTGCGTGCTCATGGGCGGTGACAGTGGTGGCCCGCTATTCAATCTCCAGGGGGAAGTCATTGGCATCCACAGCCTCATTTGGGAGGAACGGGATCAGAATGTCCACATCGCTATGGCACCTTTCCTCCGCTCTTGGGATGCTATGCTCGCCTCTCAAGTCATCAAAGAATGGGATAGCGGGGCAGGTGGCTTTCTCGGTGTCGTCATTATGGATGGCTATCAGTTGGAGGTGCTGGATGTCTTTGATGGCTCACCTGCTCAAAAGGCAGACCTCCGGGCCGGGGACCGCATCCTCAGTCTCAATGACGTGCCTATGACGCTCGAAGCCCAGTTCCGTGCGGCGATCCGTGCACTGCCATCTGGCGAAACGGTGATTCTCCAGCTCCTGCGTGATGGCCAGCGCCGCAAGGTCAATGTCGTCCTCGGTAGCAAACCCTCGGAAAGCTGAAACTGCATGAAAAATTCGGTTCACTTCCAGAGACACGCTACACAGCCGTTCGCGGGCATCGCTCCGCTGATCATGCCGAAGCTCTTTGCGTTTATTTTTGGTGCCGCTCTCATCAAACCAGCGTCCGCTGAGCTTTCTCGGCCCACACTGGTTCCTGAGCAGCGCACCAATGGCGCGGAGACACTCCTAGCCATCGGAAAAATGGCCCCCGAGGCGCTTCATTGTGCTGCCCGCATTGAGAGCCTACTCGGTCGAGATATTTGTGCTGCCACACTTGTTAGCGAGGATGGCTATCTTTTGACCAAGGCGAGTGATGTGCCTGATGTAGAGGCCGTGCGACTGCGTCTCTCGGACGGACGCAGTGCCAATCTCCGTGAGGTGCATCGTGACACGCGGCTCGATCTTCTTCTGGCTCATGCCGCAGGAATCACGGCGGCACGCTCTGCCACTTTTGGCCCCTCACGCACACTCAGCGTGGGCCAGTGGCTATGTGGTCAGGGTGAAGATGATAAACATGTCTCGCAGGCCCATCTGGGCGTCCTCAGTGCTGCACGCCGCCGTATCCCTGGCAATGGCGCTGCGATGGGAATCCAAATGGAGGAGTCATCTGCTGGTGCCTCCGCTCGCCCAGGAGTGCGTCTGCTAAGCATCGCCGCAGATAGCCCCGCCGAGGAGGCTGGTCTGCAAAAGGGCGACATCCTCCTGGCCATTGACGATGAGGCCGCCAGCTCTCACCGCCAGATGCATGAGCTGATCAAGGCACGCCAACCCGGCGACGTGCTCGAAGTACGCTACCTCCGTGGGAAAAGAGAGCACATCGTCCGTGTCCGACTTGCTAGTCGCACGAAAGTCATCCAAAACTGGGCTGGTGACGATTTTGCCAATGGTGGTGTCTCCCGCCGCACGGATAATTTCCCGGAAGTGATCCAGCATACGATCCCACTCGATCCTGTGGACATGGGTGGGCCTCTGAGCACGCTCGAAGGGCGTATCATCGGCGTCCAGATCGCACGCGTCGATCGTGTCACGACCTTTGCGCTACCGATGGAGATTTTTTGGACTCAGGCCCAGCAGTGGATCCAGGCAGATCGCCACCCGCCTAGAGCGGTCAAAGTGCAGCGTGGAGAATGAAAGGAGCGCCTTTTCTGTCGATTCCAAGGCTCGCAGAGCGGGCCTATTCGATCTGGATCGGTAGGGTGATGGTGGCCGGGGCACCGCTAGTGGGGGCCTCCCAGCGCAGGACTTCGATCCCTGGTTTATTTGGAGCGGCGGCATCGAGCTTGTAGATGCGGAGCTGCACGGAGGGCTTCTGCCCTTCTGCTGGTGCAGCGGGTTTCAGCCGCAGTGTGACCTCATTTTTGCCCCGCACGAGGCCACCCATGATGAGTTGTTGATCGAGTGCATGCTCCACTGGCGGATAGTCGATGCCATTCATGTTCAGCGTGGTCTCGTAGCCAAAGGATTGGAGCTTAAATCCGGCTTTAAAGTCAGGTACACGGCATAGTGGCGGTGTGGGTGGGAAACTGCCTGGTGGAGTGAATTCCGGCGCATTCAGGAATTCGGGCTTTTGGCCGCTTTCGAGCGCTTTGAGCTCCGTAGGGGCATTTTCCAGGCTGGTGACGCGATTGGAGTCGAACTTCCAAACACCGCCTTCGAGGCCGAATTTCAGTTTGATGAGTACGGCACCGTTTTTGCCAGATTTTTCCTCTACATCGGCGACACCAAAATAGACCAGGTGGGCTGTGGTGCCCCCAGCTTCAGCTTCGAGCATTTTCATGTCTGCGAGATCAGGTGGCTCGATCGCGCCGGTGAAGACGGCTTCTGGAAAGGCCTTCCGGCTACTGACGATCTCATTGCGGGTGACGACTTGGCGGTAGTTGGTGATCGCACTTGCCCAGGCCTGGGCATCCTTACGGATCATGGCACTGCGCCATGCATTGTAGGCATCCGCCAGTGTGGTGGCCAGCGCCGTGCTAGAGCGCTGTGCAGCAGCTTGGGTGACGAGGGCGAGCCCACAGAGGAGAAAAAGAAGTCGTTTCAACATGAGGAGGCCATCATGCGCGGGTTTTGGAGAACTCAACGACAGGTTCACCCCACGGACGAAGAACCTGCTCACCTCCGTGTGTGGGTAGAGGCTCTGTTTTTTACGGATCGAGCTGATGTTTCCTACTCACAGGATCAGCATGCAGTCACCATAGCTGAAGAAGCGGTATTTTTCGCGAATGGCCTCTTCGTAAGCTGCGCGGATGAGCTCGCGGCTGGCGAAGGCGCTGACCAGCATCATGAGACTGGATTTTGGCAGGTGAAAGTTCGTGAGGAGTGCCCCTGCGGCGCGGAATTGGAAGCCTGGGTAAATGAAAATGTCTGTGCTGCCGCGTGTAGGCACAATCTGGCCGCTATGACCACGAGCGACGGACTCCAGCGTGCGCAGCGAGGTGGTGCCAACACAGAGGACACGCTGCGCGGACTGGATGCGAGCTGCTGCTGCGGCGCTGATTTCGTACTCCTCACGGTGCATGACGTGATCGGTGACTTTTTCCGCCTTCACTGGCTGAAAGGTGCCCACTCCGACATGCAGTGTGACGAAGGCATGCGGCACAGAGGCGAGGATCTCTGGCGTGAAGTGAAGGCCGGCGGTGGGCGCAGCGATGGAGCCGTCATGATGAGAAAAGACTGTCTGGTAGCGCTCTCGGTCTGCGGGCCGGTCATCACGGCCCATGTAGTGTGGGAGCGCTAGGTGGCCATGTGCGGCCTCATCGACGATCTGATCCCACTCGATGATGCGGTCGCCGTTTTCTGGCAAAACATCGACGACGCGACCGGTGGCGGGCCCGATCTGGCAGGTGTGCCCGAGGCGGAATTTTTTACCTGGACGCACCATGCACTGCCAGCGGGTGGAGCAGAGCGCTTTGAGCCGCAGGATTTCATGCCCCTTTGCGGTAAAAAAGCGGGCGGGGACGACACGAGTGTCATTGAGCACGCAGAGATCGCCAGGACGGAGGAATTGAGCGAAGTCACTGAAGCTGCGGTGCTCCATCACCCCGCTGTCGCGGTGGAGCACGAGCATGCGTGAGGCCGAGCGATCCGCTAGCGGCTCACTGGCGATGAGCGCGGGTGGGAGATCGTAGTCAAAGTCGGCGGTGAGCATGGTGTAGGTGATTTTGTCCTTTGCAAAGCACGGCGGATTTGGCAAACAAGCAGCCTCCTATGTCCAAAAAGATCAATATCGCCGTCGTCGGCCTCGGTTTCGGGGCAGAATTCATCCCCATCTGGCAGCGTCACCCGCTGACAAACTGCTACGCCATCTGTCAGCGTGATCCGAAGAAGCTCAATGCCGTGGGAGATGCCTTCGGGGTGGATGTGCGTTACGAGGACTTTAAAAAGCTGCTGAAGGACCCCAATGTGGATGCCGTGCATATCAATTCACCGATCCCAGACCATGGCTGGATGAGCATCGAGGCGCTGAAAGCCAGCAAGCACGTGGCCTGCACAGTGCCGATGGCGACGAACATCGCTGACTGCAAAAAAATCGTCGAGCTGGTGAAGAAAACCGGCCTGAGCTACATGATGATGGAGACGGTGGTGTATGCCCGCGAGTATCTCTTCATGAAAGAGCAGCTCGATCAGGGGAAGCTGGGTAAGCTGCAATTCGTGCAAGCATCCCACCAGCAGGACATGGATGGCTGGCCGAATTACTGGCCTGGGCTGCCACCGATGTGGTATGCCACGCACTGCGTGGGACCAGTGGCTGGTTTGATCGGCAAATCGGCGGAATATGTGAGCTGCTTTGGCTCCGGCACTGTGCGCAAAGAGCTGCAAAAGTGCTATGGCAGCCCCTTCGCCGTGGAGACGGCGCATATTAAATTCAAAGGCACCGATGTGAACGCACGCATCATCCGTAGCCTATTTGATACCGCGCGGCAGTATCGGGAGAGCATCGACGTCTATGGCGATAAAGCGACGATCGAGTGGCCACTCATCGAGCATGAGCCACTGGTGATGCACCGTGCAAAGCTGCCCGAGCACAAAATCCCGAAGCTGGTGAAGGCCCCAGACTTCGCCAAGCGACTCCCGAAGCCGATTCAGCGCTTCACGACCAAAGGCGTGTACGATTTGGCCAAGCAGACGCACCTCAGCTTCACCCAGGGCAGTGGGCATGGTGGCAGCCATCCGCATCTGGCGCATGAATTCGCCTCCGCACTGACTGAGAAGCGCCAGCCCTTCCCGAACGCCAAACAATCGGCGAACTGGACCTGTGTAGGCCTTTGCGCTCATGAATCTGCGCTGGCGGGTGGCAAGATCGTGAAGCTTCCAGCTTTCACGGTTTGAGCTGCGGCAGGCCGGAACTGCATGCTGGTAGATTTTGCCCCCCAAGCGGCATCCTGGAGTCTCCGGGATGCCGCTTTGGTTTTTATAGTCATATTTGAAAAAAATGAACCGGGCAGTGATCGCAAAAAACGAGCCTTTTTCTTGTCACTCATGGCTGGGTAGCCTATGAAACGATCCACGGTCACTCATCTGGAACGGGGGTGGCTCATCCCTACTCCCTATATCATGAATTTTCGCAGACTTTGTTCCGTGTCACTGGCCTGCTGCCTGCTGCTAGGCAGCAAGGTGCATGCCCAGGGCATCCTCGATAGCCTCCAGAGCAGCGTCGTCATCAATGGAGCCACCACCACCATCGACCCAGAGACTGGCATGGTGACCTATACAGGTGCTGTGAGTGTCGAATACGATGACATGCAGATGCGGTGCAATAGCGCCAGTTACAATCAAGTCACGGGTGTCGTGCATGCCACTGGTGGTGTGCTCATCTGGAAGGATGGCACCATTTACCGCGGAGACTCCATCGACTACAATACGATCACTGGTGTGCTCAGTGGCAGCAATGTGCGCTCCTCGCTACCCGCTGGGCAGGGCTCCTTCTACTACGCGGCGAAGCGCTTCGAGACCGATACCAAGCTGCTCGATCACTTGGAGGCCGAGGATGTGACTTTTACCATGCATGATCTGGCGGACCCGAACTTCCGCATCCAGGCCCGGGAGATGAATCTCCAGCCGGAAGACAAAGCCGAACTGCGTGATCTCAAATACTACGGTGGCCGTACCCCGCTGCTATGGCTGCCCTATGTCGGTCAGTCGATCAATCGTGAAGCGGCATTCCGCTTCGGCCCTGGTTACAACAGCCGCTGGGGTGCCTTCATGCTCACACAATACACGGTGTTTCACGGCACCCACACCGAGGCACGCTACAAGCTGGATCTTCGCCATCGTCGTGGGATAGCGGCTGGGGTGGACTTCTTTTCCATGCGTCATACGCCGAATCGGCGTAATTTCGGCACTCTGAGCCTCTACGCACTCAATGATCGTGAGCCCTCACTCAATGTTTCGGGTGCCCCCAGACAAGTGGTCGATAACACACGCTACAAAATCGGTTTTCAGCACCGCATCTACCTGCCTGGTCCAGATGTGAGCACTTGGTACATCGACTTCGACATCAATAAGTTCAGCGATGTGCATTTCCTGGAGGATTTCTTCTTCAATGACTTCCGCACCAATCCAGAGCCGGACAATCAGATCTCCCTCATCAAAACGGATGATCGTTATGTGGCCACGCTCATGACGAGGCTCCAGCTCAACAAATTCTACCGCAGTGCCGAGCGCCTCCCTGAATTCTCACTCGATACTGTTCGCCGCCCACTCTTTGGCAGTGCCATCCAGTACCAGAGCACCACCTCTCTCGGCATGTACAATGAAAAGCTCGGGAAGTATGAAGAGGCCGAGCTTCAGCGCTTGGCTGCTTTAGGCATCCTCGGTGCCCCTGCTGTGAATGCAGACCCCGCTGGTGCCGCTAGTCTCTATGCTGGCCTTCTTGGCCTGCCTGTGGGCTCGGTCATCACCCCGGCTCAGGTCACGAGTGGTCTGGGTATCCTCAATGCACGGCTCGATGAGCCAGGCTTCGCTCGCATGCATTCGTACCATGAGTTCCTTTACCCGAAGACTTACTTTGGATGGCTCAATCTCATTCCGCGCCTCGGTTTTGGTTTCACCAGCTACCACAGCATCGACGGCAGCCCCACTGGCCTGAAAAACTTCTCTCGTGGCATCCTGCATGCAGGGCTGGAGGCCTCCTTCAAGCTCACTCGGACATGGAGTGACCTCCGCAGTGAAAAATGGGGCCTCGATGGCCTGCGCCACGTCGTCCGGCCCTACCTAAATTACAGCTATCTCAATGCACCAATGGACAAAGGATTGCCCGGCATCGACCGCCTCTCTGCCACCACGCGTCCGCGCTCCATCGATCCCGCACTCTTCACCGCTGTGGATGCCCTGCGCTCCTGGAATGTCGCCCGCGTCGGTGTCTATAACCTCCTCCAGACACGCCGCGATTATTACACCACAGACGGCTACGGCAGCTTCTCGGGTCTCTCCGATGACTCGGCTGGTCGCACCTACACCTGGGCCGGCATGAACACCTATGTCGATCTTTTCGCCAAGGATCCCGAATTCTCACGCAGCGTGTCCAATCTCTACAACGAGCTCTTCTGGCGGCCTGTGCCGTGGATCAATGTCACCTCCAATGTGCAGCTCCCGCTCTCTAGTGGCCAGGGCAGCTTCTGGGATGTGAATCACGCCATAACCTTCCTCCCCAGCAAAAACCTCTCCTTCCAGATCGGTCATCAATACCTCTCGGATCATCCATTTTTCGCCCAGGATAGTAATCTCTTCTTTTCACGTATCCACGCACGTCTCACGGAAAACTGGGGACTCAGCATGAATCACATTTTCGAAGCAGATGACGGCACCATGGAATTCCAGAGTTACAGTCTCACGCGTGACCTTAGTAGTTGGCTCCTCTCCATCGGGGCACTCGTGCGTGACAACCGCAATGGTTCCAGTGACTTCGGGGTGCTCTTCGGCTTTACGCTCAAAGAATTCCCCCAGCTCAATTTCGATCTCGACATCGACCCCAATCCCACTGGGCGCGGTGGCAGTCCCTAAGTCAGGCACACCGCTCCAAAATCACCTGCGCCATCGCGTGGTCCTGAGTGTGGGTGATCGAGAGATGCGCACGCATCCCCTCCGTCAAAAGTGCTGCCTTTCCATGCATGCATAGACTGGGGCGTCCACTCTCCTCATCACGCAGCACCTCGATGTCTGTCCAGTTCACACCCGCAGCAGACCACAGGCCAGTGCCTAGCGCCTTTGCAGCAGCCTCCTTCGCTGCAAAGCGTGCCGCAAAGTGCATCGCGGCATCAGCGCAGCGCTCACAGTAAGCAGCCTCCGCAGGCGTGAAGGTGCGTTCCTTGAAGCGCTCGCCATGTCGCTCCAGCATGCTGCGGATGCGTGCTACCTCCACCAAATCAATGCCGATACCCGTGATCATGATAGCACTCCACCTTGGTAACTCTGCATTACAAATCGGATCTCACGCACAGCAGCCTCCAGGCCGATAAAAATGGCCCGTGAGACGATGTGGTGGCCGATATTCAGCTCATGCAGATGCGGCACCACCCACAGTTCGGGCAGATTCGCCGTCGTCAGGCCGTGACCCGCATTGATTTGCAGGCCCAATGAATGTCCGAGCCTCGCTGCAGCCACTAACCGCGCCGTCTCAGCAGCACGCAGTGCCCCAGCATGATTCGCGAAGGTACCCGTATGGAGCTCGATCATCTCCGCGCCCACCTCTGCGCTCGCCCGCACCTGCGCCTCGTCGGGGTCGATAAACATGCTCACGCGTGTGCCATTGGCACGCAGCGCTGCCACCGTCGCTCGCAGAGCATCACGCTGGCCAGCCACATCCAGGCCCCCCTCCGTTGTCACCTCCTCCCGACTTTCTGGCACCATGCAGACGAAATCCGGCCGCACCTTCAGTGCGATGGCTAGGATTTCAGGCGTATTGCCCATCTCCAGATTCAGCTTGGTGCCAATCTCTCGCCGCAGCAGAAGCACATCCGCATCCTGGATGTGCCGCCGGTCTGCCCGCAGGTGCACCGTGATCGAGTCCGCGCCCGCAGCCTCAGCCACCTGGGCAGCAGCCAGCACTGAAGGCTCCGCATTCGGAGAATCCAGCATCTGGCGGTAACGCGCCTGACGCAGAGTGACGACGTGGTCGATATTGACACCGAGTAGAAGGGAATTGGACATGGGAGAGATTATTTAAATCATCTCGCGGCCTTCGGTGGAAATTTTTCCGGCAAAATGTAACGTCCCCGCCAATAAACCTAAGCAATACACGTCGCCATTGCCCACGGTCCTGGTCCCACGGCCTACGTGGTGGTCAGGAACTGAAAACTCCCCCCCCCAAAAAAAATGAAATCCCTATTCATCACTCTCCTCCTCCTCGGCGGTGCCTTCTCCGCGTATGACTACTTCCTGGCTCCTCCTGGGCAAAAAATCATCTTCACCGAGCTCAATCCGCCCAAAACCGCCAAACCAGCACCCGCTGTCGCTACCACGGACACCCCGCCGACCCCAGCCGAGCCTGCAGCACCTGCTCCCGAACCAGCGAAACCAGCAGAAACAGCCCCCGCACCCGCTCCAGTCCCCACCACGCCCGTAGCGACCACAACGCCCTCCGCCCCAGCCGCTCCCAAGGCAGGCTCCATCGAGGCACTCACCAATAACTGGTCCAATATCCCTCCTAGCGCCTTCCATACACCGCGTGAGGTCACTTTGAAAAAAGACACCGAATTCAAAATGGCCGCTGGTGCCTCCAAAGTCGCCGCAGGCCGCAAAGTCTATGCCACCGCCTTCAAAGACGGCCAGCTTGCCCTCATCCCTGCCGTGGGTTCCACCGCCAGCGCCATCGTCCCGCTCGATGACACCGACCTCAAAGACATCCTCACCGCAGGCTATGAGAAATGGAAGGCCGCCCGTGCCGAATACCTCAAAAAAGTCGCCGAGCAGAAAAAGGCCCTCGCCCCAGTCACCTCCGCCGCCAATACCAACCGCGTCGAGGCGGATGACGCAGGCCGCCCCGTCCGTGCAGCCGATGGCAGCTACCCACTCCTCCTCACCAGCATCCGCCGCGGCCAAGTCACCGACATCAAACCCTCCGCCATCATCTCCTGGGGCGAGCCCGTCGTCACCCAAATCCAGGGCAAAACCGGCTACGCCGTCAAAATCAGCTACAACGCCGATACCATCTTTGGCCCGCAGGCCGTGGATGCCCAGGCACTCGTCGTGAATGGTCAGGTCCAAGGCTGGTTCTACACTGGCAGTGGTGAGGAAGTGCCATAAGCGCTTCCCACCTCCCTGATCGGAGGCGTTTACAGAGAATTTTTGCGCGGAACGCCCTGGTATGGTATCAAAGCTCCCCCATTCCATGAGAACCCATACCCGCGCCCTGCTGCTGCTCATCCTCACCCCCGCCACCTTGGCGCTGAGTAGCTGCCAACTCATCAATCAGGCGCTGAATCTCGGCATGAAAGCCTGGCCCTTGCTCATTGATAACAATGGGAAATCAAAACCCATGCCCATCCGCACCGGGCCCGTACTAGAGCATCCCGCCCCACCTCACGTGCAGCCAGAGGAAACCCAGATGGCCGCACGCTAAAGAGATGAGTCACGACTGGCAGCGCATACGATCTGACTTCCCCATTCTCCAGCAGCAGGTGAATGGCCACCCACTCGTCTATCTCGATAGCGCCGCATCCTCGCAAAAGCCACGCCAGGTCATCCACTCGCTCGTTCATTACTACGAGCACGACAACGCCAACGTCCACCGTGCACTGCATGAGCTGAGCAACCGTGCCACCGACTCCTACGAGTCCGCACGGCGGAAAGTGGCCCGCTTCATCCATGCAGCCAGTGAGGACGAAATCATCTTCACCCGTGGCACCACCGAAAGCGTCAATCTCATCGCCAACACCTGGTGCATCGCCAATCTACGGCCCGGCGACATCATCCTCACCACCGGCATGGAGCATCACAGCGGCCTCGTCCCCTGGCAAATGGCCGCCCAGCGCACAGGCGCTACCTTGCAGCACATCCCCGTGCTCGATGATGGCACGCTCGACATGCAGGCCTTTGAGCAGCTCCTCACACCGCAGGTCCGCCTCCTCGCCCTCGTCCACATCTCCAACTCCCTCGGCACCATCAATCCCGTGCGTGACATGTGCACCCGTGCCCGCGCCATGGGCGCAGTGACCTATGTGGATGCAGCACAGAGTGCCGGGCACATCCCACTCAGTGTCCAGGACATCGGTTGTGACTTCCTCGCCTTCTCCGGGCATAAAATGTGTGCCCCCACAGGCATCGGCGTGCTATACGGACGCTACGCACTCCTCGAATCCATGCCCCCATGGCACGGCGGCGGCGAAATGATCCTCCAGGTCAAACTCGAAGCCAGCACCTACAAGCCACCACCCGCCAGATTCGAAGCAGGCACTCCAGACATCGCTGGCGTCATCGGCCTCGGAGCCGCCATCGACTACCTAGAGGCCATAGGGCTCGAAAACATCGAAAAACACGGTTTGCAGCTCGCAGAGCTCGCAGTGGCCAAACTCAGCGAAATCCCCGGAATCCGCATTTTAGGGCCCCAGACAGGCCCCAGAGGCTCCCTAGCCGCCTTTCATGCCGAATGGGCACATCCGCATGACATGGTCGAATACGCCAACAGCCACGGCATCGCCATGCGTGGTGGCCACCACTGCACACAGCCACTCATGCGGCGCTTCAAAGTTCCCGGCACCACCCGCGCCAGTTTTTACCTCTACAACACGCCCGAAGAGATCGACCGCCTCGCCGAAGTCCTGCATACCGCGAGAAAATTCTTCTCCTAACTGCCCCGCTCTCATGTCCCCCGAAGAACTCCGCGACCTCTACCAGTCCGTCATCCTCGATCACAGCCGCAAACCGCGCAATCAGGGCGAGCTACCACCACCCTGCCTCCACGCCCATGGCGACAACCCGAGCTGCGGCGACGAGATCGACCTCTGGGTCCGGCTCGATGACCAAAACCGCATCGCAGACCTCAAATTCACCGGTCAAGGCTGCGCCATCAGCCAAGCCAGCGCCAGCATGATGACCGTCAAAATGAAAGGCCAAACCACCGCCCAGGCCGCCGCCATGCGTGAGGACTTCCGCCGCATCGTCATGGGTGATGGTAAACCCGCCGATGAAGACTCCCTCGGTGAGCTCACCCTCCTCGAAGGCGTGCAAAAATTCCCCCAACGCGTCAAATGCGCCATGCTCGCCTGGCGAGCCCTCGAGCAAGCACTGGAAGGCAAATAAGCAGCCTCCAGCAGATTCCGTAGCAGACGCGGCATTGCCAAGCTGCCATGCGCCGCTATCCATGCCCTGCATGCCTGCTCCAGCCCACGCTCCCACCGTCGTCATTGAGAATTTTTCACCCTGCATCGAGGGTGGTCGCCATCCGGTCAAACGGGTCATTGGCGAGCCCCTGGAAGTCGCCTGTGATCTTTTCAAAGACGGGCACGATGTGATGCGTGCCGTACTGCGCTGGCGGCTCGCAGGCACACGGCGCTGGTTCGAGACGGACATGCGTTTTGTCGATAATGATCGCTGGACCGCCACCTGCGCCCTAGAGAAAGCCGGGCGCTGGGAATACCAAGTCGAGGCCTGGGGAGACTCCTTTCGCTCTTGGAAAAAGACCTTCGCCGTCCGCGTCGGTGCACATGACCCAGATGTCCCCATCGAAGCACGCGAGGGCGCACGCCTGCTCCAAGAGGCTGCGCAGCGTGCCCGTGCCGCAGGTGCCGCCGCCGCCGCTGGCCACATCGAAGAATGCGCCGAGCTACTCACCACCGTCGCCCCACAGGACATCCTCGAAGTCCTCCAATCCGATGAAATGCAGGCACTGATGGATCAGTTCGCCGACCGTGACCTCTCCACCACCTCCGCGACGTTGCAGGTCATCGTCGAGCGTGAGCGGGCACGCTTCTCCGCATGGTATGAGTTCTTCCCACGCGGTGCAGAGGGGAGGAGTGATAAACACAGCACCTTCCGTGATTGTCTAGGCCGTCTGGATCACGCTGCGCATCTCGGCTTTGATGTGATTTATTTCCCACCGATCCACCCCATCGGCATCACCGCCCGCAAAGGGAAAAACAACACCCTCACCGCCCATCCAGACGATGTCGGCAGCCCCTGGGCCATCGGTGGACCGGCCGGCGGTCACCGAGCGATCGAGCCCGCTCTGGGCACGGAGGAAGATTTCGTCTGGCTCATCGCCGAGGCGAAAAAACGCAATCTGGAGATCGCGCTCGACTTCGCGATCAATTGCTCCCCAGACCATCCCTACGTCAAAGAGCACCCCCAGTGGTTTTATCAGCGTCCAGACGGCAGCATCCGCTACGCCGAAAATCCGCCCAAGAAGTATCAAGACATCTACCCCATCAATTTCCACTGCGCAGACTGGAAAGCACTGTGGAAAGAACTCATCAGCGTGGTGCAGTACTGGGTCGATTTGGGAGTGAAGATCTTCCGCGTCGATAACCCACACACAAAGCCCGTCGCCTTCTGGGAGGAGCTGATCAGCACCATCCAGCGGAAGGACCCAGATGTACTCTTCCTCGCAGAGGCCTTCACCAAGCCCAGAATGATGCAGGTGCTGGGCAAAATCGGCTTCACCCAGAGCTACACCTACTTCACCTGGCGTGAGAGCCGCCGTGAGCTGGAAGATTACGCCCGTGAACTCATGCACGGCGAAATGAAATGGTACTACCGGGCCAATTTTTGGCCCAACACGCCCGACATCCTACCTGGGCATCTCCAAAATGCCGCACCACAGATGTTCCGTATCCGCGCCGCACTCGCTGCGACCATGTCCAGCACCTGGGGCATCTACGGCGGTTACGAACTGTGCGAAAACGAGCCCTATCCCGGCAAAGAAGAATACAATCACAGTGAAAAGTACCAGCTCGTCCAGCGGGACTACCATCAGCCCGGTAACATCAACGGCTTCATCCGTAAGCTAAACCTCATCCGCCGCGAAAACCCCGCTCTGCACCTCTACGACAACATCCGCTTCCATCACGCGGATCACGGCGACATCATCTCCTACAGCAAAGCCACGCCGGACTTCAGCAATCGCATCCTCTGCTGCATCAGTCTCAATGCGCATCACTCCGCCGCCAGCCTCGTGCATCTGGATCTCGCAGCTCTGGGGCTCGATGGCTCACGCTCCTACAAAGTCATCGACCTCCTGCATGGCGGCACCTACGACTGGCGCGGCGCAGATAATTACGTGGAGCTGAAGCCCGATGGCGTATCCATGCACATCTTCCGCGTCGAGCAGTGACCTTCATTTCCCGATGATATGCCCAGCGTGAGTTGCCCGCTTCCTACACTGGCCGAAATCGAGTCCGCATTGGCCCTGATCCGGCCACAGATACCGGAGACACCCACCCAGCGCTGGCCCATGCTCGAGAGCGGATGGGATGGCGAGCTGTGGCTCAAACATGAAAACCAAACACCTGCCGGTGCATTTAAAATTCGCGGTGGTTTGATCTACATACATGAGCTTCGCCTTGCGGAGCCCAGCGTCCGTGGCGTCATCGCCGCCTCCACCGGGAATCATGGCCGCTCCATCGCCACGGCAGCAAAGCAGCACGGGCTGCGTGCCGTGATCGTCGTCCCACAGGGCAACAATCCTGCTAAAAACCAAGCCATGCGTGACCTCGGAGCCGAGCTCATCGAGCACGGGCGTGAGTTTCAGGAGTCGCTGGAGTTCTCGCGTTTACTTGCGCAGCAGGAGGGGCTGCATGCGGTGCCCTCCTTTCATCCCTGGCTCGTGCGTGGCGTAGCCACGTATGGTCTGGAGCTCTTTCGCCGTGTCCCCGCAGAGCTAGACGTGGTTTTTGTCCCCATCGGACTGGGATCAGGTTTCTGTGGCCTCGCGGCCGCACGGGCGGCACTAGGGCTGCGCACACGCATCATTGGCGTGGTTTCCGCACATGCACCGGCGTATGCGCTATCCTTTCAGCGCCGGGCCTTCACCGAGCAGGCCAGCACCACCCGCATCGCCGAAGGCGTCGCCTGCCGCACCCCGAATGAGGCCGCCCTCCAGCACATCCTACACCATGCGCATGATGTAGTGACCGTGACCGATGATGAAGCACTCGAAGCCATGCGAGAGATACAGCTCGGCACCCAGCAGATCGCAGAAGGAGCCGGCGCACTCGCTTTTGCCGCGCTGAAAAAGCAGCGCTCGCTCTGGAGTGGTGCCCGCGTGGCCTGCATCCTCAGTGGCGGAAATGCGAGCGCAGAAGTTCTCCGAATGATGACCGCATAACTCAAAGCCTGAAAAGGACCTCAGGCCTCTGAGTGCCCAGCAAATGCTCCGGCCAGGTGTAGCACACGGAACCAAATCCGAGCCAGAGGGCTACACCTGCACCAGCCCCCGCCGGATCGCCTCTGCCGTGGCTTGGGCGCGGTCATTGACCTTCAGCTTCATCAGGATGCGGCTGACGTGCTGCTTCACGGTGTCTTCGCCGATGCCGAGCGTGGCGGCGATTTCTTTGTTGGCGTTGCCCCGGGTGACGAGGGTGAGGATCTCGCGCTCGCGGGGGGTGATCTCGGGCTCGGACAGGCGGTCTTGCAGGCGCTTTTCGATTTCGGCGGGCAGGGAGCGCTCGCCGCGGGCGACGCTGCGGATGGCGGCCAGCAGGGCATCGCGGGAAGAGGATTTTTGCAGGTAGCCGAGCGCTCCGGCTTTCAGCGCGGCGTGGATCTCGTCATCGCGGGCGAAGGTGGAGAAAATGAGCACGCGGGCACCGGGATGCTCCCGCAGCAGCGCGGCGGTGGCGTCGATGCCGCTGATGCCGGGCAGTTGGAGGTCCATGAGCACGACCTCGGGCTTCTTTTGCGCAAAAAGCCGGGCTGCGTCCTCCCCGCGATCCGATTCCCCGACGACCTGGAGGTCATCCTCAAGCTCCAGCGAGGCCACCAGGCCGCTGCGGACGACAAAGTGATCGTCGATGAGGAGGAGTGAGATCATGGGGCGAGGGGGGGAGACGAGTTTAGAATCAATGCCGCTGCGAAGAGGGGTTTGCCACAGATTCAGGGAAGCCACAGATTTTTTGACTCAACAACTCCATCTGCGGTTTTCCTGAATCGGCAGAATTTTGGGTTTGGCAGCACTGCGTCCTAATGGGGGATCTTTAACCGCTAATAAGACGCTGATTTGACGCTAATCCCAATCCTCTGATATCAGCGTCTGATTAGCGTCAAATTAGCGGTTTTCTGGTCTGCTAATCACCGAAAAATTCACCTTATGCCATGACGCAAAGCCAAGCGCTTGTCTCCCGGCTAACGTATCGGGGTAAGACAAAATCATGGAGGGTAAAATCATGATTTTGTCTTCTCAGGGTTGGATTCGGAAGCGGCTCCCCGTTCCACCGTCCAGGGCCGAAGTTCGGTCATCCCTGCCAACGGGGAGATCATGGCAATAGCATGGGGGCAGCAGAAGGTTGAGATTCAAAGCCATTCCGTGGTCTTCATGCGGTGGCCCAAAAAAGGGCGGCATCGCACCCAACACGCCCGCCGCCTCAACGACCCGCCGCAGCCAAGGCTTGATCTCAGGCGGCTTTTCCGCTTCCATCGGCGCATGGATTCAAAAGTCTTACACTTGGAGAAATCTTCTCCGATTTCATAACTCAACCCGCGTTAGACACCTTTTACTCGTATGCCAGAGTCCACAATCCTCGCCGCCAAGATCTCGGTTGTTGAGCGCTTTTTTTTGGCATCGAATTTTTCGATTCCTGCTGCCTATCGTGCCATCCTTGGCCACCCTGAGAGGTTGCCAGGAATTGGATCTGACATCTTCACCGACCCGTCGCGTATCATTGCGTTTAACCTAGACCTTCGTGCTAAGGGCTGGTCCATCTCGCCCGGTTGGCCAGATTCATTTTTGGCAATTGGTGAGGATCCCGGCGGAAATGTTCTGTACTTCGACACAACTATCGAAGGCGACGCTGTGTGGCTTGCCGATCACGAGGTATCCGCAACCGACTCTGATCCGTCACAGTGTATCGGAATGAAGAAACTGGCCGATTCATTTTCCGCATACGCCGCACAGGCATGGCAACGCTACCTGAAGAATGAGGGCGAGCTGCCAACCGATGCGCAGGATCGTAGTGACGAGTTCAAGATTCTGCGTGACCATCCGCATCCGATGCTGTTGGAGAACTACTTTGAGGAGTCAGCCGCTCGCTACGAAGTCTATGAGTCATGGAAGCGCCGCAGTGGCGACTACAATCTCTTCTTTTCGCTCATCAACATCAAAGCCGAAGCTGCTTACAAATTGTTGGTGGGTGCCGCCACAATTGCAGCCAGACAACAGACCTATGGACGCTTTCGTGCTGCGGTTGTCCTACTGCATCGCTTGCTGGCCAATTCAAAGCAGATCGCAATTCCACAGGACGGTGCCCTAGCGGCTGCAGATATCTTGAAACGCGCGGAAATCTTCAACCTCGACGGCTTCGAGCCATGGGAAGCCATCAAGCAAGCGCTCAAGCGCACCTAAAATGAAAGCGCTAATGCCATCGACTCGTGTTTTTTGTAGACGTTCAGAAGTCTTTCTCTTCCTCATCTGACCCGAGAAGTCCGGCCTTCCTCATTTCCCCAGCGGTAGCTCGACACACACCACCGTTCCCTTTCCCGGCTCGCTCTCCCACTTTACCTCCGCGCCGACTTTCCTGGCTCGTTCGCGGATGCCGATGCAGCCGAAGTGGCCGGGTTGGCCGTGGGTTTGGGCGGTGGGGTCGAAGCCGTGGCCGTTGTCGGAGACCCGGAGGGTGAGGAGACTCGGAGAGGGGGAGATTGGGAGGCGGGGAGAAGAGGAGAGGGGGAGATGCGGAGACTCGGAGAGGTGGACCTGGATTTGGGTGGGGTGGGCGTGTTTGAGGGCATTCGTGATGGCCTCTTGGGCGATCATGCGGAGGTGGTGGGTGACGTGCGGGGGGATGGGGCCGATGGGGTGGAGATCGAGCGTGATGGCGATGCCTTCGGGGGCGCGGGTGGCGAGGAGTTGGAGGGCCTCGGTCAAGGTGGTGGCGTGCCCGGTTTCGCGCAGGTCGGAGACGAGGTTGCGGGCTTCGCTCTGGATGCGGGAGACGAGGCTGCGGCTGGTTTCGAGCAGGGTGCGGGCTTTTTCCTCCAGGGGGCGGGTGGTGGCGGCATCGAGGCGGAGGGAGAGGCCGGTGAGCTCCTGCTCCAAGGTATCGTGAAACTCGCGGGCGATGCGCTGGCGCTCGTCGAGCGTGGCCTGGTGGGCGATTTTGCTTTCCAAACGGGTGATCTGTCGGCGCTGGAGGGTGATCCAGACGAGGGTGAGCAGGACAAGCCCGCCGAGCAGGGCGATGGCGAAAACGAGTCGGCGGGCATTCCAAAAGGGCGTGGTGCTGAGCACTTGGATGTCCGCAACGGAGCGCAGGAGGAGGGAGGCGCGGTCGGGCTCGGAGCGGAAGCTTTTGTCGGTGGTGGCGGACTCGACGAGGCAGATGCCGGTGAGCTGGCAGAGGGAGCCGAGCTGGAGACTGGGCGCGGTGTTTTGCAGAAGGAAGGCGCGGATGGAGGTGCCGCCGGAGGTGAGGCGCAGCTCGTAGCCGTCGCGGGTGCGGAAGAAGTCGTTCAACACGGCCGACGCGGTGAGCTGGACGAGATCGGCATCATGCGAGCCGTCCTGAAAATCACGCAATGTGACGGCGGCGGCGGTGGGCGGCTCGGCTGGCTGGCTGCTGAGCACCTGCGCATCGGCCAGCGAGGCGCTGAAGCCGGCCATGACGGGAAAGCCGGTGATCTCGGCCAAATCACCGGAGCGCAGCGATGGCGTGGTGGAGAGATGGATGGCGATGGCTGGTGAGAGTGGCGGCTTCGGCGGCTCGTCTTTTTTGACCTCACGCGGCGGTGGCGGCGGGGTGACATCTCGCAGGAAGACGCGGCCATCTTCAAACGCGGCCAAGACGGTGCCGCGAATGCGGGCGCGGTGATGCGGCTCATCCGCCGCGCCAAAGCGCAGCAGCGCAGCGACGGAGATGACGGGCAGCGAGTCCGGCGCGGCGGCGCTTTGCGTGAGGGCGACATCACTCCAGTCGGTGACACGCAAATAGGGAAAGACGAGCTGGCGGCGGTCATTGATGCCACCGGCGGCAAGGGCGGTGATGCGCAAGCGGGCATCGATGAGCGAAGGCGCGGCCTCCAGCGGCGCATCGACCCGCACCTCGATCACACGACTGCCCATGGCGAGGCGCAGCAGGGAGCGGTTTTCATCCAGCGGCGTCAAGGTGCGCCCGAGGCCCTCGACGATGACTCTTTGATAATGAAAGCGCCCCGTGTCGAGGTCGTCATAACTGGCCGAAACGCCCGCCGGAGGCGATTCGTGGCCCAAAACGTCGATCTCCGTCACTTCGACGCCCGGCAGGTAGAGTCCAGCCATGGTGACGCCTTTCACCCGCACGCGGTCGCCGACGCGGAGGTCATTGCGAGCCGGTTTGAAGTGCAGATGCGTGCCTGCGGTGTCGTCTTGCACGAAAACGGTCCCGCCGCTCTCCACGAAGCCGACGGTGGCGGTCAGCTCGACGGGGAGTTTTTCCAAACTGCGCTCGTAGGGCAGGGTGCGGATGTCGAGAGCGCGGGTGATGCTCTCTGCGGAAAATGCGGGATGAAGAAAACAGAACGCCATGAGCAGGCCTGCGCACTGCTGGAGGAAGGTGTTCTGGGTGGGGGGAAATGGGGGCACGATTCGCTGCGGAGGCTAACGCGAGGGCGGTGGAGAAGCTATGCGCACTTTTCGGTAGCCGCTCGGGCTGGGGGGAGAAGAAAAGCAGGCCTGCGCTCTTGCCGTGCCGCGCATTCACGGCCAGATGGCGCAGCATGGCGGACGACGCCCCACTCGCACACGACGATCTCTTTGACGCAGCCTTCCTCGACCGGCTGCGGGTGCTGTCGTTGCGCCTGCGGAAAAGGCGGCAGCTCACGCGGCGCGGGGCGCAGTCCTCCCCGGCGACGGGCTTCACCCGTGAGTTCAAGGACTACCGCCACTACGCACCGCGTGAGGACTACCGGGCGATTGATTGGCGGCTCTACGCACGGCTGGATAAGCTCTTTGTGCGGCTGTATGAGGAGACGCAGGAGCTGAATCTGCATCTGCTCGTCGATACCAGTGCGTCGATGGCACGGCCTTTCCCGGAGAAGCGGCGGCAGGCGCTGCGCTTCACCGTGGCGCTGGCGTATCTGGCACTCAGTGCGCAGCAGCGAGTGAGCCTCTACAGCGTGGATGGCACCGTACGGCAGGAGCTGCCTCCTCTGAGAGGGCAGGGGAATATCGAAAAGGTCATCCAGGCCGTGCTGCGCCTGAAATTCGAGGGCGTGACGAACATGCGGCGGAGTTTTGAGGAGTTCCGGCCATCGAGGCAGCGATTTGGCGTGATCTTCATCATCAGTGATTTTTTGGCCATGAGATCGGCAGTGCCGCAGAGGCCGTCTCCCGCGTGGCGGCCTGGGCGGGGGAGAATCACTTCCTACAAATCGTCCATCCGCAGGAGCGGGCACCGGAGCTGAATGGTGAGTATGAGCTCACCGAGGTGGAAACCGGCGAAAAACGCCGTTTTTGGCTCACCAAGCGCGATGCCGAGCGCTACACGCGGACCTTTGACGACTTCACCGAGCATCTGGAGCGGGAGTGTGCCTCGCACCGCATCGACTACATGCAGGTGAGCACGGAGGAGGCCTTTGAGGAGCGCTTCCTCGCTCTGCTGATGCGTGGTTCTGCATTGGCAGGTGGCGTTTGATGAGGAAAGCAGCAACTTCTGTGCCCTCCACGCGTTTGAGAACCGCCCGATCGACCTGCCGATGCCTTCCTTCACCTACACCGCCCTCACCACGACTGGACAGACTGTGTCTGGCACCCTGAGTGTGACATCGAAGGCCGAGGCATTCCGAAAACTCGAGTCTCAGGCCCTCACTCCCGTCAAAGTGGCCCAGGATGAAAAAGCCGATGCCGCGAAGGCAAAAGCTGCCGAGGCGACTACCGGCCCTGTGCGGCTGAAAAGAGCCCAACTCATCCTTTTCACCGAAGAACTCGCCGACATGCTGGATGGCGGCCTGCAGATCGAGCAGGCGCTACGCGTGCTGCAGGAGCGGCAGGAGTCTGAGTCTGTGCGCCGCGTGGCAGCCACGCTGCGCAATGAGGTGCGTGAGGGCTCCACCGTGGCAAAGGCACTGAAAAAAGCCTCTCCCAGCTTCGATGAACTGTATTGCAACCTCGTCGCTGCCGGTGAGGTCAGCGGCTCACTGCCCAGCATCCTGCGCCGTTTGGCGAATAATCTGACCGTCATGGCCGACCTCCAGGCGAAGGTGACATCCGCCATGATTTATCCAGCCTTCCTCATCGGAGCCTGTGTGATGCTGATGATCGTTTTCATGACCTTCATGGTGCCGCAGATCACGGATCTGATGTCCAAAAACGGCCAACAGCTCCCCGCCGTGACGCAGGCTCTCATCAGCTTCAATAACTTCATGGCAGCGTGGTGGTGGGTCATTCTGATCATCATCACGGCGGTCTTTTTGGCCTTTCGTGGCTACATCAGCTCACCTGCTGGCCGCATGTGGTGGGATCAGATTCGGCTGGGGCTGCCGCTTTTCGGCCCGATCATCGCCATGCGCTTCTACGCCCAGTTTTCGCACTCCCTAGGCAGTCTGGTGACCAATGGTGTGCCGCTCATGAATAGCCTGCGGCTCGTCTCCAAGATCTCGGCGAATGTCTTCATCCAGTCTCTCCTGGCAAAAGTCTCCAGCATGGTCGCAGAGGGCGCACCACTCTCCAACTCGCTGAAAAAAGTGGGGCATTTCCCGCTGCTGCTCTCGGACATGATCGCCGTGGGCGAGCAGACCGGCACCCTGGGCCGCTCCATGGAAAAATGCGCCGTGCGCTACGACAAAGAGCTCGATACCCGCATCAAGCGCATGACCAGCATGATCACGCCCATCATCCTCGTCATTATGGCCGTGATGGTCGGCGTCGTCGCCTACTCCATCGTCGCGGCCATCGCCCAGAGCGTCACGGGCATCAATCGCCGGTAAAAATCCTGATTTTAGATTCCTGAATCCTGATTCATCCTTTTCCACTCAACCATCACCAACACCTACAACCCACCCCCATCATGAAAATCAGGAATCAGGAATCTAAAATCAGGAATTCGTCAGCCTTCACCCTGATCGAGATCGTCATCACGCTCACGATCATCGCCATCCTGGCCTCTGGCTCGATTTACCTGCTCAAAGGCCAGATCGACTCTGCCAAGGACACCCGCGTGGACAGTGACATCCAGGCCATCGGCCTCGCACTCCAAAGCTACGAATCCCGTGCCCTGCGCAAGCCCACCACGGAGCAGGGGCTCATCGCCCTGGTCGAGAAGCCCACTATCGAGCCCGTGCCGGAAAACTACCGCTCCTTCATGAAGGAGATGCCGAAAGATCCCTGGGGCCAAGAATACAAATACCGCATCCCCGCCCAGAACTCCAAAGACGACTACGATGTCTGGTCCATCGGCCCCGATGGCAAAGACGGCACCGAAGACGACCTGGGGAACTGGAAAAAGAGCGACGTGAAGAAGTGATTCCTGATTTATGAATCCTGAACCCAGATTCCCCCAATCCACTCTCGGCGGCAAAAGACCGTCGAAGTGGAGCGAATCAGGAATCACGAATCTAACATCAGGATTCACCCTCATCGAGATCATCATCGCCCTCACCATCGTCGGCGTGCTCGCAGCGGGCACCATCCCGCTGCTGAAGGGCTTCCGGGATGAGCGGCTCGCACGCGAGCCCGTCGCTGCATTGGTCAAATTGGCCCGTGAAGCACGCTTCCGCGCCATGACGGAAAAACGGCCCTACCAGATCGCCTTTCACGCCACGGGCTTCACCGCATCACGCTTCTCGAATCCATACCTCACCCGCACGCAGCTCATGGACATGATCCATCTGAGTCAGAACCCACCTGCGCCGCTGGAGGACTATGAAAAAAACAGCCAGGAAAACGGCGGCGGAGCCACCAAGACCACCGAGCTGCCCCTCGCGCCGCCACCTCCGAAATTCGACGAACACTGGACCGAGAGCTACGACAAGCCCGACGACATGACCTTAACACTCAACAGTTGGCGCATCAGCGGCCAAACCACGGAGGAAGGCGAAAAAGGCATGGTCGAAGACGACCGCGTGCCCATCGAGGGCGAAAACGTCATCCTCTGGGTCTTTCAGCCCAGTGGCATCTGTATGCCGCTAAAAATCCGCATCGAGCGGCAGTCCGCTGTCTTCGACATCGAGTTCGCAGCACTCACGGGCGACATCATCAAGGAATCCGTCGAAATCCGATGAAAACGCCTCACCAACTACCCGCAGGCCAGCGCAGCAAAGCCTCCTCCAGGCTCTCCAGGCATCAAATGTCGGGCTACATCCTCTTTGAGCTCGCCATCGCCTTCGTCATCTTTTCCGTCGCTGCATTAGGGCTGGTGAAATGCCTCAGCCAGGCCGCAGACAGCGCCCGCCTCGTCCGCCGCGATCAGATCACCCGCGTCGGCATGCGGAACTTCCTCGAAGAAATCCGCCGCAAGCCGCTCACCGAGATGAGCACCACCTACGTCGATCCCACTTACGGCATCACTTACACCAGCACCACAGAGCCCATCAGCCTCATCACCACCAGCGGCAGCACCCTCACCGATCTCTACAATCTCAGCATCAAAGCCAGCAGCACCTACAACGGCATCCCGGAAGAAACCACCCTCAGCGTCTATGTCCACAAGCCCGCTCAACAGTAGGCCTAGTCGCCACCCATCGCTCTCCGGCTTCACCCTCATCGAGGTCGTCTTTGGCATCACGCTGCTCTCCCTCATCGTCGGCAGTGTCTTTGCCGTCATCCGTGGCTCCGTGGACATCAGCAGTGAGATCGAGCACGCCCAGCGGGAGAGTGACTCCATCAATCGCTTCATCGAGCACTGCCGCCGTGCTTTCACCACCATGCCGGCGAGCGGCACACTCACGCTCAAGCTCGTGCAAAACACCGAGCCCGTGATCCAAGAGCTCACCATCACCGGCTCACCCGATTGCTTCCCCTTTGGCAGGCAGCCCATCAGCTTCAAAGACACCCTCCTCAGCCTGCGCCCGCATCCCGCAGGCATCACCGATGATGCCAACATGCCCGTGCACAATCTCTGCATCTACCGCGATGGCCTCCAGCCCAGCAGCATCGACATCGACGCCGGACTCGAGACCACTGATGAGGAAGGCCGCTACTGGATGCCACTGCTACCCGACGTGATCGCCTTCAAATGGCGCTTCTACGTCGAAAAAGAGGAAACCTGGTACGAAGAGTGGAGCAAGACCGAGTGGCCCGACCTCATCGAGGCGAATCTCACCCTCAAAAACCGCACCGTCCCCATCCGCATGGTTTTCGGCGTGCCTGTCATCACCATCAGCGCAGGCCGTGCACCGACGAGCAGTAGCAGCACCCCGGCACCGACCCCGGCTCCCACCAGCACGGGTGGAGGTGGCAATAACCGTGGCGACGGACAGAATTCACCCAAGCCCCGTTAGGCCGTGTTTGAAAATCGCCCACAGGCAACGAAGAGGCGTTAGCAAAGTAGCCATCTCGCTCCGCGAGATGAGCTGGACGCGGGGCAAGTTTACCGGTTTGCGATCTACGCGCATCGTGCATGCTGGCGACAGCTTTCCGCTCATCTCGACGGAGCGAGATGGCTACTTTGCTTCGCTTGCTCTTTGCTGGCAGGTTTTAAACCACTGCCCATTAAAAGTACCTCTACTACACCGCGATGGGTGCCTTGATCGCTGGATGCGGATCGTAGCCCTCTAGCGTAAAGTCCTCGAACACGAAGTCGTCGATGCTCTTCACCGCTGGATTGATTTTCATCACTGGCAGGGGCCGTGGCTCGCGGGAGAGCTGGAGGCGGGCCTGATCCAGATGATTTTGATACAGATGCAGATCCCCAAACGTGTGCACGAACTCACCCGGCTGCAAATCACACACCTGCGCCACCATCATCGTCAGCAGTGCATAGCTGGCGATATTGAAAGGCACGCCCAAAAACAAATCCGCGCTGCGCTGGTAGAGCTGGCAGCTCAAGCGCCCGCGATCGACGAAAAACTGAAATAGGCAATGGCACGGCGGCAGCGCCATCTCATCGATCCGCGCCACATTCCATGAGCTGACGATGTGGCGGCGGCTGTAGGGGTTCTTTTTCAGCCCCTCGATCAGTCCAGCCAGTTGATCATGCGTCCCCGCATCATCCGCACCCTGCCAGCGCCGCCACTGCGCACCATAGACAGGCCCCAGATCGCCCTTTTCATCCGCCCACTCGTCCCAGATGCTCACTTTGTGCTCCTGGAGGTATTTCACATTCGTATCGCCTTTGATGAACCACAGCAGCTCATGGATGATCGAGCGCAGGTGGAGCTTCTTGGTCGTGAGCACGGGGAAAGAGCTGCTCAGGTCATAGCGGCTCTGCTCACCGAAAACGGAGTACGCCCCGGTTCCCGTGCGATCCTCACGGTAACTACCGTGATCGAGCACTTTGCGGAGCAGGCGATGATATTCTTCCATCCGGCCCTCATAGCGGTTGCGACTGGCATTTCAAACAGCAAGATCGCCCGGCATGAACGAAGCTGAAGACGGCCTCGCCGCACGCATGCGGCATCTGCGCATCCACGAAGAGGATTTGCAGGAGGATTTTGTGCGTGGCACGGGCCCCGGCGGGCAAAAAATCAACAAAACCAGCTCCACCGTGGTGCTCCGGCACCTCCCCACCGGCATCGAGGTGCGCTGCCAGCGTGAGCGCTCCCAGGCGCAGAACCGCCAAGTCGCCCGCACAGAGCTGTGTGACCGCATCGAGGCCGCGCATGCCCAGGAGCGCCTCACCGCACAAAATGAGCGCGAAAAAGCCCGCCGCCAAAACCGCCCCAAACCACGCTCCCTCAAAAGAAAGTTCGTCGAGTCCAAGCGCCGCCGCGCCGGCATCAAAAGCGGCCGCGGCAAGCAACGCGGCGACGACTGACCGCCATCCGCTGAGCCTCATCTCCCACTGTGTAAAAAGCAGGAAGATCTGTGCGCCAGCAAAGGGTGAAGAGCGGCTTTACTGGAGTCCGGCGCGGATGAGGAGGGCTTGGGCGTCTGGGGGGCGGCCCATGAAGTCTTCAAAGAGCAGGGCGGGGTCTTTGCTGTTGCCTTTGCTGAGGATGGTGTCGCGAAAGGCACGGCCAACAGTGGGGTTGAGGATGCCTTCTTTCTGAAATCGGGTGAATGCATCTGCGTCGAGCACTTCGGCCCATTTGTAGCTGTAGTAGGCGGCGGCGTAGCCGACGGGGCTGCTGAAGAGGTGGCCGAAGCGCCGCGCCATGGTGGGGGCCTCCGTTTTCAGGGGCATGAGATAGCCGTCGAGGGTGTGGCGTGCGATGGCATCGAGGTCGCTGGCTTCTGTGGCCGTGGCGGCGTGCTTCATGTGCAGGTCGAGGTCGAGCTTGCCAAAACTTAACTGGCGCATGATGTCGCTGGCGCTTCGGTAGTTTTTGGCGGCGATGAGCTTTTTGAAGAGCTTTGCCGGAATGGGGTTTCCGGTCTCGTGGTGCGTGGCAAAGAGATCGAGGCTTTCTCGTTCCCAACAGAAGTTTTCCATGAGCTGGGAGGGGAGCTCGACGAAGTCCCAATAGACGTTGGTGCCGTTGAGGGAGGGGATTTCGACGCTGCCACAGAGCAGGTGGAGGAGGTGGCCGAATTCATGGAAGACGGTGCAGACCTCGTCGTGGGTGAGGAGGGCGGGCTTGTCGCCGACGGGTGGGGACATGTTGCCGCAGATGAGGCCGAGGTGGAGGCGGCGGTCCTGGTTTCCGTGGGGTGGGGTGCCCATTTTGAGGTAGTTCATCCAGGCTCCGCCGCGTTTGGCATCACGTGGGTGCCAGTCGGCGTAGAAGGAGCCGATGTGGACGTTTTTTTCGTTTCTGACCTCGTAGAAGCGGACTTGGGG
Source organism: Verrucomicrobiaceae bacterium (assembly GCA_016713035.1). Classification (NCBI taxonomy): domain Bacteria; kingdom Pseudomonadati; phylum Verrucomicrobiota; class Verrucomicrobiia; order Verrucomicrobiales; family Verrucomicrobiaceae; species Verrucomicrobiaceae bacterium. The sequence continues at coordinate 908,565 of JADJPW010000002.1, forward strand.
GTGCCAGACTTCGACGGGGCCGGTTTTACCCGGCTGTGTGCTGGGAAGATTGGTGCTGGTGGGGGCTCCGTGGCCGAGATAGACGGTGGGACGCTCGGTGATGCGGAGGTCGAAGACTCGCTCGGCAAGGTGGAACATGCCGACGAGCACGTTTTGGAGTGGGAAGTAGGGGCGGAGTTGTTCTTCGTCGAAGTCGTAGCGGCTTTTCCGCTGTTTTTCGGCCCAGTAGGCGACTTCCCATGGTTGGAAGAGGTCGGCTGCTTGGTGGGTGCTGTCGGCGCGGTATTCTTGGAGCTCGATGGTTTCCTTCTGGAAGGCGTCGCGGACGCGGCTTTGCAGGTCTTCGATGAATTGGAGTGCGCTACGGCCTGTTTTGGCCATGCGGTGTGAGAGGATGTGATCGGCGAAGTGGGGCCGGCCCATGATCTGGGCTTTTTCATGCCGGAGGCGGAGGATTTTCCAAACGAGGGCGGTGTTGTCATGGTCGCCGCTGCGTCCGATGGTGGTGGTGCCTTCCCAGACTTGGCGGCGAATGGCGCTGTCTTCGAGGTATTCCATGACGGGGATCATGGAGGGGGCTTTGAGGGTGATGCGCCAGATGGGTTTTTCGTCGGTGCCGAGGTTTTTGGCTTTGGCGTCTGCGAGGGCTGCGTCGATGGCGGTTTGGGGCAGGCCGAGGAGCTTGTTGCTGTCGTCGATGAGCAGTTCCCACTGGTTGGTGGAGTCGAGGACGTTTTCGGAGTATTTTTGGGTGGCCTGGGAGAGTTCGGATTCGAGCTCTTCGACGCGTTTTTTCTTTTCGGGGGGGAGATCGGCCCCGGCTTGGATAAAGCTCTCCATGCATTCGCTGAGGGCTCTTTTGCGCAGGGGGGGCAGTTTGGTTGCTTCTTCGGTTTTGCTGTAGGTGACGAGGAGGTCCCAGAGGTGTTCGTTGAGGGGGATTTTGGCGAAGAAGGAGGTGACCTCTGGGAGCATGGCGTTGTGTGCTTCGCGGAGGGCAGGGGAGTTGCAGAGGGCGTCTAGGTGCTGGACGAGCCCCCAGGCTTCGTTGAGCTGGCGGGTGGATTCATCCAGTCCGAGCACGACGCTCTCGAAGGTCATTTTCCCACGATCTTGTCCGATGACGGCATCGAGGCGCAATTCCGCTTGGGCGAGCGCTTCACGGATATCCGCCTGGATGTGTGTGGGGTCGAGGGTGGACCAGCGAATGTGGAAGTCCTCGGTGAGGAAAGGGTGTGCCATGTTTGTTGAGGGTGCGGGATGGGGAGTATGCCGGGCGGGTCCGGCGGTGCAAATGGTGAGGCAGGTCAATTCGCTGGTGGGGGGCGGTGATGGAGTTCCTTGACCGTGCATGTTTGCTCGTCACTTCAGTCCGGTCGCCGCTTTGAGTGTGTGGCATTTTTCTGGAGAATGAAGAAATCGCTGCTTACTGCTGGATGTGTGCTTCTCGGGTCGTCCCTGGGGACGGTCTATGTCACTGAGGAGGCGCGGGGCAGGCTGGAGTCCTATCGAGGCGAGGTGCTGCGGCAGGAGATGGAGTCGATGGTGCCGGGGCTGGCGAGTGCGCTAGAGCTGACGGTGCGCGGTCGTGATGCGCGGCTGGTGGGGAGAGTGTCTGCGGCGCAGCAGGCACTGGTCCAAGCATGGGCTGAGCAGATCAATGCTGGGGCACCAGAGCGTGGCGGCTTTTTGCTGCGGGAGATGGACGTGGGAGGCGTGGAGGTGCTGGCACCGCCTGCATCGTATGGTTTTCTGCGAGATGATGGCAAGGGGTGGCTGAAGGTCACTGGGATGGTGCCGAATGCACGAGCTCGGGGCAATGTGTTGGCACATGCACGCGAGTCTCTTCCAAAGGGAGTGGCGCTGGAGGATCTGATCACTCTGGATGACGCTGTGTCGATGCCGCCTGTGCCGCCAGAGTTGCCGGACTTTTTGCGTGAGCTTTGGCGGCATAGCTGGAATGGCGCAGTCCGTTTCGAGGGCGGTAAGTGGTATGTGTCCGGGACGGTCCCTGCCGATGCGGATCGTGCTGCCATGGTATCCTGGGCTGAGAAGGCGGGCCTGGCGGGTGCTGATTTGTCTGACTTGCGGGTGGTCGCGCCCGAGTTCTCCCCCTACCTGATCCTGAAACTCGAAAGTGGTCAAAAGCCGGCGCTCCGAATCAGGCTTTCACATTTTGATCCTGCTTCACGGGCGCTGCTAGCGACGCTGAGTGATACCACATTACCAGTGGGGGGCGTTCTCTCGCCGCAGGTGCGTGAGGCAGCATGGATCGCAGAGGCAGGTGAGTTCACCCGGCACTTTCTGCGTTTGGTGAATAAAGGTGAATTCAAAATCAGTGATCAAACCATCCATCTCGCGGGTGAGGTGCCAGATGCCACTGCACGGCTGTTTTTGCTCGCAGAATCGCGCAGGCGCTTTCCCAGCATGGAGGTCACAGATGCACTCGTCGTGCCGCCACCTGCGGAGATGGTGCTTCGCCCGCTCGCCGCGATCGAATGGCGACCGCCCCCACTCGCCATTCCTGCTGGCCAAGCAGGAGTGCACATCGCTTTCGCAGAGTCTGGCGGAGTATCCGTGTCTGGCCAGGTATCAGATGCCCAGAGCCGCACACAGCTTCTTGCCACCCTCCGCGCGGCGCTGCCCCCTGGTGCGGAGGTGGATGATACACTGAAAGTCGGCAAAGAGGCTCCGCCAGACATCACGAAGCGTGTGGCACCACTTTTTCCCCTCCTCAAAAGAGATGTCCGTGATGCCTCCCTCACTTGGATACATGGCCATGTGCTCCTGCGTGGTCGCGTGGTGGCCAAGGCCAAACGAGATGAGCTGCTCGCGGCATTGCACCAAGCATTACCGGACATGATACTCACCGATCAGCTCCAAATTGATCCCGCACCTTCTGTCAGCCCCCCATGAGTGACTACCTCCATCTGTATCAGGAAATATTCCCGTTCATCCTGCCAGTCGTGCTCCTCAGCATGGTGATGGGCATGGTGCTGGCATCGCTCATGCGGAGAATGGGGCGGGCGCATGCTCCGCTGGCACCCGTAGAGAGTATAGCACCGCAGGCTGCACTGGAGAGTCCCGCCAATGAGGGCACCACGGCCAGCCCTGCGGAGGTGGGGTCATCGGCACTCCCGCTGGGCTCCGCCCTCAGTGAGGAGCAAGTGAGAGCGAGTGATCCCTATTTAGCACTCAGTAGCGAGTACAAAGCCCTCAGCAGCCAACAGCGCCGCCTCGCCCGCGAGTGCGAGGAGTGGAAAGCTCGCCACGATGCCATCGAGGCGGCACTAGAGCCGATGCGTAACGAAGTCGGTGCCTGCAATGCCCAAATCCTGATGCTGCTCGAAAAACAGCGCCAGACCACCGAAGCAGCTGCTCGGAGTGCCGAACATATCCGAAACCTAGAAACAGAACTGGCCGCCGCGACGGGCAAACAGGCACCATTCACCGGCACTCGTGCAAATGCGGACTCAGAGGCCCTGCCGCTTACGGCTCCAGTTTAGGCCTTGTGCATCTTCCGGAGCCCCAGATGGTTTTTAACAAAGGGCTGCCTGGGGTGAAATTGCCAAAACCTTTCGCAGACTTGATAAAAAAGCGGGTTTAAGCCGTAGGTGTCGCAAACCAATCTCCAATACCATGAAAAGCTCCTTGTGCGCCCCGCTACACGCACTTCTCAAAACCGCCTACTTTGTCCTGCCATTCGCTACGGCCTCTGCCGTCGATTTCGTGAGGGACATTCAGCCGATTTTTGAGACGAAGTGCCTCGAATGCCACAATCCGAAAAAAGTGAAGGGCGAGTTGCTCATGGACACTGCCGCCAATCTCCTCAAGGGCGGTGAGAGCGGCGCAGGCCTCATCGTGGGCCAACCGGATCAAAGTGAGATCGTCAAGCGCATGGTGCTCCCACATGATCATGATGACATCATGCCGCCAAAGGGTGGACCGCTGCCTGAGGCGCAGATCGCGCTCATTCGTCAATGGGTGGCTGAAGGAGCCATCTGGCCCCAAAACGTAGCGATCCGCTACAAATCACCCGAAGAGGTCAAAGCGCTCGCCCAGCTCCAGGCCAAGCTCCCTGCGCTCAAGCAGATCGACATCCTGCCTGGTGCCTTTTCGCTCGAAACGAAGCGTGACAGCCACCGCGTCGTCGTACTGGCCACCTTTAATGACGCCACGACAAAGGATGTCACATCCCTCTGTGACCTCAAAGTGGCCGATAGCAAAATCGCCGCACTCGAAGACCTGCGCCTGAAGCCTGTAGCCGATGCTGGCACGACAGAAATCTCCGCCAGCCTCGGTGGACAGACGGTGAAAGCCACCGTGGCCGTCAAAGGTGGCCAGCAGGACCGTCCCGTGTCCTTCCGCCTCGATTGCATGCCCGTTTTCATGCGCGGTGGTTGTAATCAGGGCGGCTGCCATGGTGCCGCACGCGGCAAGGATGGCTTCCGCACCTCTCTCTTCGGCATGGACCCAGCAGGGGACTTCATCCGCATCACTCGCGAGATGCCAGGCCGGCGCATCAATCTGGCCATCCCAGAGGAAAGCGCCCTCATCGAAAAATCCGTCGGTGCCGTGCCTCACTCTGGCAACCAGTGCTTTGAGCCAGACTCCGTCTATAACAAAACCCTCATCGAATGGATCAGCAACGGAGCCCAGGATGATAAGCCCGACGTCGCCAAGTGCACCGGTATCGAGATTTTCCCGAAGCAGTTCGTCATGGAGGGCAAAGCCGCCACCCAGCAGATCACCGTCCGTGCCACCTACTCCGACGGCACCGATCGCGATGTGACGAATCTCGCACTCTTCATGTCGAACAATGACCCCACCGCCGCCATCGACAAAAGCGGCCTCGTCACCTCCGGTGACCGCGGTGAGGCCTTCATGCTCGCCCGCTTCGATGTGTACTCCATCGTTTCCCAAGTGCTCGTCATCCCAGAGAAGCTCACCTACGATCGCCCGCAGCTCGCCGAGAGCAGCTACATCGACAAGCACGTCAATGAAAAGCTCCATAAGCTGCGCATCATCCCCAGCGGCCTCTGCACGGATGAGGAATTCGTCCGCCGTGCGCATATCGACATCGCAGGCATCTACCCAGATGCCGAATCGGTGCGCAAGTTCATCACCGACAAGAATCCGAACAAACGTGCCGCCATGGTGGACACCCTGCTCGATCGCAAAGAATTCACCGAGATGTGGGTGATGAAATTCGCCGAGCTGCTGCAAATCCGCTCCTCCATCAACAACAACCAGCCTCCCTTCTACAAAAACGCACTGCTCTACTACAATTGGCTCAGCGACAAAATCGGCCGCAATGTGCCGCTCAATGAAATCGTCATCGAGCTCCTCGGCTCCAGCGGCGGCACCGTGAGCAATCCGCCCGTGAATTTTTACCAGACCGAGCTCGATCAGCTCAAGCTCACCGAAAACGTCGCCCAGGTCTTCATGGGAATGCGCATGCAGTGCGCCCAGTGCCACAACCACCCCTTCGACCGCTGGACCATGGATGACTACTACGGCTTCAAGGCCTTCTTCAGCCAGATCGGCCGCAAGCAGACCGATGACCCGCAGGAAGTCATCGTGTACAACTCCAAAGGCGGCGAATCACGTCACTTCCTCACCAATGCCGTCATGAAGCCGAAATTCCTCGGTGGAGAGACCCCAGAGCTCAAACCCGGCGAAGACCGCCGCAAAGTGCTCGCCGAGTGGCTCGCCTCTCCGCGCAATCCGTTCTTCGCCCGCAACATCTCCAACCTCATCTGGGCACACTTCACCGGCACCGGCATCGTCGAGCCCGTCGATGACGTCCGCGTGAGTAATCCACCCTCCAATCCAGAACTGCTCACTGCCCTGGCGGATAAATTCACCGAGTACAAATACGACTTCCGTAAACTCGTGCGCGACATCTGCACCTCCGCCACCTACCAGCGCAGCACTCACGTCAATACCACCAATGAAGGAGATAAACTCAATTTCTCCCACGCCAAAGTCCGCCGTGTCCGTGCAGAAGTGCTCCTCGATGCAATCTCCGCCATCACCGAGACACCGAATAAATTCCAGGGCCTGCCGCTCGGAGCCCGCGCCGTCCAGATCGCAGATGGAGCCACCAGCACCTACTTCCTCACCACCTTTGGCCGTGCGAAGCGCGAGTCCGTCTGCTCCTGTGAAGTCAAAATGGAGCCCACTCTCTCCCAGGCCCTCCATCTCATGAACGGCGATGCCGTCAACGACCGCATCAAGCAAGGCCGCGTCGTCGCGAAGATGATCACCGACAAGAAAACCGACCGCGAAATCGCCGAGGACCTCTTCCTCCGCGTCTTTGGCCGCATGCCGAATGACAAAGAATGGGGCACCCTGCAGCAGGCCATCTCAGCCGATGCCGGAGCAGCCCGCCAATCCGTCTTTGAAGACCTCTTCTGGGCACTGATGAACTCCAAAGAGTTCTTCTTTAACCACTAAAAGCCCCACCAGCAGGAAAACGGTGACAGATGGCCGCAGCGGGGGATAACTCTCCCGCGCAACCTCATGTCAAAACCACTCATCGCCGTCACCATGGGCGACCCCGCCGGGGTCGGGCCCGAAATCTGCCTGCAACTCCTCGCCAACGAATCCGTCCGCGAAATCGCCACCCCGGTCATTTTTGGAGATGCACGCCTCCTCGCCAAATGTGCCCGCCAGACTGGCCTCCCCGCACCCACACGCATCCTCAGTGAAATCGAGTGGCCAGAGCGCTGCAGCACCCTGGACCAGCCCGCAGTGCTGGATCTCTTTGGCTTTGATGCAGAGGGTTTTGAGCCAGGTGTGATCAGTGCCCGCACAGGAGCCGCAGGATATCGCTACGTCGAAAAAAGCATCCAAGCCGCCCTCGCAGGCCAAGTTGCCGCCGTAGCCACCGCACCGCTCAATAAAGAAGCCCTGCATGCCGCCGGCATCACCTACCCCGGCCACACCGAGATGTTTGCAGAGAAAATGGCCGCGCAGCACTCCTGCATGACCTTTTTCTCCCAGGAGATGATATGCAGCCTCGTCACCGTCCACATCGGCTATCAGGACGTCGTCCCCGCGCTCACCACCCAGCGCATCCTGGAGGTCATCACACTCACAGAAGCCGCCGTGCGGCGAGTACGTGGCAAAAAGCCCCGCCTAGCCGTCCTCGGGCTCAATCCCCACGCTGGCGAGCATGGCCTCTTCGGACGTGGGGAGGAGGAAAACATCATCGCCCCCGCCATCGCCGCCGCACGCAGCCAAGGCATCACCATCGAAGGCCCGCTACCGCCAGACACCGCCTTCATCACCGCACGTCGTCGAGCGACCGATGCCTACATCTGCATGTACCACGATCAGGCGCTCATTCCGCTGAAAGCCCTCGCCTTTGACACCGCCGTCAACACCACGTTGGGCCTCCCCGTGCCCCGCACCAGCGTCGATCACGGCACCGCCTGCGACATCGCCTGGCAGGGCAAAGCCAGCGGCACCAGCCTCGTCGAAGCCCTCCTCCTCGCCGCCCGCTTGGCACAGCCTTGAGATCACGACCCTTTACCCTAAGTCGCTGATTTTCTTGGCTTCTTGAGTCGCGGGGAAGCTGCGCACGGAAAGGTGAGGCGTAGCTTTATTTTTTCGGCTTCTGGCGCTCTTGCTTTGGGTGGCCTTCGAGTTGGACGGCGCTGACGGCTTGCTCGGTGGGGAAATCGGTGGGTACGTCTGCGGTGGCTTTCACATCACCGGTGGCGACCCACTCGGTGCCGCGCTGGAGGATCTCGTAGAAGCCACGGTCGAGCATGGAGTAGTCTGCGTGGCCGAGGGTGGTGTGGAAGACGCGGCCTTTTTGGTAGTTGAGGACCATGTTATTCGGCTCTGGGACGGCGGTGAGGTCGCTCATGGAGGCGGAGAGGATTTCGACATTCTGCGCGGGGCCGCGGAGTTTGCTGTAAAGCTCATCCTGGGCGTGGAGCCAGCGCTTTGGTAGGCCGCGAGTGATGGGGTGCTCACTGGTCTGGAATTCGACGATGAACTGGTGCTGGGGGCCGTGGGCTCCGCCATTGCCGGGGCTGGTGTCGCGGAAGAGCTTGCCATCTTTGACGTAGAGCCAGGGGCCGGATTTTTCGTTTCTACCGCCCCAGCCACCGACGCCGATCATGTCGTTGTATTCTTTCCATTCGGGGAAGGAATTGTTGGCGGCGTGGACGGAGACGAAGCCACCACCTGCACCGACGTATTTCACGAAGGCGTCACGGACGGCTTGGGGCCAGGGCTCGCCGTTGTAGTTGCTGACGACGGCGCGGTAGGCGCTGAAGTCGGGGTTAAAGGATGCCCATGCTTCTGCGGGGGCTCCTTTGGGCGGTGAGGTGGCGACGGTGACGGTGAAGGCCCCACTGCTCTCCAGGGCATGGCGTAGGACGGGGGTGGTGATGTCCCATTTGTGATTGTTTTGGCCATCCACGATGAGGATGCTGAGTTTTTCCGCTGTGAGGGCGGTGCTGGTCAAAAGGAGGAATGTGAGGAGGTGCTTCATGGTGCGCTGGGTAGCGTGATAGCAGCGGAGACGGGGGCGTGGCGAGAAGAAAATGATGCAGGAGGGAGACCTTTTCTTCTACCCAAGCTGGCATTCGACATGGGCGCTTTCGCGTGCTACGCAGACTGCCCCATGCCCGCCCCGACCAACCGTATTGATGCCCGTTTTGCTGCCCTTCGTGATGCGAAGAAGAAGGCTTTCGTCGCCTATGTCTGTGCGGGTGATCCGACCCTGGATGCCACGATTGACATCGTGCTGGCGCTGGAGCGTGCTGGGGCAGACATCGTGGAGCTGGGAGTGCCTTTTTCGGACCCGCTGGCGGATGGCGTGGTGAATCAGATGGCGGCAGATCGTGCTCTGAAGGCCGGTGCATCTACGCCAAAGGTGCTGGAGATGATCCGCACGCTGCGCACTCGCTCCCAGGTGCCGCTGGTGCTCTTCACCTATCTCAATCCGGTCTATACGTATGGTTATGAGCAGTTCCACCATGATGCCGCTGCGGCTGGGGCGGATGGGGTGCTGGTGCTGGACTTACCACCGGATGAAGCAGCGCAAAACTCGGAGCTGCGGCCCACACCTGAGCTGCGACATATCCAGCTCATCGCTCCGACGAGCCCTGCGGAGCGAATCGCCAGCATCGCGAAGTCGGCGGAGGGGTTTGTCTATTATGTGAGCCGCCTTGGCGTGACGGGTGCGCAGGCGGAGATCGCTACCGGAATCGCGGAGCAGGTGGCGGTCATCCAGGCGGCGACGCAGGTGCCCGTGTGTGTCGGTTTCGGTGTATCCAATCCATCCCAAGCCGCAGAAATCGCGAGCAAGGCGGATGGCGTCGTGGTGGGCAGCGCTATCGTGAAGCTGATCGAGCAAAATGGCTCATCGCCTGATTGTGCGGCAAAGCTGGAGGCCTTTGTCAGGCCGCTTGTGGATGCGGTGAAGGCTCTGTGAGTCGGTTTCTCCCCTGGGGGGAGTGATGATGCAACGCCCTGGCGCTGATAATGTCTATTGTGGGGCGATTCCGGTTCCAGTAGGTTTGGGTCGCTTTGCTGCATGTTTCGTCGCGATACCCGAACTCTGATTTTTTTGCTCCTCGGCCTGGTTTTGGCCGTGGTGGTGATTTGGCACCTGCGGGGCCCAGAGCGGCAAAATGCCACGAATGATGCATCACAGGGTTCTGTGGCTCCGCAGGCTCAAAAGGCAGCCCCACTTGCCCTGCAGCCGGTTTCGGCTTCACAAGCGACACAACTGCCTGCCATGTCGGAGCAAACTTTCGCGGATGTACTGGAGGAGGTGGGAGACCTGAGTGTGCCGGGAGCCCGCGAGCGAGCGGTGGCGCGGATGAAGCTGATCGAGATGAAGAATCGCCAAAGCGCGGTGGCGGAGGCTCTGCGGCGAGGATTGCCGCTGCGCGTGGAGCGGCCTGGTGGTGTGGTGCAGGAGCTGGCAGGTTTTGAACACGGGCAGCCGGTCTATTTCACCACACACAATGTGAATGCGGCGATTTCTACCGGTGCCAATGTCCTGCGGAATGCGCCTTATGCACTGACGGGCACGGGGATGACGGTGGGGGTGTGGGACGGTGGTAGCGTGCGGGCGACGCACCAGGAGTTCGCTACCGGATCACGTGCGGTGGTGAAGGACGGATCGGCCTCGATCGACCACGCGACGCATGTAGGAGGCACCATCGCGGCAGCGGGAGTGAATGCGAATGCAAAAGGCATGGCCCCCGTGGCCACGGTGGACAGCTACGACTGGAATAGTGACATCACCGAGATGACAGCCCGCGCTGCGGCGGCCCCTGCGCAGTCTGGCATGCTCTACCTCTCGAATCACAGCTACGGCTACGTCAGTGGGTGGAATTATGTCGGTGGAGCAGGTAGTCCTGCACGCACTTGGGAATGGTATGGTGATGGGACGACAACAGCGGGCTATGAGTATGATTTTGGCCGCTACAATACCTACTCACGCCAGAGTGATGCGCTGGCCTTTAGCGCACCGTATTACCTGATCTTCCGCAGCGCTGGGAATGAGCGTGCTGATAATCCTACGGATGGCACGGCGGTGGCGCTCTCACCCGGTAGCTCTACCGTGGTCAGCTATAGCAGCAGTACGCATCCAGGTGGGGACGGGAGCTACCGGGGTGGCTTTGAGAGCATGGCTTTTGATGCGTTGGGGAAAAATGTGATCACTGTGGGCTCCACCTCGGATGCGGTGAGTGGTGGTCTGCGCAGTGTCGCTGCGGCTACAGTGAGCTATTTCTCCTCCTGGGGACCTACGGATGATGGACGCATCAAGCCGGACATCGTGGCGAACGGGGATCAGCTCCTTTCCTCCCTAAATGGCAGCGATACGTCGTACGGAATATACAGCGGCACGAGTATGGCCACGCCGAACGCTACGGGCACGGCAGCGCTAATCATCCAGCAGTATGGCCAGCTCTTTCCAGGCGGCGCGATGCGCAGTAGCACGCTGAAGAGCCTGCTCATCCACACGGCGGATGATCGCGGCAATGCAGGGCCGGATTACAAATACGGATGGGGCCTAGTCAATGGCGTCGCCGCAGCAGACTTGATCCGCGACCACGCGGCCAATCCGCTGAAGGTGCGTTTGAATGAAGGTGTCATCACCAGCACCACGACCACAGTGAACCATGAGTTTGTGTGGGATGGCGTGTCGCCCATCCGTGCCACACTGGCCTGGACGGACCCAGCAGGCACCGCCACCACGACCAATGATCTACGCACGCCGCGACTCATCAATAATCTCCAGCTCAAGATCACCGGGCCTGCTGGCAGCGAGCATCTGCCGTATGTGATGCCCTTTGTCGGCACCTGGACGCAGGCCTCCATGGACCTACCCGCCACGACGGGCGTGAACAATGTGGACAATGTGGAGCAAGTCTATCTCGCAGCACCTCCGGTCGCAGGCGTCTATCGCTGCGTCGTGACCTACACGGGCACTTTGACGAATAATACTCAGAATTACTCCCTCCTCATCAGCGGCAGTGCGAATGAGCTACCACCACCTCCTCCGCTCTCCATCACCAGCATCACACCGACGACCGCGCTCCCTGGTGCCGTAACGATGGATCTTGCAGGCGTGAGTTTTAAAACGGGTGCGGTGGTGAAGCTCCAGCGCAGTGGCCAGAGTGACATCACCGCGACGAGCACCACATGGAACAGCACCACCAGCCTGCGCAGCCAGTTTGACCTCACCGGCGCAGCGGCAGGCACCTGGAGTGTGCGGGTGACGAATCCAGATAGCGAGACAACCGTGCTCGCAGATGCCTTCACCATCGTCGGAGCACTCTGGAGCGAGAGCTTTGACGGTACTCTCAGTGGCTGGACCTCCCAGGCCACCACGGGCAGCAATGCATGGTCTGTCGTCTCCACTGCCAGCCACAGTCCGACGAAGTCCTACTTCGCCCCAGGTCCTGCTACAAAGACGACATGCAATCTCACCAGCCCGAGCGTGAGCATCCCTGGGAATGCCACGAACATGCAGTTCACCTTCTGGCACAGCTACAATCTGCAAAGTGCTCGTGATGGAGGAAAGCTCGAGTTCTCACTCGATGGCGGCGCTTGGTTCGACGTGACCGCTAGTGGCTCAGGCGCAGCATTTGCCAGCAATGGCTACAACACCACCATGAGCAGCGGCGGCAAGCCCGCAGATCGCAGTGATTTCGCCGGGCTGCCCGCTTGGTCGGGGAATAGCAACGGCTTCATCCAGACCATCATCAATCTCACCGACACAGCGAAGTACGCTGGGCACAGCCTGCGGGCACGCTGGCGTATCGCTACGAATGTCGGCACCTCCAGCATCGGATGGTATGTGGATACCATCGCTCTCACAGGGGGTGCGAATCAGACCAATCAAGCCCCCGTCATCACCATCGCAGCAGACACGGCCTCCACGGAGTCCGTCACCGATCCTGACTCCACCATCTTTGAAATCGTGCGTGGTCAGGATGTGCAAATCAGCGTCACCGCCAGTGACGACGGCGGCGAGAGTGCCCTTATTTATACATGGAGTGGCATACACAGTGGCGGCATCGCCCCCTCCTTTAGCATCAATGGCACCAATGCATCCAAAACAGCCACCGTGCTCTTTGAGGCCACGGGCGACTACCTCCTCACCGTCGTCGCACGCGATGCACTGGGGCTCCAGACCAGCAGCAGCGTCAATGTGCGTGTCTTGGCCACGGCCACAGGCATCAGTGTCACGCCTGCGTCTGCCAGCATCACTGTCGGCAGCACACAGGCCTTTGCAGCGAGTCAGCTCGATCAGTTCGGCCAGGCAGTGAGCCCACAGCCGACATCCTTCACCTGGACGACGAGTGGCGGTGGCAGCATCAGCAGCAGTACCGGCACTTTCACCGCCACCAGCGCGGGCGGTCCATACATCATTACGGCCACGAATGCCTCGCTCTCCGGCATCGCCACTCTCACGGTGAATCCCGCACCAGCGGCCATCACGCTGAGCAATCTCACACAGTCTTACGACGGCACGCCAAAGCCCATCACTGCCACCACCACACCCGCCGGACTCTCTGTCTCCATCACCTACGACGGCACCAGCACCGCACCCACCGCCGCAGGCAGCTACGCTGTCCTCGCCACCATCACGGACCCGAATTACCAAGGCAGTGCCACGGGCACACTCGTCATCAATCAACCGCCCTACAACTCCTGGGCCACCGCCAATAACCTCACGGGTGACGCGGCACTCCCCACCGCAGACAGCGACCAAGACGGAGTCGAAAACCTGCTCGAATATGCCACCGGCATGTCTCCCAATCTCAATGACACCCTGCCCATCTCCTGCGCACTCCTCACAGACTCTCTCGCCTTCACCTACACGAAAAATCTTTCTGCCACCGATGTCAGCATCACCATCGAGTGGAGCGATACGCTCATCAACGACTGGAGCACCGCAGGCGTCACCAGCAGCGTTGTATCCACAGATGGCAGTACTCAGCAGATACAGGCCATCATTCCCGTCACCAGCAGTACTCAGCGCCGCTTTGCGAGGATGCGTGTCACTCAACCTTGAGTTGAGTCACGGCGATAAAAACACCTCTCACGGCATCCAGCCCATCGACTGCATCCACTCTGCCACGCGTGCTGGCCAGGCATTGATCGGCTTGTTATTGGCCCGCATGCCGAATCCGTGTCCGCCCTGTGTGTAAAGATGCAGCTCGGCCGGTATGCGGTGCTTTTTGAGCTCCAGATACATCGTAGCCGCCGCGATGGGATTTTGACCATCATCATGCGCACAGGCTAGGAACATCGGCGGAGCATCCGCAGGTACGGTGAAGCCAGCTTTGAGCTTCGTGGGCTCTTTATAGTCCACGAAACCACCGCCGTAGATCATGATGCCAAAATTGGGCCTCGCCATGTCCTGCGAGCGATCACAGGCCAGATGCGCTAGCAGATTCCCGCCCGCGCTGAAGCCCAGTAGGCCGATCCGCTGTGGATTGATGCTATACTCCGCCGCATGCTCACGCAGGTAGGAGATCGCCTTTGCAGCGTCCTGCACTGGTTTTTCATGCGGAGCTGCTTCATCCCGCGTTGGAGTGCGGTATTTCAGCAAAACGCCAGTCACACCGGTGCTGGCCAGCCACTCACAGACCTGGGTGCCCTCATGTACGGCAGAAAGAAACACGTAGCCACCACCTGGTGCCACGATCACCGCCGTGTCATTCGGCTTCTCAGGCTTGAAGAACGTGAGGGTGGGCTCATGGATGTCGGTGATCGTGCTTTTGCCCGCTTTTGTGCGGATAAACTCCGCCGTGGCCTCTGAGTGCGGCTTCATCTGCCCTGGAGCACCCTCTGGCCATAGCCGGATCTCAGCTGGGTCAGCAGCCTGGATCGATGTGATGGCGCAGAGGAGGAATGCGAGTGTTCTCATGGTCCTGCATCATACGTCATCACCGGCATCATCTGCGCCAGCTTTCTTACCACGCAGCTTCGCCTCCATGAAGGCATCCAAGTCGCCATTCATCACATCGTCGATGTTACTCGTCTTTTCGCCCGTACGGTGATCTTTGACCATCTGATAAGGCTGGAAGACGTAGCTGCGGATCTGACTACCCCAGCCGATGTCGCTCTTTTCGCCGTATTGCTTATTGAGCTCGGCGGCACGCTTATCTTCCTCGATCTGGTAGAGCTTGGCTTTGAGCATGCTCATAGCCTTCGCGCGGTTTTTGGGCTGACTGCGCTCGATCTGGCAGGCGACAATGACACCACTGGGGATGTGCGTCAGTCGTACGGCGGTTTCGACCTTATTGACGTTCTGACCGCCCTTGCCACCCGCGCGGTAGGTATCCACGCGGAGGTCTTCATCACGCACGACAATGTCGATTTCCTCCTCCGAGTCTGGGGTGACGTCGATGGAGGCAAAGGACGTGTGGCGCTTCTTCGCCGCATCGAAGGGCGAGATGCGCACCAGTCGATGCACGCCGCGCTCCGCCTGGAGGAAACCAAAGGCGTTTTCGCCCATGATTTCGAGTGTGGCGCTGCGCACGCCCACTTCATCACCGGCCTGGAAGTCGATCATTTCGACCTTGTAGCTGCGTTTTTCGCACCAGCGCTGATACATGCGCAGCAGCATATCTGCCCAGTCGCATGCCTCCGTGCCACCTGCACCGCTGTGGATAGTGATGAAGGCATTCCCACGGTCAAATGGGCCACTGAGGAGCTGCTGGAGCTCAAAGTTCGCCACATCGGCGGTCAGCTTTTTATGCTCGTGCTCGACTTCGCGCCAGGTGTCTGTGTCACCGGCCTCTTTGGCCAGCTCGATCAAGCCATCAAAGTCCGCAGCACGCGTCTCCAGCTCTCCGAGCGGGATGATCTTCTTCTTGATCACATTGGTGCGGTCGATGGTCTTTCGCGCCGCATTCGGGTCATCCCAGAATCCAGGTGCGCCCATGCGGTCCTCCAGCATGGCAAGTTCGTCGGTGAGTCTAGGGACGTCAAAGATACCTCCGAAGCTCACCGAGCCGTGCTTTATGCGCGGCGGTGTCGAGAGACTGGAGGTCGGTCAGAACGGATTTGGAAGATTTTTCCATCCACTGCTCTTAACGCGAGCTGCTGATGGCGCAAGCGGTCAAGCAGCATTTCAGCGCCAAAATGCCGCGCTGTTCATTCATCGCATATCGCTGGCTTTGACAAAGTGTGTGCGCCGTGCGTGAATTGCGCCGCAGCCGAAGTCGGTGCTCCTTCCTGAGCACTGGCACGGGGG
Organism: Verrucomicrobiaceae bacterium; assembly: GCA_016713035.1. Taxonomy (NCBI): domain Bacteria; kingdom Pseudomonadati; phylum Verrucomicrobiota; class Verrucomicrobiia; order Verrucomicrobiales; family Verrucomicrobiaceae; species Verrucomicrobiaceae bacterium. The sequence goes on from JADJPW010000002.1 coordinate 924,316, forward strand.
ACCCAAACTCCCTGAGTCGAAAGACCCAGGGCGGGGCGCAGGAAAGCGGGCAACCGCTGACCAGTCCACTTCCAAGGACCAGCCCGACAGCTAACCTCGCAGGCCGATTTGGAAGGGCGATCCTCTGCCCGGTGCCAGTGCATCGGGACCATGGTTTCCCTGTCAGAACAGAAACCAACACATCCATGAACCTCACCGCATCCTGCGGCACGGCTCCCCTCAGCCGTCCCGTGGAATCCCGTGCCCGTGCCACCTGCCGCGACTGCGGTAGCCCGATGACACGCGGCTGCCTCCTCAATAACAACGTCTGGGTCAGTCCCACACCGATGGACATCACCATCCTGCGTCAGCTCCATACCTGGATCTTCGGCGTGAAGCGCGAAGCCCGCAAAGTCAGCGCCTGGCACTGCCCACAGTGCCAACGCCTCGATCTCATCACCAAATAGGAGGCCCATCATCATGAAAACACACTTCAAGGCCCCTTGGGGCACGAGTTTGAAATGGAGCTCAGCTTTGGTGACGCTGATCTGCCTCGGCATCAGCATCTTTGATGGGTTCTTTGTGCCCGCGCTTCGCCAGCTTGGCTCCGGCATCTGGTTTCCCATCTTGGTGCCGATTGTTTGCCTGCTCTCCATGATTCCTTTCGTGGTGAGAGGCTTCACGATACAAAACAGCACGCTGCTCGTGCATCGACTGTGGTGGGACACCGAAATCCCGCTGACAGGCCTGCAAAGCGCAGAGAGCATTCCAGACGCCTGCCGTGGTAGCCTCCGTACCTTTGGCAATGGCGGCGGCTTCTCCAACACGGGCCGCTACTGGAACAAACGGCTCGGTCACTACCGCGCCTTTGTGAACGACTGGAAGCGCCCCGTCGTGCTGCGCTTGTCAGAGAAGACCATCGTCCTCTCGTGCGACGATCCCGAGGCCTTCGTGAGCGCGGTGACGCCGCCGTAGGAGGCACTCATGCCGCGCAATCCTACTCATCGGTCAGATCCGAACGATCCAAATCATCAATCAGAAATCTAAAATCATCAATCTCATGAACACTCTCTTTCATCTCATGCTCACCTACTGGTGGGCCACGCTCATCCTCTTCTTCTTTCTCCTCATCAATCTCTTCGGCGTCGTCCATATCGGCGAGCAGCAGGTGGGACTCGTCATCAAACGCTTTGCCATGCGTAGCTTGCCAGCAGGCGAAATCATCGCTCTTAATGGCGAAGCGGGCTATCAGGCCGATACATTGCCTCCAGGACTTCATTTTGGTTACTGGAAGTGGCAATTCAGCGTCCAGTGCGTGCCGATGGTCGTCGTGCCGCAGGGTGAGCTAGCGCTCGTCGTGGCTCGCACAGGCAGCGCCATCCCGCCGGAGCGCATTTTGGGCCGCGTAGTGAAGTGTGACCACTTCCAAGACGCCCGCGCTTTCCTCCAAAACGGCGGTGAAAAGGGTCGCCAGCTCGCGGTGATCACCGCAGGATCGTATCGCATCAATCCCGCGCTCTTTCAGGTGCTGGTGACGCGGAATTGCCATGAGCATGGCATTTCACCTGCCGCGCTGCGCCTACTGAACATCGAGCCCGATAAAGTCGGCATCGTCACCACGCTAGACGGTGCCTGTATCGAGCAAGGCGAGATCGCAGGCCCCATCGTGCCCGGCCACAACAACTTCCAAGACGCCCAGGCCTTCCTCAGCGCCGGAGGTCGCCGTGGTTTGCAAGAGCAAATCTTGCTCAGCGGTCAGTGGAACCTCAATCCGTGGTTCGCCCATGTGGAGCAGGTCGAGATGGTCGAAATCCCCATCGGCCACGTCGGCGTCGTCATCAGCTATGTCGGTAATCTGCATGAAGACGTCAGCGGTCCTGATTTCAAACACGGCGACCTCGTCGAAGTGGGCCACAAAGGCGTGTGGGTGCGTCCATTGCTGCCCGGCAAGCATCCCATCAACACTCGCATCATGCGGGTCGAACTCGTGCCCACCACCAACATCGTGCTCAACTGGGCCAACCGCACCGAAGCGCATCAGTTTGATGAAAAGCTCAATTCCATCACCGTGCGCTCACGCGATGGCTTCGCCTTCAATCTCGACGTTTCGCAGATCATCCACATCGGAGCCAATGAAGCCCCAAAAGTCATTTCGCGGGCCGGTTCGGTGCAAAACCTCATCGACCACGCCTTGCAGCCGATTGTCGGAAACTACTTCCGCAACAGCGCCCAGGCCTACACCGTGCTGGACTTCCTCAGCGCCCGCACCGAGCGGCAAAACGAGGCCGCGCAGCACATCGCCGCCGCTTTGCGTGAATACGATGTCGAGGCCATCGACACGCTCATCGGCGACATCACGCCACCCGAGTCGCTCATGAAGACTCAAACCGATCGCAAGATCGCCGAGGAGCATCGCAAGACCTACGAAATGCAGGAAGCCGCCGAAATGCAGCGTCAGCAGCTCGTTCGTCAGACCTCGCTGGCCGACATCCAAAACCAAGTCGTCAGCGCCGAGCAAGGCGTGCGCATTTCCGAGCTGCAAGCCAGTGCCGCCGTCAAAAAGAGCGAGGGCGATGCCACCAGTACCCGCCTCCGTGCCGCTGGTGAAGCTGATGCCATCCGCAGCACCGGTCAGGCCAAAGCCGAAGCCCACTACGCCGGTATTCAGGCCGTCGGCCAAGACACCTACGCCCTCATGCAGCTCTTCCAAATCATCGCCGAGAAAAATCTCCGCGTGGTGCCAGATGTGCTCGTGAACGGCGGCGGTGCCAATGGCGGCCTCGTCGAAGCCCTGATGGCTCTCGTAACCAAAAACACACGTCAGTCCGCGCTAGCGAGCTAACCTCGACCTGGTATCAGCCAAGTAAAAAAACATCGCAGGCCGCCTCCCAACGGCCTGCGATGCGTGGTTTGCCAAACAGAGGCGTGACGTGGCTTGTCACAGCGTCTGTAGGAATTCGAGGAGCATCGCTCGATCGCGATCTGTCAGCTTTGCGTAGCGGTCCTTGGAGTTTTTGCCCTCACCATCATGAGCGCGGATGGCTTCGTCGATGGTGCGTGCGCGGCCATCATGCAGGAGGCTAGTCTGTGCACCGAGTCCCCATAGCGGCGCTGTTTTCATCTCGCGTGCCGTAGCACGTCCCTGAGTAATCCCGTCCCCCAAACTGCCCATGTCATGCAGTAAAAAGTCCGACCACGCAAAAACTGGCTTCCGATCCAGAGCCCTAGAGCGATGCGGGCCCGTCATGAGCATCGGCACATGACAGATCGCGCAGCCAATGCCGTGAAAGAGCCGCTCGCCCAGCGCACTATTGCGCGTGGGAGCCCGCCGCGGTGGCGCTCCCAGCCAGCGCATGAAATTCGCTGAATGATCAATGTCACTGAGGCCTGTGGCCGGATCGACCGTGTCCTCAGGGTCCATGATCTGGTCATATTGCTGCAAGAGGGCCTGATTCCCATTCGGAGCATTTTCCACTGGGAAAAGACGGCTCGTGACGCCCATCTCATTGAGATAAGCATCACCCGAAAAAGCGAGCAGCGTGGCTTGCTGGGCCTTCCAGCCAAAGCGGCCAACACGCGTCTTTCCAGAAGCCACATCGAGCACAAAACTCGGCTTTCCTAGCACTCCATCCTGCGGGCGCTGGCGTGCATTTCGCAGTATTTCACCATCAGGGATGGCCTCAACAAGACCCAGGCCGAAAAGCGCCGTGCTGCGTCGCTGCGCAGTGACATTGGCCTCTGGTGGAACCACTTCCTGCACCGCCGGATTGATCGCCTGACTCTGTAAAAGAGAGCCGCCGAGCGAATCCAGCGCATCAAACACACCATTCGTGCTTTTTCCAAATCGCGTGACCGTGATCTCGCTGCTGCCTCCTGTTGCTGGGCCACTGTGGCAGCTAACGCAGCTCGAATGGTTGAAGATGGGCCCGAGACCACCTGCCTCCGTCTCGGTGTTTTCGAACTCCGCCTTTCCATCGAGGAATTCCTGGAGCTCCCGTTGATTCAATCCTGGCAGTGGATCACCAAACTGCGCACGCTGCGCATTCATTGGCGGGCGCATGGGTGGCTGTCCCTGTGGTCCAGCTTGGCCAGCCTGCTGCTTCGGCGGCTGTGTGCGCTGAGAAGGCATCTTGGGATGATTCTGAGCCGACGCACCAGGCGTCAGCATGAGACAGGCCGTAAAAGGCAGCAGTCGGATGAGTTTTGTGTTCATGATGGATGAATGGTTTGCCCGCTCATCCAAAACCCGCCACAAGCCGCGCGTTACACCGCCCAGCAAAACACCACCTCTTTGTCCGCCTCGTCTCATGGACAGCCCCATGAGGCAGATTGAGCGGTCTCGGGCTCAGATCGGGTAGGGTGGGTGAAAAGATCGTGCTTGGTGTGCGTTGTCGGGGGCCATGAAACGATGTTTTTATCTTTGTGCCGCCTTTCTTGCCACGCTGGGGGCTTGTTCCGTCTCGCTGCATGGCGCAGATGGGGGCAGTTATAAGCCGCAGCTTTTCCAGAGCCTTCAATTAGTCTATGAGGACACTTTTGATGCTGGAGCGCTCCAGACGGAGTTCTGGGAGGTGCGGCAGAGTTCGACTTGGAAGGTGGAGAAGGGTGTTCTGCACGGCTGTGAGTCGTCAAAGGAGTTTCAGGCGATGAAGAAGGCTAGTGGTGATCCTTCTCATGCAGGGCTGAAGCCGGTGATCTGGCTCAAAAAGGTGCCAGAGAATTTCGTCTGTGCCATGCGGGTGCGTTATGACGCGAAGGCGTATCAAAAGGGCTTCCCGTTGCTGGATCTAGGGCATCACATCCACACGATCAGCTTTGCAGAGAAGGCCACGACTTTGACGATCAAGAAGGATGTGGAGAAGGTCAGTATCGAAAAGCCATTGTTCACGCTGAATGAGTGGCATGATGTGGTCATCGAGCTGAAGAAGGGGACTCTTTTGCTGCAAATCGACGGGGCGAAGCACCTTTTCGAGAGCGCGAAGATCGATATGACGGGACAGGCTCAGATCGACTTCAAGGCGGTGGATTTCGGGACGTGCCAGATCGATCACATTCAACTCTGGGCCGGAAAATGAGCCGTTATGCGAGTGATCAGGAGGTGGTGGAGTTCTTTGCCGATCACGGCATCGTGGTGACAGATGTACAGCGCATCGGAATGTCACGCCATCTTCGTGTGCAGGGGCACCCTCTGACGCTGCCGATGCCTGCGAGCCCGGATGAGTGCCTGCGGATCGTGCGTGAGTGCATCGCCCAGATGGGAGCGAAGTAGGACCACGTGGGCACAAAAAACGGAGCCCATTGCGGGGCTCCGTTCTTGGAGTGAGCGGGTGGCTTCGTTTAGGCCAGCTTGGCGAGCGCGGCTTTGACGGCATCGAAGTTTGGCAGATCCTTCGGCGTCGCGGTCTGCTCGGCGTATTGGATGACGCCGTTGCTGTCGATGACGAAGGCGGCACGGGCGGAGGTGTCGCCGATGCCAGCGAGGCCTGGGAAGAGCACATCGTAGGCTTTGGTGGCTTCTTTGTTGAGGTCGCTGACGAGCGGGATGGTGATCTTTTCTTTTTGTGCCCAGGCTTCTTGCGCGAAGGGGCTGTCCACGCTGATGCCGATCACGTCGGCGTTCAGGGCGCTGTAGGCTCCGAGTCCGGCGCTGATTTCGCAGAGTTCCTGGGTGCAGACGCCAGTGAAAGCGAGCGGGACAAAGAGCAGCACGGTGTTTTTACCAGCAGCGGGGATGGTGACATCGGCGAGGCCGTTGGCGTTTTTGGACTTGAGGGTGAAGGAGGGGGCTTTGGAGCCGACGGAGAGTGGCATAGTGGTGGTGCTAGAGGGTTTCGGTGGGTGGCTATGAAGGCGAGCGTGGGCGGCGGGTCAAGCGGTGGGAGTCTGGATGCATTGCGAGCGTCGTTCGGGATAGTGAGGCGATAGAAGCGGGCGGCGGGAGTGGTTTTGGAGAGTCATGCGTTGTTATTTGATCTTGGGTCTTTTTCTTGTCGGGCAAATCCATGCGGCCGAGCCGCTGCCGGGGCACTCAGCCCATGGGGAGGCTTTTAATGAGGGACCGCGACAGGCTGCGGTGCTGATGCCTGGCTGTGGGGCTGCGGTGAAGTTCCCGATCAGCTCGAAGAAGCCGGAGGCGCAGGCTTTTTTCACCCAGGGAGTGGGGCAGTTGCACGGGTTTTGGTATTATGAGGCAGAGCGGTCGTTCCGCCAAGTAGCGGCCCTTGATCCTGAGTGCGCGATGGCCTTCTGGGGCATGGCGATGGCCAATGTGAACAACGAGAAGCGTGCAAAGGCCTTCACCGCAAAGGCGGTGGCTCTCAAAGCGAAGGCGAGCACTCGCGAGCGGCAGTGGATCGGCGTATTGGAGACTTTCTACAAAGAGGACAAGCGGGACAAGAAGCAGCGCAGCCTGGACTACATCCGCGATCTGGAGGCGCTGATGCAGGATGACCCGAAGGATGTGGAGGCGCGGGCTTTTCTAGTGTGGCGCATTTATGTTTCAAAGGAAGAAGTGCCCATCGGTAGCCCGCAGGCTGTGGATGCGCTGCTGGATCAGATCTTTGCCATGTCGCCGCAGCATCCGGCGCATCATTACCGCATCCATCTGTGGGATGGCAGCAAGCCAGTGCGTGCGCTGGGCTCTGCGGCGCAGTGTGGGCAGGTCTCGCCAGGGATCGCGCATATGTGGCACATGCCGGGGCATACTTACTCAAAACTGCGGCGCTTTGATGATGCGGTGTGGCAGCAGGAGGCCAGCACGCGGGTAGATCACGCCTACATGATCCGCAGCTACATCCTCCCGGACCAGATCCACAATTATGCACACAATGAGGAGTGGCTGGTGCGGAACTTCAATGAACTCGGCCGCGCCAAGGATGCCATCGCCCTCTCACGGAGCCTGATGGGCAATCCACGCCATCCGGCGAACAACACGCTCGATAAGCAGAACACCTCTGCGAGCTATGGCCGCACACGGTTGATCGAGACCATGACCAAATGGGAGCTGTGGGACGACCTGAAGGCCTTCACGGCGAAGCCTGCGGGCCATCCTGCGCATGACATCACGCGGCTGCGTGCACAGGGACTGGCGGCGTTTTATTTGAAGGACGCGAAGCTGCTGGCAGAGGCGCAAAAGGAGCTAGAGGCCGTGAAACCACCTGCTCCGCCGAAAAATGCGGATGCAGACAAAGCGAAGGCCAAAGCGGATACGAAAGCCAAGAGTGATGCGAAGGCGAAGAGCGCCAAACCGGCCGAAAAGCCCGAAGTGAAGGCAAAAAACCACGCCTTGGCCGAGCTGAAGGCTCTAGCGGCACTTTTGAAGCCGGATGCTGCGGTGGCAAAAAAACTCGTCGAAGCGCTGAAGGACACGGATGTGCCCAAAGAGCGTGTAGCGCGGTTTTGGGTGCAAATCGGTGAAAAGGCAAAAGCGGTAGATTTGGTGAAAAACTTCCCCCAGGACCTCGCGGGCCAATTAGCGAAGGTGGAGGTGCTGCATGCCTGTGGAAAGGCGGAGGAGGCCAAAAAAGCCTTCGAGGAGATGCGGAAGCTGGCTTTTGCCATGGATGGCGATCTGCCCGTGGTGCCACGGATGAAGGCACTCGCGGCAGGTTTCGGCGTGCAGGGCGAGTGGTGTGGTGCCGCCCCGAAGCGCACGGATAGCGGCACTCGTCCAGCGCTGGATACGCTGGGCCCGGTGCATTGGCAGCCGCCAGTGGCACCCGTGTTTGAGGCTCTGGACCTGGATGCACGGCCTGTGATGAGCAGCGATTTCACAGCGAAGAAGCCAACGCTGTTTCTTTTCTACCTCGGGCATGAGTGTGGGCACTGCGTGGAGCAGATCTTAGCCTTCTCGAAGGCAAAGGCGGAGTTTGAGAAGGCGGGCATCCAACTGGTGGCGGTGACCATCGAGCCGAGCCCGGTGGCAAAGAATATCCGCAAAAAACTGGAGCTGAAGGCGGATGCGCCGATGCCTTTCCCGATCCTGTGTGATAGCAGCTTGGAGAGCTTTAAGAAGGTGCGGGCCTATGATGACTTCGAGAAAGAGGCCCTGCATGCGGCAATCTTGGTCGATACAGCTGGTAAGCAGCGCTGGCAGGACATTAACTACATCCCCTTAACGGATACGAAGTTCATTCTGGAGGAGTCCAAGAGGCTGCTGGAGCTGAAGTGAGGCGAGTCGGTGCATCTTTGCACTGGCATGAGCTCGCGGGCCGTTTCATAGACGGAGCGCTATGTCACGCCCTGCTGCCGCCTACGATGTTCTTTCCCTCGGTGAAGTCCTTTTGCGCCTCGATCCCGGTGAGGGGCGGGTGCGTACATCACGCCAATTCACCACTTGGGAAGGTGGGGGCGAGTACAACGTCGCACGCGGCTTGCGGCGCTGTTTTGGCCTGCGCACAGGCATTTTGACGGCATTCGCGGACAATGAGATCGGCCGTTTGATCGAGGATCTGATCCTCCAGGGCGGTGTGGATGCCTCTTTGGTCAAATGGGTGCCGTATGACGGCATGGGCAAGCGTGTGCGCAATCCGATCAATTTCACCGAGCGTGGCTTCGGCGTGCGTGGGGCAAAGGGCAGCGTGGATCGTGGTCACAGTGCGGCCTCGCAGCTCAAACCGGGGGATTTTGATTTTGATTACCTCTTTGGCACGCTGGGCTGCCGCTGGCTGCACACCGGGGGCATTTTTGCCGGTTTGAGCGAGTCCACGGCGGAGATCACCATCGAGGCCTGCGAGGCAGCGAAGCGCCACGGTGTGACGGTGAGCTATGACCTGAATTACCGCCCATCCTTGTGGCAAGAGCGCGGTGGATTCCCCGCAGCGCAGGCGCTGAATCGGCGCTTGGCACCATACATCGACGTGATGATCGGCGTCCTGAGTGATGAGCCACCCGCAGCCGGTGCGGTGGTGAGTGGGAGCGAGGATATTTTCGCCTCCGAGGACGCGAAGCTGCGCCCGCAGATGGAAAAGCTGGCGGCGCAGTTCCCGAATCTGCGTGCCATCGCCGCGACGCTGCGGCGTGTGCATACGGCATCGGTGAATGATTGGGGTGCGCTGTGCTGGCACCGTGGTGAGTTTTTCCGCAGCCGGAATTACCCGCGTTTTGACATCCTGGACCGCATCGGGGCAGGGGACAGCTTTGTCGCTGGCCTGATCCACGGTCTGCTGGTGGAGAATGATCCGCAAATAGCCGTCGATCTAGGCGCCGCGCACGGTGCCCTGGCGATGACGACACCAGGCGATACCAGCATGGCCACCCTGCCCGAGGTGCAAAAACTCGCCGAAGGCGGCGATGCGAAAGTGCAGCGCTAATCAGCCAGCTAAACTTCGGCGTGGCTGTGGCGGCACTCTCTGCTGCTGTAATGACGAAAGCGCATCAATCCGATGATGCGCTCCTCCAAGGTCGGCTCCAGTTTGGCTTCAGGTCTGTTGCTCATAGAACAGGTTCATTATCCGCTATGTGAGTGATATTCTACTTTTTAGTGGAACGAGTACGGCATAGGAGGGAAAAACTCCGCCATGAACTCAAAAACCCGTGATATTCCTGTCAAAACGTGTGCTATAAAGCTGCTGACAAACCTCGCGATTTGTGAATGATCAACATTGTTCGCCCAACAAATACAGCCTCTCGTGATGCGATTCCTACTGTTCAGTCTCGGATTGATCGGCGCTCTTTGGTCGGCAGTGATGCTGATTTCGGAAATCGTCCTTCCGGGTCAGCTAGCCAAGAACATCGAAGTGAGAGCGGACATGCGAGATCGAATAGCCGCAGTTCACTCATTCATCGCCAGAGAGCACAGATTGCCTACTGAAGATGAGTTTACGAGTATATCTGCCTTGCTGCCGACTCGTTACACGAACTACCAATACGAGATTAACGCTGGTTTTCCCGATGCACCATCACCCCCGAAAGAGGGCTTGGACCAGCATTACTGGACGCTGTCTTTCTGGAGAGGTGAGTGGGCAGAGCATTACTCTTCATGGGATGACCGCGACACATTGGCCCGTCAGTCATCAGCGATTACATACTACCTGCCCCACATTTGTATCCCACTTGCCACAGTGGGCTTGCTACTTGCCGGGAGACGCCCTGTATCAGCCACAGCATGAACAGCACATATCCACCAACAAGGGCGAACAAAACGGATGCAGGCCTCATGGGCAGTTGGAGTTGGCAAGAGCGAAGTTTGAACGATTGGCGGTCTTTTTTACATGACTGGTGAGACGGTTGAAAGTGGGCGGGGTGCATTGAAATCTGTCCAGACGGTGTCACTGCGGTCTCTGCCGGTGGCCCGCCTTGCGGCTGGAACCTTGGCATTCCATGGTCTCATCCGGTCGCGACTTGGGCACCGGGGCGCTTGGCCCAGGACCTGTCGGACCCTTGTGTCGATACGACGATGCAGTGACCAGACGGCGGCGACGACCCATGTAAACGGGCGGGCGAGCTGCACCGCTGGACTTCTGTTCTCCATCTGATGTGTTCAGCGTGACGGGGTTGTTGTCGTTTTCGGCGCTCGGATGGCACTCGGATGGTGCGTGGGCGTGGACTTCCTCCCGCGAGGCTGGGTCCGCTCTGGCTTGGTAGCCGTTTCATAGCAGGGGGCCTCCTCGGCTAAAAAGCACGCTGCAATATTATTGTTGCATGTCGCGGCATTTTAACCAACTTGAGGTAATCCAAGTCTTGCTCTCTCCAGCCATGAACTCTTCTGATAGCTCCACTTCCCTGTTTACAGCTTCAACTGCCTCAACGGCAGATGATTTTGAAAAACACCTCATAGGCGTGAATGCCAAAACGAGGCCGTATTTGCGCTCGGGGCGGGGCTCCAGGCGGATTCGGGGGTTTCAGGCGCAGACGAATTGCTTCCACGTGATGTCCCGCACCTGTGGCGGGGCGGTGTTTTGGGATGATGTGGAGAAGGAGGCGCTGCGCAGGGTGATTTGGCGGCTGACGGAGTTCTGCGGTCTGCGGGTGCTGACTTATTGCGTGATGGGGAACCATTTTCACCTGTTGCTGGAGGTGCCGGATCAGAAGCGGTGGCTCGAAGAGCAATTTGGTGCTCTCAGCGACGCGGAGGGCGAGGCGAAGCTCTTTCGGCATCTGCGGGTGCTGTATAGCAAAGCGTTTGTGCAGGGGCTGCGGGAAGAGTTCGAGGAACTGAGGAAGCGTGGGGCAGAGGGGCTGGTGCGGTGGCGCTTGGAGTTGCTGAAGAGGCGGTTTTGCAATTTGCCGGTGTTTATGCAGGAGCTGAAGACGCGGTTTACGAAGTGGTACAACAAGCGGCACAAGAGGAAAGGCACGTTGTGGATGGATCGGTTCCGCAGTGTGCTGGTGGAGGGGAAAGGGAACCCTCTTCTCGCGATGGCGGCGTATATTGATCTGAATGCGGTGAAAGCGGGGATGGTCGTGGACCCGAAGGACTATCGGTGGTGTGGGTATGCGGAGGCGTTGGGTGGGAACAAGGAATGCCAGCGGGGAATTTGCCGAGTGACGGGGCGAGATATGGGGGGGAAGGATTGGGTGAAGAGCGGAGCGCGGGAGGGGTATCGGCAGATGTTGTTTTCGGTGGGGCGTGAGGTGAAAACGGCGGATGGGAAGGCGGTGGCTCGGCGTGGGGTGAGTGCGCAGCAGGCGGAGGATGTTGTGGCGCAAAAAGGGCGGCTATCGCTGGTTGAGTTGGTGCGCTCGCGGGTGCGGCATTTCACGGATGGAGCGGTGATTGGGAGCAAGGAGTTTGTGAACGAGTTTTTTGCTCAGAATCGAGGGTTGTTTGGTCCCTCGCGAATGAGCGGTGCACGGAGGATTCGTGGTGCCGACTGTGAGTTGATGGCTTTGCGTGATCTGGACGCTGGAATGAGGCGTGTAGGCGTTTCAGTTGATCAGCCCGCTGCGGATGCTCGGCGGACCAAGTTGGGCGCTTGATGAGGATGGAGATGCTCCTTGTCTTGGCCGTTTTGACGAATGCTTGACCGTCTCGCTGATTCCTGCGTAAATTAGCTGTCTCTATATCCGTTAAATCCAACCCATGAATACAAACCTCGTCGAAAACGCCTCCCGTCGTGATTTTTTGAAAACTGCCACCAAGGCCACTGCTGGCCTCTCGGTGCTCTCTGGTATCAGTTTGCCCCATGTGCACGCGGCGGGCAGTGATGAGATCCGAGCGGCGCTGATCGGCTGCGGCGGACGTGGCACGGGTGCGGCTAGCAATGCGATGACCGTGAAGCAGCGGATGCCGCGCCTCGTCGCGATGGCGGATGTGATGAAGGACCGCCTGGACTCGAGCTTTGAAAACTTGACCAAAAAGCACCCGGATCGCATGTCCGTGTCGGAGGATGCCAAATTCATCGGTTTTGATGCTTACAAGCACGCTATCGACAGCCTGCGCAAAGGTGATGTGGCTATCTTCACTACGCCCGTGGCCTTCCGCTGGGTGCATTACAAATACGCCATCGAGAAGGGCGTGAATGTCTTTATGGAAAAGCCCATCTGCACCGATGGTCCTACGGCTCGCCGCCTCCTCGCCCTGAATGAAGAGGCCAAGAAAAAGAACCTCAAAGTCGGCGTCGGCCTGATGTGCCGCCACTGCCGTGTGCGTGGAGAGCTCTTCAATCGCATCCAGGACGGCGAGATCGGTGATCTGATGCTGCTGCGTGCTTACCGCATGCAGGGCATCATTGGTAGTGTCTTCACTCCACGCCGTGATCCGAAAGCGCATCCGAGTGAGCTCCTCTGGCAGCTCCGGAACTTCCACAGCTTCCTCTGGGCCTCTGGTGGTGGTTTCAGCGACTTCAATATCCACAACATCGACGAGGCATGCTGGATGAAAAATGACTGGCCCGTCGAAGTGCAGGCCAGCGGTGGCCGTACCGACCGTGGTGACAATGTGGACCAAAACTTCGATCATTACTCCTGTGAGTACACCTTTAAGGACGGCGCGAAGCTCTTCCTGGAAGGGCGCACTGCGCTGAATGTGCACACGCAGTTCGCCACGCAGGTGCATGGCACCAAGGGCTGCGCCATCGTTTCCACGGCGGGTCACTTCCCATCCAAAGCGATGACTTTCAAAGGCCAGGACTTCACCAACCGTCAAAACCTCATCTGGCGTGGCAAGCAGCCTGAGCCCAATCCCTATGACCTCGAATGGGAAGATCTGGTGAAGGCCATCAGCGACGACACGGAGTACAACGAAGTGGAGCGCGGCATCAAATCCAGCGTCACGACCGCGATGGGCCGCTGGGCTGCTCACACGGGCCAGAAGATCACTTACAACGACTACATCAACAGTCCCTTCGAGTTCTCTCCTGGTGTGGATAAGCTCACGCTGGAGAGCGCTCCGCCGATCGTCGCGGATAAAGATGGTAACTATCCCTTCCCGAAGGCGGGTCAGTTCAAGGATCGCGAGTACGCCATGGAGCCCCAGGCGAATCCCTTTCCGCTGATCAACTTCGGAGCGTAATCGCCAAGTGCGAAGAGCGCAGGGCAAAGGGGCACGGTTTGGTTTGCTGTATGGCAGGCCACTCGGTGCCTACTAAGCCCTTCGCTCTACGTATCAAGCCGTGATCACATCTCTAATATCTTTCGGTACTGCTCCCCCTGCCAGATGGCCATGCCGATGATGCGCCAGGCGACGTAGCACACTACCAGGGCATAAAAGACTTTTGGCGTCCATTCCGTCACACGGCGCAGGGATTCTTGTGCTTCGATCATCTCACTGGCTGCCCAGCTATTCATCTCACGGTCCAGTGTGCCGGATTCCTCTGCTGTAGCTACGCTATGCACGAAGACGAGTGGGAAGCCGTGCACATCGGCCATGGCTCCGGCCACCATCTCTCCGGTGGCGATTTTTTTCTCGGCATCGCGTGCGGCTTGTCGCAGCACACCGCTATGGGAGGCCTCTCCAGCCAGGCGCATGCATTCGGTCATCCGCATGCCCGCGAGTAGGCAGGCGTGAAATACCTGGGCGAACCGCGCCAGAGCCCAGTGCCGCCGGACACTGCCGATGAGGGGAATGCGCCACAGCCAGCTCTCCACCTCGGCTGAGTCCCGGCCTTTGCGTGAAAGCCAGCGCCAGCCTGCGATGAGCAGCACTAGGAGTAACCAAAAAACCAGCAGCGTCACGACCGTGCGCCGGAGGGGGCTTTCTTCGGTGCCGCCCATGCCTGCGACGACCATGGCAGGCAGCTCTGGCAGGAGTAGTCCCAGATGTGCGAGGACCAGAGGATAGAGCAGCGCTCCACGCATCTGCCGGAGGCCGATGTCCCATGCTTCAAAATACCGTGCGAGGTGGCTGAAGGCATCTGCGAGCCGCCCGCTCCGCTCTCCGGCGTCGATGAGCGTCAGCTCAAGCCCATCGGTGTAGGCGCCGTTTCGTGTTTGCAGAGACTCGGTGACGTTTTTCCTGCCTTCAGGCCATCTTTTAGGCCCTCCAGCCATCGCCGCCGGGCGTGGGAGGGATTTTGCCCGAGCAGCAGCTCCAGGGAGCGATCGAGATGAAAGGCCGAGCCGACGAGTTTCGCCAGTTCGCGGTAAAGAGCGGCTTTTTCGGTCAGATTCATCGCAGAGGCTGCCAAGCTCGCTCTCCCTGGGCGGCGAGGCAAGAGCCTTGCGTGAGCAATCGCCACCGATGATGGGGATGGAGAGCCAGAGCCGGTGAATTACTTCTGTGGGGCCTTCTTTGGCTTCTCTGGCAGTCCCTGGCCGGGTTTGAGGTCGAGATTGGCCTTCATGTCTGCTTCGGTGATGGTGGAGGCTACGCCCGTGGCTGGCACTTCTGCATGTGCTGTCCAGAGGATGGCATTGAGCACGAGCTTGCGCTGGTCGTCGTTCGCCCAGCCTTGGTGAAAGTGACCACCGGTGAAGCCGAAGCCGCGTCCGCCATCGGCACGCTGACAGGCCCAGGCGACGTGCTGCTGCTCTTTATTTTTCACGGATTCACGCGCGGCAGGATTGCCGCTGTGGTGGCCGTCTGGGCGGCTCATGGTGCTGTCTGGTGCCACATCGCTGAGGATGGGGGTGACGCCCTCCATGCCTTTGCGGAAGCGCATGTAGAAGTACCATTCGTCGTTCGTGCCAAAGGGCTTCACGCCGCTGCTGATGGGGTGCTGGGGCAGTTGCTTGAAGTTCGCATCCCAGTGTGGATTGACGCTCCAGTTGATCTCAAAGCAGCCGCCCATCCAGTCGATGAATTCTTTATTGCCCTTTTCGATGACGGGCTCCACGGCGTAATGCAGCGTGAGGAAGCCGCAGCCACGTTTCATCTCCTTATCGAGCTGCTGGAGGCGGTTTTCCTGGAGTGCAGGGTGTCCGCCGCCGCCGTCGGAGTAGATGACGACAGTGTCTGCCTTGGACAGCTCCTCCTGCGATGGCCATTCGCCATTGAGGTGATGCTTGATCTCCAGGCTGTCTGCAGCGCCCTGCTCGAGGCACTTTTTGAGCAGGAGGATTCCCGCATTGTGCTCGTGCTGGCCGGGGCCGTGTGAGGGGCGGCCTGCGATCATGACGATGGATTTTTTCTCCGCTGCAATGGCGGGGCTAATGAATGAGACGGCGGCGAGGAGGGCAAAGAGGCGCTTCATGATGAAAGTGGGGGCAAGCAGAACGGGAGTGATGGCACATGCATTTCACTCGGTAGGTAGATCGTGCAGGAATCACTTCGTGATTCGGTACAAATGGCCCTCCGTGCGGATGAGCAGATCGCTGTCGATCACGGCGTAGGAGGCGAGGCTTTTTTCCTTCAAGCTCATTTTGCGAGAGGATTTTGAAGGTCTTTCCTGCTGCGACCACGACACCGAGGCCCTTTTCGTCCTGCACATAGATTTTGCCATCCGCAGCGATGAGGGAGGCAGAGACCGGCCCCGTGCAGCGCTCAGAGTAGTGCACTGCGCCCGTTTTGGCGTCCACGCAGCTCAGGATGCCATTATCCGCGATGAAGTAGAGCTCCTCACCGATGACGACCATGCTTGGATTATGCGGTGCTGCTTTCTCGATGCGCCAGGCGAGGTGGGTATCGGTGACATCACCTTTTCCATCCACTTTGATGGCGAGGACGGATGGCTTATCGTAGCCCGTGCTGATGAAAACCATGCCGTGGGCGAAAACGGGGCGGGGGACGACGCTGTAACCCTGATCATAGCTGCAGCGCCAGATTTCGGTGCCGTCCTTTGGATTGAGCGCATTGACCACGCCACTGCCGGGAGTGATGAGCTGCTTTTGCCCACCCACATCGATGAGAAGCGGTGTGCAAAAGGAGAACTTCCGCGTTGCTCCCGATTCGCGTGCGAAGGCCCAGCGCTGCTTGCCCGTGGTTTTGTCCAAAGCGATGACTTTTGGAGCCTCTGATGCATCGGCAGAAAAGATGAGCATGTCCTCAAAAAGCACCGGACTGCCGCCATTGCCATGCACGGGAGTGTAGGCGTGCTCCTGGGTCGCCCACACAGCTTTCCCCGTGGCGGCATCCAGGCATGCCGTGCCCAGATGGCCAAAGTGCACGTAGAGCCGCCCATTCTCATGAATCGGAGTGGGACTGGCGTGGCTGTTTTTACGATGCGCACGCGGAGACTTGGACGGAAAGACCTCCACATCCCACACGGGCTTCCCTGTCACCGCATCCAGTGCCAGCGCACGTAGTGAGCGATCTGCCGTAGCCTCTTCCTTCCCGCTGGTGGAT
Source organism: Verrucomicrobiaceae bacterium (assembly GCA_016713035.1). NCBI lineage: Bacteria > Pseudomonadati > Verrucomicrobiota > Verrucomicrobiia > Verrucomicrobiales > Verrucomicrobiaceae > Verrucomicrobiaceae bacterium. Next base: position 940,958 of record JADJPW010000002.1, read on the forward strand.
ACCGCCGTGGTCAAAAAGATGCGGTCACCGATGACCACGGGTGATGACCAGCCCACACCAGCCACGGTGGCCTTCCATTTGACGTGGCTACTGTCACTCCATGTCACAGGCAGATTCGTGGCATCCGAGTGGCCCTGCGCGGTGGGACCACGGAATTCTGGCCAATCAGCCGCCATGAGGAGTGAGGACGAAAAAAGGAAGAGAAGGGAAGTGGTGCGCATGCGGCGCAAGGAACGCAGATGGGAAATGAACTCTGTCACACGCAATGCGCCTGGAGGCTCACTCTGCGAAGCAAAGCAGCACGCCTCTCGCCGTCCAGGCCAGTGTGCGAAGCCAGTTTGATAAAATGAGCCTACGGATCACGGGCGCATCAAAACCACCCATCAGCCTAATATGCATCGGAGCCTGAAAAAGAGCCGTGCTCAGCCCGATCACCGGAAACATGCCCAGGCTGATCAAAAACGGAGAGCTTCGGTTTCCATCCAGATACAGCCATAGCGCTGTCCCTAGCTCTGCCAGCAACAGCACCGAGATCATGAGCCCGATGCGCACACAATGGCCGAAATGAAACTCCCGAAAGTCCGCTGTGCCCACACGGAGAAACTGCGGATACACGATGATTTGTATCACCCAAATAAGCCCTACCACCATCCAGGTGGCAGCGAGATGGAGTGTGAGTGGCGAAGGCATGCGCAGAGCATAAACGCACTCGCAAGTCTTGCATATCCCGGCTTGCGGCCATGCTCTTCAGCGTCCAAGCACCCAGATGATCCGCACTACCGTCACATTCCGAGATGAGCTCCCACTAAAAGACGGGGATCGGGCTGATCTACGTGTGGTCATGGAAAATGGCGTGCTCATCGTCACGCAAATCACCAACCACGTCAAAGCTGGGGCACCTGCTGCCGATTACCAAGCACGGCTAGGTCAGTGGAATCGAAAATAGCTCCATCGGCATCAGGGCAGGGGAGGAGAGAGCCTGCTTGGCCTGCCCGGATTATAAAATCGAGCTGCCATCCTCCCGCTCCAGCCGTCCGATCTTCTTTTTGATCGTCTCTAGCAGCACCGTCATCTCATGCATGCAGCGGAGGCATTCTTTTTGGGTCTCCTCCTCGGCCAGACCCGGCACTGCAGGATGGATTTTCATGAATTGGAGAGCGACCTGTTTACAGGCTTCGCGGATTTGGGAAATGGCGGCGGGGCGGTCCATGGGAGGGGGTAAAAAAACCGAGATGCAGGTCATAGCCGGGCCGGAGAGGATGCCAAGGGGTGAAAAACCGCTTGCTTTCGTGCCTAGAGTCTCCACCATCCGCCCCCGCTTCAAAGAAAACCACTCCGTTTCCCCCTTCCCCACTCCGTATCATGGCAGTTGTCATCCGTCTCCGTCAAGAGGGCGCCGCAGGTCGCCCGGTCTATCGTATCGTCGCCATGGACAAGCGTATCCGCCGCGAGGGTAAATTCCTCGAAATCCTGGGTAACTACGACCCTCAGCAGGGCGTGGACAAAGCCACGATCAATCTCGATGCCGCGCAAAGCTGGATCTCCAAAGGCGCTAAGCCCTCGGACACCGTCGCCAGCATCCTGAAGCGTGCCTCGAAAAAGGCCGCTGCCTGATTCGCACCCACTCCTCTCAGGACGAGTATTCGTATTTGGAGAACCCGGAGCCTTGAAAAGGCCCGGGTTCTTCCGTATCAAGGCAGCCCCCCTTTTTTCAACATTCACCTGCACACACGCCATGGACGCACCTGAAGCCCTCCGCGAATTCCTCGGCTATATCGTGGCCAATCTCATCGACCACCCAGATCAGGCCACCATCGCGGTCGGGCCCGGCTCCAACGGTGCCACCAGCTACCGCGTCACCCTCGCCAAAGACGATGTGCGACACGTCATCGGACGAAATGGCATGACCATCAGCTCCATCCGCTCGCTCATGAACGTGGCCGCAGAAAAGCACGGCATCAAAATCTCTCTCCGCGTCGATCCCATCAAAATCGAAGGAGAAAAAAGTACTGAGGCTGAATCCGGCGCAGAAAACTCCGTCGAAGCCGCCGCCACAACCGCAGAAAGTTAGATTCACTCGCGAAAAGCTGCTTCGCACCTTTATTTCATCACGCCCAGACATGCACGAAACCACAGAGTTGCCCGAAAAGGAGTTCCGCTCCTATGCACCCGGTTTTTGGTCCGAAAAAGGCATCCCCGCCGCAGACTGGAACAGCGCCACCTGGCAGCTCAAAAACCGCGTCACCACCCTCGCCGGTCTCGAAGAGCATCTCACCCTCACCGATGAGGAACGCGCCGGCGTCCTGCTCTCTGGCAACAAGCTAGCGATGGCCATCACGCCACACTATTTCAATCTCATCGACCCCTCAGACCCAGGCTGCCCCATTCGCCGCCAGGTCATCCCTCGCATCGAGGAGACTTGGGACGACCCAGATGAAATGGCAGATCCCTGCGGCGAAGACAGCCACATGCCCGTCCCTGGCCTCGTCCACCGCTATCCAGACCGCGTGCTCTTCCTCGTCACCGACCGCTGCGCCAGTTATTGCCGTTACTGCACACGCAGCCGTGTCGTCAGCGGCGTCGGCGAGCAGGAACTGCACACCGAATTCGATGCCGCCTTTCGCTACCTCGAAAAGCACAGCGAAATACGCGACGTGCTGCTCTCTGGCGGCGATCCGCTGCTTTTTTCCGACGCCAAGCTCGATGCCCTGCTCACACGGCTCCGCGCCATCAAGCACATCGAATTCATCCGCATCGGCACCCGTGTGCCCATCTTTGTCCCACAGCGCATCACACCCGAGCTCTGCCGCATGCTCGCCAAGCATCATCCCCTCTGGATGAGCATCCACACAAATCATCCGCGTGAGCTCACTACCGAAGTCCGCGCCGGACTCGAGCTCCTCGCCAACCACGGCATCCCGCTCGGAAATCAGAGTGTCCTACTGCGCGGCGTCAACGATGACGCAGCCGTGATGAAAAGCCTCGTGCACAAGCTCCTCATGTGCCGAGTGCGTCCCTACTACCTCTATCAGTGTGACCTCATCAAAGGCAGCTCACACCTGCGCACCAGCGTCATCGACGGCATCGAAATCATCGAGCAACTCCGTGGCCACACCACCGGCTACGCTGTCCCACAATACGTCATCGACGGCCCCGGCGGCGGCGGCAAAATACCCGTCAATCCCGACTACGTCCTCCTGCGTGATGAGCAACGCGTCCTCTTGCGCAATTACGAAGGCAAAACCTTCGATTATCCAGAGCCTGCACTTGTTTCCATTTCGCGTTGATGGCCTCAACGTGCTCCCCACGGCCACAGACCACCTTTTTTGACCCATTTGAGCCGAGAACTCCCCACCCAGCCGAATCCCTGGAAAACGCTCGCCACCCGCGAGACCTACGCCAACCCGTGGATCCGAGTACGCGAGGACCAAGTCATCAACCCCTCCGGCGGAAAAGGCATCTACGGCGTCGTCCACTACAAAAACCGCGCCATCGGCATCCTCCCCGTGGATGAACAAGGCTACACCTGGCTCGTCGGCCAATGGCGCTACTGCCACGACCGATATGAATGGGAAATCCCCGAAGGCGGCTGCCCCGCTGGCGAATCCCCCACCGAAGCAGCCCTCCGTGAACTCCGCGAAGAAACGGGCCTCATCGCCCAGACGCTCACCCCATTACTCACCGGCCTCCAGCTCTCCAACAGCACTACCGATGAAGTTTGTGACCTATTCCTCGCCACAGACCTCACCCAAAGCAGCGCCCAACCTGAAGAAACCGAAAAACTCGAGCTCCTCCGCCTCCCACTGAGTGAAGCCGTCCAAATGGCCCGTGACGGACGCATACGCGACAGTGTCAGCGTCCTCGCGCTCCTCGCCGCCGCCCACCACGCCTCCTGAGGCTCCCTGGGGGCCCTCCAGAGGCATTTAATAGCCCAGAACACGAAAAGGATGGTTTCTGAGCATTTGACACATCTGAGCTGGCTGGTAGTATCGCGCCCCTTTTCCCCAGGGGGCAAACATTTATGGCAAGCACTCAAGTCATCCTCAAAGAACAAATCAAAGGCCTCGGCGCTGAAGCAGACGTGGTCAAAGTGAAGCGCGGTTTCGCCCGTAACTTCCTCCTCCCCCAGGGCAAGGCCTACGAGGCCACCAAGGGCAACCTGCGTCACACGGAGCGTCTCAAAGCAGTCCGCGCCGAGCGCGAAGCCGCTGAAATGGCTGAGGCCACCAAACTCGCCTCCAAGCTCAAGAAAGTGAAGCTCAAGCTCACGCTGGCCACTGGCCAAGGCGGCAAAGCCTTCGGAGCCATCACCACCATGGACATCGCCAAAGGGATCAAAGATCAGGCTGGCATCGAAGTCGATCGCCACAACATCGTCCTCGAGCGTCCCATCAAAAACACCGGCAACTTCGACATCGAGATCAAACTCGGCTACGACATCTCCACAGAGATCAAAGTCGCTGTCACCGCCTCTGGTGACAAAGGCGCTGAAGCCGAAGATGCCGCCTCCGAAGAAAAATCGGCCGAATAAGCCGCTCGACATCCACCAACCAATCAAAGCAAAGCCGCGCTCAACAGCGCGGCTTTGTCTTTATCTGGTAAATCGAAGAGAAGCGCCTCAATCAGCCGCATTCATCGCCAGCAGCGCGGGAAGTAGGCCCTTTTGACGATAAAACTCCGTCTCAGCACGACCCGCCGCTGCCAGATCGACCCGAATCGCTGCCGCATCACGCTCCGCCAGCACATGCTCACGCAGCAGAGCTGTTTTCCGAGCCTGCAGCGCCAGGAACTCTGCATCCACCACAGGCGTCGCAGGCCATTTCCCAGCCGCTTGGCCCTCACGCAGCGTTTGCTTGAAAGGCACCCCGCTCCTCTGCGCCTGCTGCTTCGCCTCATTGATACCCGCATACCACTCTGGATGCACGAGGCGGTAATAATCACGCATCGCCTGCTTATTGAAATGAATCACCAGCCGTCGTCCATCCACATCGAGGAAGCTCGTCCCACGGAACGAGTCCGCATCGATCGTATCGACAAAAAGCAGCTCCTCGCCATCCACCGCGAACTCCCACTTCAGATCCCAAAGCAACAGTCCCGCCGACTCCAGCAGCTCTCGCACCGCCCAGCCGCCCAGGATCGCCATTTTCACCGTATCCAGAAAGGCCTGACTACTCAGCCCACTCATCAGGAGCGCTTCTTGCTTACTCACAGCTCGATCCTCAGGCTCATACTTGCTCGTGAGATCATAAACCGGCCTCTCCAGCATCTCCCACACGCGCATCGGGCCACTCAAGCCCAATTCCTGCTCATAAGCACGCTTTGCCGAGTCAGAAAGGCCTTGGTACTTCTTCAAAACAGAAGAGCCACTCGTCACCCCAAAACGCACAATATACTCCAGTGGCACCACATACGTCCCGCTCTGGTGAAACTGCATGTAATCGAAAACATGAGTCCCCAGAAGCGTGCGCTGAGGCGGATGCATCACCGGAAATCGCCTGACCACATTCAAACAGCTCGGATTGGCAGGCATACCTTCACGCACCAGCTCCCCCGTCACCGAATCAAGCATACCCACATGATGCGTCGTCGCCCCGCGCTCCAGCATCGACTCCAGTGGCCCAGTGAGCAATTCCCTGCGCCAAGCATCATCCATCGGCGTCTTCTCAATCGCCGACTTCACCCGCTGCCATGTCTCAGGCTTCCCTAGACGCGAATACATCGCATGTCGAAAGGCCGCACGGTTCAGGTCATTCCCCTCAATCTTAAAAATCGAGCCCACATCGAAAACGGAGCCCGCCTCCGTCGTCTCGCAGACCACAAGCCCAGGATGCGAAGGCACTGCATACAGAGTCTGCACAGAACCCCGGTAAATAGGTTCGACGAAGCTGTGAATATCGATTTTCGTGGGGAGAGAGTCAGGCGTGGGCATGGCAAAAGCAGCCGAAACATCCATTTCCGCCTCTGCGCAAGTCTCAGTCGAATCACGAATCGACTACCAATGACCGCAGCGTGTAAAACGGCTCCTCCGTTCGTGGCATTCTCCGTGCCCCAGAGCGTCTTCGCGGGCTAAAACTCCCTCGTTGCCGCTCAAACACCTCCTCCACGAACTCTCGGCTCCCCAGTGCCGCCCCATCACTGAAATACCGCACTCGCTGCCGGATCAGCTCCTTCGCAGATAGCTTTCCACGCTCAAGCCGCACCTCTTGGGCCCTTTCCCGGCTCACTCCTCGGCGCTGCACCTCGCCCTCCGCATTTTTTTGCTCCACGGCCGTATCAAAAAGCATCTGCCGATAGCCCTCCGCCGCGCCCTGGCGTCTCCATCCATCCTCATCACGCCCTGTCACCCGGCAAATGCCGCGCTGGCACTCCCGATTCCCGCCAAGCGCCTCCGCGTAGCCACACCATCGGTAGTCCTTTGGGTCGCTCACGATACCCGCCCGCACAGGGTTCAAATCAATGTAAGCCGCCATCGTCAGCAGCGGATCACCTTTGCCCTCCACCAGCACCGACTTGAACCGATCCATCCACAGCGTGCCCTTGCGCTCATGCCGCTTGTTATACCACCGGCTGAAGCGTTCCTTGACCTCCTTGATGAACACGGAGATATCGCAAAAGCGCTTTTTGAGAGCCGCAATGCGCTTTTCAGCGAGGTGATGATGCCGTAGCCGTCGCCACTCAGCCAGTTCTGCCTGGAGCTGCTCAACGTAGCTTTTGCTGTAAAGAATGCGCAGATGGTGCATGAGCTTTTGCTCACCATCCGCGCCCTCGAAGTGATCTTGCAGCCACGCCTTTTGATCAGGCACCTCAGCCAGCACATGGAAGTGATTTTTCATGATGCAGTAGGTGAGCACGCGCACGCCAGAGAACTCCGACAACCGCCAGAGAATGCGCCGTAGAGCCTCCTTCTCCACCGCATCGAAAAGCACCGCCCCACCGCAAGTGCGCGACATCGCGTGGTAGCAATGCGAGCGACAGCCCCGCCCCCCGAGAATCCTCCGCCTCCGCCCCTTCCACCCCGTATCCCAAGGATAGAGTGAGGTCTTCGCATCCACTGGAGTGAGAGCGGCGCTGGCAGAATCACCGACACTCACCCATGTGGAAATACAATTTTCAGGATCAGGGATGGTTCGGGTGCGGCGGTTAGATTCGATTTCAGAGAAGGTGGAATGTTTCATGTTTCGTGCGCAATAATATAATGCCAGGCATTAAAATAAAAGCAAGTCACTGGCTTTTTTTGTGCGACTGATCATATTCGGTTATGGCTTCGCTTATTGATTTGCTGACGGGGGTTTTGGGTTCGGACCGTGTTTCGGTTTCGGAGGGGGATTTGTCGTTACACAGTACGGACAAATGGTTCGCTGCAAATGCTCCGGAGGTGGTGGTGCATGCTCAGTGCGTTGAAGATGTCGCGTGTACTCTGAGGCTGGCCAATGAGCATCATATTCCCGTTACGCCGCAGGGAGCGCGTGTGGGGTATGTGGGTGGGGCGGTGCCGATGCAGGGGGGGATCGCACTCTCGGTGGCCAGGATGAACCGTGTTTTAGAGGTGAATACCCAGGACGGTGTGGCGGTGGTGGAGCCCGGAGTGATCACAGGGGATTTACAGGCAAGGGCTCGGGCGGTCGGCTGGTTTTATCCCCCAGATCCTGCTTCGCTCAAGGAATGCAGTCTTGGGGGGAATATTGCCACCAATGCGGGTGGGCCGCGATGCCTTAAATATGGCGTCACTCGTCACTATGTGCTGGGGGTGCAAGCTGTGTTGGCCGATGGCAGGATCGTCGAGGCTGGTGGGCGGTGTCACAAAAATAAGACGGGCTTTGATCTCGTGGGTCTGATGGTGGGGAGCGAGGGTCTCCTTGGGGTGGTGACTCAGGCCACTTTAAGATTGATTCCACATCCACCGATGAGGGCGATGCTTTCAGCGGGCTTTGGTTCGTTCGCGGAGGCGGCGAATGCGGTCCAGTGCATTCTTGGAAGTGGCTTTTTGCCTTCGGCCCTGGAGATTGCAGACAAATTCACCCTCAGGGCTGCCCGTGAGTATCTTGGCGAGTCAGTGACACCGAGTGGAGAGGCACACCTTTTGGTGGAGATCGATGGGCAGCCTGAGTCTGTCAAAGGTGAGCTCAAGACTCTGGCAAATTTGGTGAAAGGACTAGGCTGTGTTTGTTTAGAGGAGGCCGTGGGGGAGGATGCTTGCGAAGTGCTTTGGAAGCTGCGCAGGGAGTTTAGCTACAGCCTACGAAATACGGGGCTGATTAAATTAAACGAGGATATTGTCGTGCCTCGGAGTCGTTTGGTCGATCTTGTGGAGTTCGCAGAAACGTTGCAGGCTGAATGCGGTTTTCCGGTGGCTTGTTTTGGGCATGCTGGGGATGGGAATATACATGTGAACATCATGGTTCCGACAATGGATGAGCCTTCTATCCGCGAACGAGCAGAGGTCGCTCTGGATCGACTGTTTCACCAAGTGATTGCTTGGGGCGGAGCGATCACGGGGGAGCACGGCATTGGGCTTGCGAAGGCTCGTTGGTATCCGCATGCGGTGCCGGAGGCGGCACGGTCGATGCATGTGGACTTGAAGCGGGCTCTTGATCCGAAGGGCATTCTAAACCCTGGCAAATTCGTCTCGGTTTGACGTTTTACGGCGCTTTTTTGAGTTTGGAGAGCACATCGTCAGTGTCGGATGCGGCTAAGCCATCCTGTGGGGCGATTTTTTCCGCGATGCGAAAAATGACCAAGATGAACTCCACTATGACGCGGGCAAAGATTGCGTAGGCCAGAAAGGCAAGCGGGGCGGTGAAAAAGCCGAAAAAGCCATCAATCCAGCGCCAAGTGTAGATGGCGGCCCCGACCAGGCTGAGGGCATAAATGACTCGGATTAACTTTGGCGTGACGAGGCGTTTAAAACTTAGGTCGAGCACCAGATCGAGGATGGCGCGGATGAATGACCAGAGACGACTCACGGGCGAGTTGGAGGGGGATTCGTTGTTCATGGGGTAAAGTAAGCGCGGCCCGAAGATGCGGCAATCGCCCAAAATACGGGCTTCTAAAGCAGTTTCCCTCTTTAGGAATACCGTTTGCGCTTTCGGGCAGGCACGCCAGAATCCGCGCCTCTTTTTCCGGCCTGCAAGGCCGCTCCACCCATAGCTCACCGCTCAACTCAACCCTGCTGACCACATGCCTGCGAAGAAAACTAAGCCCGCAGCTAAGAAGCCTGCTGCGAAACCCGCAAAAAAAGCTCTTTCTAAACCATCAGGGAAGCCGAAGGCTGCGAGCAAACCTGCTCCTGCTAAAAAATCCCCCCTAAAATCTGTGAAGAAAGCATCCGCTAAAAAAGCGCCCGTCAAAAAGCCCGTCGCGAAAAAGCCCATAGCAAAAAAAACTGCTGCTAAAAACACGGTCGCTAAAAAAGCTGTGCCAGCTCCGAAGAAGGTAGTCCCAGCCAAAAAGGCAATTCCAGTGGCGGTGAAAAAAGCCGCCGCCGCTCCAGCCAAGAAGCCAGTGGCTCCGGCCAAGGCTCCAGTAAAGGTGGCAGCACCAGTCAAGGCCGCCCCTGCTGCAAAAACTGCGCCCACCGCGAAGCCTTCCAGCAAATCTTCTTCAGCCAAGCCAGCTTTGGCCGTGATGCCAAAACGGAGTCTCACGAGTGGCCCTAAAACAGGCACTCCGCGCTCTCGCTTGGTCGAGGATGAGGGGGCTACTATCGAGATCGCTAAAGGTCCGGTGAAAATGACGCCGTTTCTCAAAAAGCAAAAGCAACGCCTCTTTGAATTGCGCGATGCTTACATGAACTCTATCGAGGGCGTTTCTGCGGAAACTTTCCGCGAGGGGGCTGATGCCTCCGCTTTCGGCATGCATCAGGCCGACGCAGGTAGTGACGCTTATGACCGTGATTTCGCACTGAGCCTTTTGGGCAAGGAGCAAGATGCACTGTATGAGATCAATGAGGCCCTCAAACGTATCGATAATGGCACCTACGGTATCTGCGAGGGAACCGGAGAAAAAATCATGGAGGAGCGCTTGGAGGCCATGCCATTTGCCCGCTATGGCATCAAATGGCAGGAGAAAATCGAGCGTGAAGGCCGCCGTAGCAGCTGGAATCGCCCCGTACATAGCCTCTTCGGCCTGGATGACAGTGCTGAAGACGATAAGGATGATGACAAGGATGAGGAGGAAACCTCGACCAATACAGCATCGAATACGAACAACAGTGGAGAGTCACTTGACTTCAGTAAAGAGTAGCCTAGCCTCCGCGCCCCAAAAAATTTATGCCGCGAGAAATCATCATACTCGAATGCACGGAAGCGAAAGCAGCAGGAATGCCGACTTCGCGTTACGTGACCACACGCAACAAGAAGAGCGTGCGAACGCCGAACCGCCTCGAGAAGGTGAAGTTCAATCACTTCATGAAAAAGCGCACGCTGCACCGCGAAATCCGCTAATTAGCACTCCCACATCCTTTACTCATGCAACCGAAGACCAAAGAGCGCCTTATCAGCCTGCGCCGTCATAACCGCAAGATGCCCCGCCGCCGCGTGGACATCCCTGTGGAAAAAGTATCCTACACGAATCCAGAAATCCTCGCCCGTTTCACCACGGAATCGGGTAAGCTCATCCCCCGCCGCGTCACCGGTCTGCCTGCTTGGCTCCACCGCAAAGTCGTTCGTGAGGTGAAGCGTGCCCGCGCGGTCAACCTGCTGCCTTGATTATTCTCGGTTAGTTGATTCTTCATCTTAATCCCACTGTTGCACCTGCGGCAGTGGGATTTTTGTCTCTCAGAAATCTTGAACATGCCTACTCTCACAGATACCCAGAACGAACGTGATGACCGCCAGCTCCCGATTGATCGAGTCGGTGTGCGTAGCCTGCGCTTTCCCCTCCGTATTCGTGACAGGGACAGTGCGGTGCAGCACACCGTCGCCACGGTCTCCCTGGCAGTGGATTTGCCACATCACTTTAAGGGAACGCATATGAGCCGTTTTGTCGAAGTGCTGCATGCCCATGGGACGGAATTGACCGTTAGTACCATCGCTGGAATGCCGCGAGAATTGATGAAAAAGCTCGATGCGGACAAGGCGCACGTCGAGTTTCGTTTCCCCTACTTCCGGGCAAAAAAAGCTCCGGTGACGCAAGCGGAGGGACTTCTCGATTATGGAGTCCGGTTTGAGGTCAATGCGGATACGATGGTATCCGACTTTCTTTTGACCGTGGAGGTGCCCGTTACCACCCTTTGTCCCTGCTCAAAGGCGATCAGTGTTCGGGGAGCTCATAATCAACGCGGCGTAGTGACCCTGTCGGTGCGATTTAAGGAAATCGTCTGGATCGAAGAACTCATCGAACTGGTCGAGGAATCGGCCAGCAGTGAACTTTATAGCCTCTTGAAGCGTCCGGATGAAAAATACGTCACCGAGGCTGCTTTTGATAACCCCGTGTTCGTGGAGGATTTGGTTCGGAATGTCGCCCAAAAGGTAAAAATGGACCCACGTATCACTTGGTTCCGAGTCGAGGCGGAAAATTATGAGTCAATCCATAATCACAACGCTTGGGCGGTCATCGAATCGGCCAAACCATAAAATCCCACCCCACAGGTCCTTTTGTGTGGTGGTAGGGAATTATTTCCGCCTCAAACAAGGTCGGTCTTGCCTCTTTCGCCAAAAAAGTGCAAAATAACGCACATTTTCGCCTGATCCGCCTAATACAGGTGCCTCCTTCCGCGTTTTTGAGCCGGATTCCCCTTTTCTATCCACACACACCATGAAACAGACCACGTCGAAACTGCTCGGCAGCCTCCTCGTTTCCGCTTTGTTCGCTAGTTCCGCTTTCGCAGCGGAGCAGCGTACTTGGACGGACAACAAAGGCCGCCAAATCCCCGCTGCCTTCCTCAGCCTCAACGGTGACCAAATCACCCTACAGACTGCGGATGGCAACACTCACTCTTTCCCCCTCGCCATTCTCTCCGCAGAAGATCAGGCAGAGGCGAAGAAGCTCGCGGCGGCTGCTCCTGCCCCCGCTGCTGGCGCCGAAGGTCAGCCCGCCTACCTCGCCAACGCTACCGTCGCAAAGGCTGCTTCGGTCATTGATGGTTTTGTTGCCCGTGGCCTCGTGCGTGCCAATCCAGAGCGTGTGAAGATCGGCAAGGCTCCGATCACGAAGTTTAACGAACCTTGCAGCGATGAGCAGTTCGTGCGCCGTGTGTACCTCGACATCGTTGGACGTATTCCGAACTTTGAAGAGGCTACTGGCTTCATCAAAAACAGCGCCCCGGATAAGCGTTCAAAGCTCATCGACATGCTCCTCGATAGCCCTGGATACTCCAGCCACATGTATAACTACATCTCCGAGATGCTCCGTGTGAAGGACGACTTCGGTGGTGGTAATAATGTGCGTGGTCTGCCCTATATCAATTGGCTCCAGCAGCAGGTCGAAAAGAACGTGAGCTGGGACAAAATGGTCTTCAATATGCTCACAGCCACGGGCAAGATGTGGGACAAAAAAGAAGATGGTTCCTACAATGGTGCAGCAGGCTATCTCCTGCGTGACTCCGGCATGCCGTTGGATAATTTGGCGAACTCCCTCGCCGTCTTCCTTGGCACGGACGTGGCCTGTGCCCAGTGCCATGATCACCCTTTCTCTGACTGGACCCAGTACCAGTTCTATGAAATGGCCTCCTTCTTTGGAGCTACCAGCACCCGTTTCACCCCACGTGTCGCCAATAATCGTAAAGCCAAACAGGGTGAAACCCTGGAAGACATGGGACGCAAGCTGATGCCCGAAATCGAAGCCATCGTGGAAAAGAATGGCGGCGACCTCACTCGCTTCCGTCAGCAGATCAACCAATACATCGGCGCGAATCGTTTCGCTGTCGCAGACTTGCAGACAAATTCGATCAAGCTCCCGCACGATTACAAATACAAAGACGCCAAGCCCGGTGATGCCGTCGCTCCGAAATTCATCACCTGGAGCAAAGACGATAAAGCTCTCGCCGCCTATAAGCAGAAGACCAAGGTCGAGGAAGACCTGCGCGGCTCCTTTGCAAATTGGGCGACACATCCGAGCAATCCACGCTTCGCCATGGCTATCGCCAACCGCATGTGGAAGCGTGCGTTCGGGGTCGCAGTGGCGGAACCTGTCACCAACATCGACGATCCGAACCAGTCCACCAATCCTGAGCTGCTCAAGCATCTCGCTGAAGAAATGAAACGAGTGAAGTTCAACCTCAAGGACTTCATGCGCATCATCTATAACACTCGTGCCTATCAGTCCGAGGCTACCACGGAAGTCATCGCCATTGGTGAGCCCTATTATTTCCAGGGGCCCGTCCTTCGCCGCATGACTGCCGAGCAGGCCTGGGATAGCTACATGACCCTCGTTCTTGGCGAGCCCGACAAATACAAAAAACCCCTCGAAGACCTCTACAGCAAGTCGATCGACCTCGACCTCTACAATCCGAAGCTCGATGCACAGACCATCCTCATGAAATACGACGCCTTCCGTAAAATGGGCGAAAAACTCAATGCCATGCAGGGCGGTAGCCTCGCTGACGCAGGTGGAGACATGATGATGGAAGGCAGTAAATCCAAGTCCAAAGGTAAGGATGCAGAAAAAGCCTCCGACATGATGATGGAGAATGCATCCATCAGCTACGGAGGCATGACTCTGCGCCGTGCTGCGGAGTTGGAGCAGCCAGCCCGTGCTGGTCACTTCCTGACTGACTTCGGCCAATCACCACGTAACCTTATTGATGGCAGCTCCAAAGTCGGTTCTGTCCCTCAAGTGCTCATGATGATGAATGGTGCTGCTCAGAGCATGCTTACCAACAATGACTCGCTCATCTTCCGCACCATGGAAAAAGTGAAATCACCCGGCGAGAAGGTCGAAGCGCTGTTCATGTCCATCATGAGCCGTCGCCCCACCCTTGCAGAGAAAGACATCGCCCAGCGTGCGCTTTCCAGCGGCGATGACGGCTATGCCAACATGATTTGGGCTCTCATCAACACCCGTGAGTTCATCTTCGTCCAGTAATCCTCCCCATTTTTCAACACACCACACACTACCAAACTAATGAAAACTGAATTGAACAAGCTCTCGCAGACATCCCGCCGCGACTTCATGATGCGCACCGCCCAGACCGCCCTCGGCGTGACGGTCATGCCTGCGCTGAACCTCAAGGCTGCTGGCACCACTGGCGCAGGCACCCCTGGCTTCGGCAAGGCTAAAAACGTCATCTTCCTCTGGATGGGTGGCGGTATGACCCACATCGACACCTGGGATCCAAAAACCGGCGCTACCAAGGGCCCGACTGATCCTATCAAAGGCAAAGGCGGCGTGGACTTCCTTGGTGGCACCATGACCAAAATGGCAGCCGTGTCCGATAAGATTTCCATCATCCGCTCCATGTCCTCCAAGACTGGCGTGCATGAGTCTGGCACTTACATCATGAAGACTGGTTATGAGCCACGCGGCACCATCGTTCACCCGAATTTGGGTGCTTGGGCTTCCCACTTCCTGGGACGCATCAAGGGTGTCACGCTCCCAGACAGCGTTGTCGTGAATAGCGGCAGTGCCTATCCTGGAGCTGGCTTCTTCCCACCTGCACTCAGCCCCATCCCGATCTCCAATCCTGAGACTGGACTGCAAAACATCAAACCCACCACCAACACCGAAAGCCAGTTCCAAAAGCGCATCAGCCTCATGGACGAATTCGATGGTGCCTTCCGTAAGAAGTTCAAATCTGAGGAAGTGAAGGCTTACACCGAGTTCTATGACGAAACCATGAAGCTCATGAAGAGTGAAGACCTCAAGGCCTTCGATCTCTCTGCTGAGTCTGCCGCTACTCGTGAGAAATTCGGCCGTAATTCCTTCGGTCAGGGTGCTCTACTCGCTCGCCGCCTCGTCCAAGCTGGCGTCCGCTTTGTCGAAGTCCAGTTCGGTGGTTGGGACATGCACAACAACATCGACACCGCCCTCAACGGCACTGGTGCCACGATGGACAGTGTTTATGCAGCGCTCATCGAAGACCTCGCCTCCAATGGCCTGCTCGAGTCCACTCTCGTCTGTATGGCCTCTGAGTTCGGTCGTACACCTGATGTGAACGAAAATGAAGGTCGTGACCACTACCCGCTCGCTTACTCCACCGTCTTCGCAGGCGGCGGCGTGAAGGGTGGCTTTGTGTATGGCTCCACCGATAAGGATGGTCGCCGTGTCGCTGACAAGCAGGTCACTCCACAGGACTTCCAGGCCACCATCGGCCACGCCATGGGCCTCCCCGTGGACGAAGTCGTCATGTCCCCCTCGAATCGCCCCTTCACCGTCGGCGACAAGGGCGTGCCGGTCATCGACATCTTCGCCTAATCTGCGGCGAGTCACTAGTTCCTCAATACTTCAGAACACCCGGTCGATTGACCGGGTGTTTTGCTTTTCAAGGCAGATGACAAGGAAATCTGAAAAAGCGACCCATTATGATATTTACGACTCGTGCATTGATTTGAGGGCTTTAGGAGGGTATCTTTGCTTTTGATCATGCGTATTGCCGCTCACTGTGCCCTCGTTTTTTGCTTATTTGTCGGGATTTCACCGGCCTGGGCGAAGCCTACCCTTTTGCTTGTCGATGCCATGCGCCGAATCGAGGCCACGGCCAGCCCACCAGCGAATCTGAAAGAGACGACCGCTCTTCATGCCGCCCGAGGAGAGTGGGAGCCACTTCAGGCCATTCTTTATGCCTCACCCGCTGCCTTCAAAACTGTGATCGTAGAGGAAGCCTCCCTCATCCATGCGGAAACGGGAGCGCTACTACCGACTGCGCGGATTTATCGGCAAATGGATGTGGAAATCACTGCCGGGGCCGAATTAGGCCCACTCCCAGCGGGCCGCCACGCAGACGCACTAGTTCCGCTGGAGGTGCCTACATCACCTGAAGCAGACTCAGCAGCGCAAGCCGGGTGCCAGAGACTGTGGGTCGATTTTTTCGTGCCTTACACCGCTGGGCCGGGTCGCTACCACGGGCGGTTGAGCTTTCGTTTAGCCGATGGCAGCAGTTTGCTGGCAAAATTCACGCTCGATGTGTGGGACTTTGATATGCCCGCCACGCCGAGTTTACACAGCATCCTCGGCATCACTCC
This sequence comes from Verrucomicrobiaceae bacterium, assembly GCA_016713035.1. NCBI lineage: Bacteria > Pseudomonadati > Verrucomicrobiota > Verrucomicrobiia > Verrucomicrobiales > Verrucomicrobiaceae > Verrucomicrobiaceae bacterium. Next base: position 957,076 of record JADJPW010000002.1, read on the forward strand.
AGAGGCTGTTTCCGCTGCGCATGGCTTGCCCTGGGATCCTGCACGGATCAGCCTACGTCAGGCTGGACTACTCAATGATTACTACGATTTGCTCGCCGAGCACAGGGTCGGAGCAGAGCGAGTTCACACCCTGTTACCGAACGCCGACGGCACAATAAGTATGGAGAAGGTCGAGTTCTCCCTGCGCAAGCACCTGCTCCATCGCCATGCACCAGCCACCGCGCTGCCGATTCGAGCGGAGTGGCCATTTGCAGCACCTCTCCACGCAGACCGCCTCCGCGCTGAGACTTGCTTGGCCGATTATGGCCGACTTTTGGAAAAGATTCACCAAGTCGGTCGCATGCCCGTCATTCTCGATCATCTCCATCATCCAGCGGATGAAGCAGCTTATGCCACACTGCGAGAGTGGGGTGCATTTTTAAATGAAGTCGAAAAAAAACACGGGGTGAAGCTGCCGTTGCTCGTCACCACATCACCTGTGCCAGCGAGCAAAAAACTCGGACGACTTGACGGTGTGGCAGACATCTGGGCGCTCAGTGCTGCGGATCTCTGGACGGATATGGAGTGGCCGGGAGGCGGGCATGAGAGCGCCGTGCGGCGCCAGGCGGGCGATCAGCTCTGGTTGGCCACTCGGCCCCAGCAACCACCTGCTGAGTGGGTGAGACGCCACCCCGAGCAGGCTGGGAAACTCCACCACAGCCATCCACCGGTGCTTGGCCCTTCGTTTCCACCAGAGGCGCATCGCGTCTTCACCTGGTACCTCGCCAAATACGGCATCACCGGTTTGTTGCATGAGAAAGCTTTGGCACCCGCACCGCAGGCGGGCGCATGGGCTGCCCTCACTGGCATGGACACAGCGATGATCTATCCAGCCACCACTGCACAGCATGGGCGTGACTTTCCCGTCGCCTCTATCCGGCTCAAATGGCTACGTGAGGCCCTGGAGGACTATGATTACCTCGTTCTCGCCCGCGATCTCGGCCTCGCAGATCGAAAGCGCCAGATTACGGAGACTTTTGCCCGCTCGCTCGGGGATTGGGATGCCAATATGCCAGCTCTCATGGCCGCTCGGTTCGAATTGGCTCGAATGATCGAGCAAGTGCTGAAGCGACGGCAGACAGCAGCCTCCTACTGAAGTCAAAAAAGCACCTCCTATGCCGCTGAACTACAGCTCCACTGCCAGCACGAGGGTACTGCACCCTCTGGCACCGAGCAGTGGCGTATCTCCAGTGTTAGAGCCGCAGGCCTTTCTCCCCATGGAGTCAAATCAGCGTAGTGGACTGCTCTCGCTGCTGGAGAGCGGCTTTATGCTGCGGCTGCTCGCGGGAATGTGCCTCGGGGCATTGGTCTATGCCTGGCTAGGAGGGCGTGAGAATACATTCCAGGCAGAAGCGCGGCTCACCCTGGACCAGCCGGCACAAGCTGGCGGTTCTGCCTTGAGTGTCCCCATGCTGCTGAGTCATCACATGAGCCGTCTGCGTGATCCGGCCATCATGGAGCGGTTCATTGCTGGATTCCCAGCGCAAGTCGTCGAAATCATCGCCCAACGTGAAAATCCCGCATTAGTCGGCACCGCTGCCCGTGCTGCGCTCGCTACGCAGGTGCTGAAAAACCTCCGCATCGAGCACTTGGCAGAAAAAAATGCCCTGCAGCTTTTTTTCACCGATTCAGATGCCACGCTCGCGGCGAACATCCTAAACGAGTTCGCCCGTTTTGCCTTAGCATCGCCAAAAGATGGCCTAGGCCAGCTCCGAGTGCAAAACCTCGCCAGCATACCCACACGCACTCAACGCACGGGGTCTTTGCTCGCACTCGCGGCGATTGTGGCCGTTTTCGGACTCGTGTTTTCCATGGCTCCAATGCTCATGCGAGCTCTCGATCTGCGTCGTGGAGTGCTCAGCGTTGCTAGAGCTCTCGGCAGTTCGCTGCATCGGCCAAAGGAATCTCCGCAGCAGCTTACTGTCGTAGAATCGCCCAATTTGCAGCCAGTCATGCAGCAGCCAATGCATAAGACACGCTCCATTCAGCTCATCCCGCAGCCCTTGGTCACTTTTCCATGGGTGCGGGCCGCCTCACCTGAGAGAGCCCTGGAACAGATGATGAAGCCAGAGCCCGTCGGGGCGAGTAGCGCACTCCATCTGCTCACCTCCGAGTTAGAGCGCCAGTCTCCCCGTCAGACTGGCACCAGTGGCATCGTACTCATCACCAGCTCACTCAGTGGGGAAGGGAAGTCACTACTCTCGGCTGCCATCGCAGCTGCCTTTTGCCACCTCGGCAGACGCGTCTTCCTCATGGAGTGTCATCCACGCTCCGGCATGCTGCATGAGTGCTTCCCGCCGTGTGGTGGCAGCACAGGGCGTGGTGCCTGGGCCACCAGCCTCGAGCACCTCCGCCATGGCAGTAGTAGCCTCTATCTTCTCCCAGGCCTGGATTTGCCAGCGCACGCCACTAGTGATCTGCTGGATGGCTACCGTGCCTGGATCAGCCGCGCCCAGGGGCATGTGGACTGGATCATCCTAGATGCCGCACCGGTGCTGGAGAGCTACGCAGATACGGCCCCGCTCGCTCCGCTCGCCACCGATGTCCTCCTCGTGCATAATCGTCACCGAGCAGATGCAAATTGTGTCCGGGCAGCACTCGCCATGCTCCAGCCCATGATGTCAGCCTCGGCACTGAGAGGCATCGTGCACAATGCTGCCTGAGTTTTTCAGACCAATCCCAGGTGGAAGCCGTTTGCTCCATCCTCACAGCGGCCTACGATGTACGCTCCCATGATCGAGATTACCAGACAGCCCTTCGGCAAACTCGCGGACGGACGCGAGGCATCCTTGTTCACCTTAAAGGCTGCCAATGGCATCCGCCTGGCCCTTACCGACTACGGCGCAGCGATCGTGCAACTCCACACCCCAGACCGCCGCGGCAAGCTCCAAGACATTACCCTCGGTTACGACGACGTGCGGGGTTACGAACAGGGCAGCTCCTACTTTGGCTGCACAGTCGGTCGATATGGCAACCGCATCGCGGGTGGGCACCTACCCGTAAATGAGCACACGCACCAGCTCGCGTGCAATGACGGCCCGCATCATCTCCACGGTGGCCTAGTCGGCTTCGGGCGGCATCTGTGGGACGCCGAGGAAACAGAAGGAGGCGTCTGCTTCACCCGTGTGAGCCCGCATGGCGAAGACGGCTATCCAGGCACACTCACAGCTCGTGTATGGATCACTCTCAATGCCGTAGGAGAGCTATCCTTGCGCTACCAAGCCGTCACCGATGCCTGGACCCACGTCAATCTCACCAACCACGCTTACTTCAATCTCGCTGGGCATGCCGCTGGCACCGTTCTCGATCATAAGCTCTGCCTTTCCGCTCGGTCATACATCCCCATCGATGCCGGATTCATCCCACTTGGCCACATCGCCGATGTGGAGGACACCGCGCTCGACTTCCGTAATCCGAGCCGCATCGGTGACCGCATCGACTCCACCACGGATGAGCAAATCGTGCGCGGCCGTGGATATGACCACTGCTTTGTCATTGATGGCAGGCCAGGCATACTGCGCCTCGCCGCCAGTGTGCTCGAACCCATCAGTGGGCGGCTCATGGAAGTGCTCACCACCGAGCCCAGCATGCAGTTTTACAGCGGCAACTTCCTCAATGGCACCCAGCAGGGCAAAGGTGGGGTGAAATACGCCTACCGCAGCGGCCTCTGCTTGGAAACCCAGCACTTCCCTGATTCACCCAATCAGCCCGCCTTTCCCTCCACACTCCTCAGCCCCGAAGAGCGCTACGAGAGCGAGACGATCTATCGTTTCACCACCGTGCCGTGAGGTGCATGCACCCATTTGCTCGGTCAAAGGAATGATGTCGGTCGAGGCGTGTGCAAAGCCATATCCTGACTCAGTGACCATCTTGCGTGCTCCCGACGAAAGAGGCGCGATTGGCTTCCTCAAGAACAAGAGGGGCATCACGCAGCGATCGCCGTGGCTCATGGGGCTGCATCGTAGCGGACGCGGTAGAAGCGGCGGACGCCTGCGGGGGCTGTGTCGGTGGTGGTGATGGTGGTTTCGGTGGCCTGAGAGATGGTGGTGAGGGCGGTCCAGTTTTGTAGATCGGTGCTGTATTCCCAGTGGCAGTAGAGGCCACGGCGCATGGGGCAGGTGAGGGTGACGGTACCGCTGGGGCCATAGACTTGCTCGGGGATGAGTGCTTCAGTGAGGATGCTGCCATCAAAGTATTTGAAGGCTAGGGTGGCTGCGCTGGTGCCTGCCTCTGCGCCGATGACGCGGCCATGGTAGTCGTCTTCTGGGACGTGGATGCCACCCCAGCGGCGGCTTTGACCTGCCTGATCAGCGGCGTCGTAGTAGGTGCACCATTGGAGATCGACGGGAGCGGCGGGTCCGAGGTCGATGAGCATGCTGTTTGCAGCGTAGGTATGGTGGTGGAAGCCGCCGGGGAAGTTCGGCGTGCCGGTGAGCAGTGTGAGCGCCTCTGCGGCCGCACGGCTGAAGGTGGAGTGACCGCTGATGTAGCCTGGGAAGGCAGGTGTGTTGAAGGTCTTGCGCTGAAAGGGGACCCAGTCTTTGGCGAGCATCCAGCGCACGGTGCTCTGATAGGTGGCGGGCTGGCCGGTGCTGGCGGCGGGATTATCTGGATGCTCGGCTGGCCAGGATTTCACGGCGATCTCGCCGATGTGCCATGCGCCGGGCTGATAGCTGTGGGTGTACATGTCCCAGATGGATTCGTGTTTGCCGCCGGTGGCAGTAGTGGTGGAGGTGATGACTTCGCAGACGTCGGTCTCGAGTGGCAGGCCTTGGCTGTGGTAGCTGGGGCCGGAGGGATTGCTGCTCTGGCCCCTGGTGCCCATGTAGCGGATCATGGTGATGGGACGTGAGCCGGAATAGTAGCGCTTGAGGGCCCAGGCGGCGCAGGAGGCATCGTGGGTGGCTGAGGCGAGGGTGAAGTAGGTTTTTACATCCCATTCGAGGTCGTTGAGCACGGGGCCGCTACCGCGGAATTGCTTCACGAAGCCTGGATCGTCACTCACTTCATTGGCGAGGACTTGCCAGTGACCTGGGGGGGTCTCGGAGTGTGGGCCGTCTGCCCAGAACTCGGCGAGGACGCGGTAATAGTCGCCTTTGGTGGCGTTGTTGGTGGGGTAGGGCTGGCCGGTGATGGGATTGGTGGTGAAGCCGGTTCCGTCATCGTTTCCGAGGGTGTTGTTGCCGATGGCTCCTGGGGAGATGTTGATGGTGGCGGTGCTATTGAGCTCGCTGGAGGCGCGGATGACGCTGAGTGCTCCTTCTTTGTAAATGGTGTCTGTGCTGCTGGGGGTGCCGGGGACGCTGAGCTTTGAGGGGCCGCCGTAGAGGTCGATCCATGGCATCACGGGGTTGTCGCGGGTGAGGGAGAAGGGGAGTGTGGCGAGTCCCTGGACGCCGACGTAGCCCTGGATGCCGCCAGGTGTGGGGATGCCGTTTTGAGTGACGCTGGCAGAGAGTGCGAGGGGCTGCCAGAAATTCGGGTCGGTATTGGTGGGGATGCCGACGCCGAGGGGCATGTTGTAGTGCGTGGGGAATTCACCGTTGTTGCCGAGGACGCTGAGGCTGAGGTTCGGGTCCATGTTTGGGTTCACGGCGGTGGTGTAGGCCTGGGGATAGGTGGTGTTGGTGAATTGGTCTCCAGTGCCCCAGGTGAGGACGGCTTGGCCGCATCGCTTGCCCAGCTCGGCGGGTGTGGTGAGGGAGGTGAGTGCTGCCTGCGCGGTGGAGGGCGAGTAACCAAAGGCGGTCATCTGTGCATCGAACTGTGGCAGGGTGACTCCGGCGCCGATGCTGGAGAGGAAACGACTGCGCAGCACGCGGTAGGCGGCGTAGCTGATGGCTTGGTGGCGTGCGGCTTCTATATCGCTAGGCAGGGGGCTGATTTTCTCGTTTTGTACGAAGCCGACTGCGGTGCTGTGATAAGCGGCCCAGGCGTTGTACATGGAATGATGCGGTAGGCGATGCCTGCGGCGGGTGCGATGTCGGTGAAGCTGCCACTGGTGCTGGTGGCGAAAATTCGTTCAGCGCTATCCGTCCAGGTGGAGAAGTTGGTGCTCTCTTGGAGCTTGTAGTAGCGCCCGAGAGTCTGTGTCCAGGTGATGAGTGCATTTCCATTCGATTGGATGGTGACGAGCGGGATGACGGTCTCACTCTGAATGGTGCCGAGCCAGAATTTCTCTGCCTTGGTGAATGCCGTGATGCCTGCCGTGGAGCCGACGATACGTGCGGGGAGGTCATCTTCGACGGGATGGATGCCGCCATAGCGCCGACTGGCACCAGCCTGATCCGCTGCATCATAGTAACTGGCCCACTGGAGGTCGATATCGACGCTAGGGCCTAGGTCGATCTGCATGGTGTTGGCCAGGTAGGTATGATGGTGGAAGCCACCAGGAAAGTAGGGGGAGCCCGTGATGAGGGCTAGAGACTCTGCCGCTGCACGACTGAAGGTGGAGTGACCACTGATGTAGCCGGGGAAGGCAGGTGTGTTGAAGGTCTTCCGCTGGAAGGGCAGCCAATCACGTCCCAGCATCCAGCGCACGGTGCTCTGGTTCGTCGCGGGGAGGCCGGAGCTTGCAGGTGGATTATTCGGGTGCTCGCCTGGCCATGATTTGACGGCGATTTGACCGATGTAGTTTGTGCCGGGCTGGTAGCTATTGAGTGCGACGCTCCAGATGCTCTGATGCTTGCCCCCAGAGCCTGCGGTGGCGGCGGTGATGACTTCGACGACATCGGTTTGGAGTGGGATGCCCTCGGTGTGGTAAGATGGGCCGCTGGGATTGCTGGACTGGCCCTTCGTGCACATGTGGCGGATCATGGTGATGGGGCGTGTGCCGGAGTAGTAGCGCTTCAGGCTCCATGCGGCGCAGGCTGCATCATGGACAGAGCCGGCGAGGGACATGTAGGTCTTTACATCCCATTCCAGGTCATTGACGACTGGCCCAGTGCCACGGAGGCGCTTGGAGAAGCCGGGCATGTCTGCGACTTGATTGGCAATGACGTGCCAGTGACCGGGCGGTGTCTCAGAGTGTGGTCCATCAGCCCAATACTCTGCGAGGACGCGGTAGAAGTCGCCCTTGGGCACATTATTGGCCGTGTAGGTGCCACCCGTGACGGGGTTCGTCGCGTAGCCTGTGCCAGACTCTGTGCCGATTGGGTTATTGCCCCAAGAGGCGGGTGAGATGTCGATGGTGCCGGTGTCGTTGAGCACGGCACTTTTTTGCAGCACATCGATTCCACCAGCCTTGTACAGCGCATCAGTGCTGCTTGGGTTCCCTGGCGTACTTAGCTTCGATGGTGGGCCGATGTCGATCCACGGGAGGAGATTGCTCGGACGTGTCAGGCTGAAGGCTTTCGTGCTCAATCCCTGCACACCGACAAAAGACTGCGCCCCGCCGGGAATGGGGATGCCATTTTGTGTGACGCCGGTACTGAGATCGAGCGGCTGCCAGAGATTTGGATCGGTGCCTGAGGGGATGCCGTAGCCGAGAGGCATGTTGGGCTGGAAGTTCACATTCGTGCCCAGCACACTCATGGGGACGCTCATGTTCGGATTCACGCTGCTGGTATAGGCCTGTGGATGCGTGGTGTTGCTAAAACCATCCGTAGGCCCCCAATTCAAAACCATCTGGCCGATACGACGGCCTACTTCGGCTGGTGTGGTGCCGCTGGTCACGGCTCCTTGGCCAAAGCTAGTCGAGTATCCGAGTCCGGTCAGGGTGGCATCCAGACTCGGTAGCGTGGTGCCCGCTCCGACACTGGCGGCGAATCGACTGCGCAGCACGCGATACGCTGCGTAGCTGATCGCCTCATGTCGGGCCAGCTCGATATCCACGGGCAAGGGCGATATTTTTTCATTGAACTGATATCCCACCGCCGTCGTCGAGTAAGCCGCCCAGGCATTGTACATCGCCATCGCTGCGTGATGCAGATTCCGCGCATGTCCTGGCGGATTCGGCACGTCGCGGCGGATGGCATCGAGAAGCTCTTCGTTCCAGATACGAGCTACGGATTGCCCGTAAGACCCTGTGAGGGGAGCGACCACCGCCACCAAGGCGATGAGAATGGTGCGAATATTCATAGAAAGAGAAAAAGGAAAAAACCAGCTCAACGAATCATGCGGGCACGGCGTAGATGCAGCGCCAATCCTGCACTGAGCAGCAACACGGCCCCTGCGGGCTCTGGCAGCGGCACCAGCATGAGCCGGTCGCTATTCGAAATATCGCCCGTGCTGCTGCCGCGGACAATGGTGTCGATTTCCATGTTGTTCAGCGTCTCGGAGCCCAGATCATTCGGGAAGAACCAGCCGGATGAGGCGGTGAAGATACCCCACTCTGTCGCGGTGATCGGGCTGGAGCTGTTAAAGACCCATGCGTAGAGTTGGGTGCCTGTCGGCAGGTATGATGGCGATGTTATTGAATCCCGCCATGAATCCGCCTGGCGTCATGAAGTCATTCACGATGACCATGCTTCCTGGATTGCCGGACTGGGACAGCGTGCCCGCTCCCAGCACTCCCTCAGCGAGTGGTGTGAAAAGTGAATTCAGCATCGTGTAGTCACTACTCGTCTGCATCAGCGCAACATTCCCGCCGCTGGTATTGAAGCTGCCGTAACGGATCACGCTGCCCACAGGCAGCAGATTCCCGTCGCTCGTTGCAAATTTGGGCCCCAGTGGAGACTCCGCGAGGCTAGTCACAGAGATGGACACGGCGGCCTGCGCAGCCTGCGCGGCTACTAGGGCCAGGAGAGTGAGGACGAGCTTTTTCATATCAGAGCGGGGAATGTTTTTTGGGGCGAAAAGTGTGGAAAATAAAAATTACGGTGCCGTATCAAAGCGCACCCGCCAGAAGCAGGGTGTGGAGCTGCTGGCGGTGCTCTCCAGAGTGTCAAAATCAGCATCCGTGGCAGTCACAGCCGCTGCCGCAGGCTGCCACGTTTTCAGATCCGCAGAGCACTCTGCCACCACCGTCACGCCGGGCAGATTTTCGGACGTTTGAAGCGGAAAGTCACCGTGCCACCGCCAGTCTGCGCCAGTAGCTCTGTGCGCGGATCGCTGCGGGCCGCAGGATTCAGCCGCCACGCATATTCGGCGATGTTTTGCACCCCATCACCATCTGGGTCGGCCAGATTATTCGTCACAGTGGCAGGGGCATGGATCGAGTAATTCTGCCAAGCCCAGTTCCCATACGTCGCTGGCACATCGATGAGGCGGAGCTGCCCCGTGGCGGTGCTACCTGGAGCGTCGAGACACTGGCCCCCGTATTGAGCGTGCGATTCCCCAGCTCTGGCGGTGCCGTCCACTCAGGCGCAGTGTAGAGTCCCCATTGCGTCGCTTGATCAGGATCAGCATGATTAAAGACCCCACATACAGCCGCGTGCCCGGTGGCAAATACGCCGCGCTGATGTTCGTGATCGAGCCAAAGAGATCCCCCGCAGCAGGGAAGCCATTCGCACGCAGCACGGAGCCTGCTCCATCCGCCTGGTCGGCAGGCTCCCGCACCCACGAAGCCCTCCGCCAGCGGCGAGAAGACCGATTTCAGCCACGCATAGTCGCCCTGGCTATTGAGTACCGCGTCACGCGTCTCATCAGGCAATGAAAAGGTGCCCAGCCGCACCGCACAGCCCGCAGGCAGCGCGGTGCCATTTTTCGTCGTGAATTTCGCACCACCCACACTGCTTAGAGTGATCGTGCCTGCTTGCAGTGCGGTGCTGGTCATCGCCAGCGTCATTCCAAAACGGATCGAGGAGAGTTTCATGGGCTTACTCGTGTGTTTTGCAGGGTTCTCATCAGGGGCTACGCCCACAGGGGCCAGTTACGTTCTTGGCTGAGTTCACATTGATCACCGCACCCGTGCCGGCGCTCACGTTCACCGCGTCGCCATTTTGGGCCGTGCCGACATTCATCAGACTACTGCCGGTGCTCAGGTAAGTGCCTGTCTGCGTCAAGCTGCCTGGATTGAGCGTCACCAGCGAGTCATTGAAGGGCTGTAAGCTCGTCGTGATCCCCAGTGCTCCCAGCGTCGTATTGGTCCCCCCCAACGGATTCATCGCGCCGATGATGTTCGGCACATTCGCATGGGCCCGGATGCGTGTCGGCGTGGTCTTCAGATGGCAGACCTCGCCTTTGCCGAAGAGCACCGCCTTCGCCGTGCCCACCTGTATCACAAATCCCTGTCCAGGCCGCACCACCACATTCGTCGAGTCCACTCCCAGCACGGTGATCCAGGTATTGGAAAGCTGCTGTAAAAATAACTCGTTTGCAGCCCATTGCTGCCAAACAGACTGATCGTATCGCTAAACGGCGTGAATCCACCGCCATCCGGCAGCAGGCCACCCAGCGTCGTGTGCTTCCGCACCACAAAGACCATGCCATTGGTCAATCCAGCCTCCGCAGGTGTCGTGTCCAGTTTCAGCGTATCCTCCGTATTCCAAAGAATATCCAGTGCCAGCCCGGCACCCCCGCCTGAAAGCGGCTCCGCATAATGCTGATTAAAGGCCCCCACCGTCCATCCTGGGGCTGAGAACTGCACCAGCGCCTTTCCATCCCCATCGGCCGTCACAGTCGCCGCGGCCCCTTCGTAGGCATTCGCCGTAACCAATCCACACACCCATGCCGAGTTCCCCGAGGGCAGATCCCAAGTTGTAAAGCCTACAATGCTCGAGGTCGCAGCCTGGCTACTCCCTAGCGGCCAAAATGCGCCCAGGGCGGTAAAAACCCATACGATCAATTGCGTCGGAAGACGACCGTGGCGCAAAACAGAGGGGGATTCGAGAAAAGAGGCCATGTTGGTTAATAGAACTTAATTTATTACAATTTGAATACAATGTCCAAAGAAATTATAAATATGATGCTATCCAAAACTGACAAAACTGGACATTTTCTGTTCAAAGACCCCTCGACATCGCGTTTTGCCCCCGTCAGGCCCAATCAGGCGGAAACCTCCCGCAACTTGCCCGCCGACTCATCGTTTCATGCCGCACTCACGCCATGAAATTGACAATCCTGCCCCTAGTCGCCCTCACCTTGCTCACCAGCGGCCTCCGAGCAGAAAATGAGGTCTATCGCACCTGGACCGACACACAGGGCCGCAAGATCGAGGCCACCTTCCGCGGTATCGAGGGCGAAAACATCTTCCTCCAGGTCCGCAACGGCTTCGTCCACCGCCTTCCACTCACCAAACTCAGCGCCGCAGATCAAGAAGCCGCCAAAAGCTCAAACCCGAAGGCCTCGGCATCCCCGCCGACCCCAATCTCGCCCAGGCCGCCGCACTCATCGACCTCTTCGTCGATGGTGTGCTCGCCAAAGCAGGCCAAAGCCCAATCCGCTCGCCAGCGACGAGCAGTTCATCCGCCGCGTCTATCTCGACATCGCAGGCCGCATCCCCACACGGGAGGAAGCCCTCGCCTTCATCACCGACACCAGCGTTTCGAAGCGGGCCAAGGTCATCGACCAGCTCCTCGGCTCCGACGGCTACCGCAGCCATCTTTTCAACTACCTAGCCGACATGCTCCGCGTGGCCGACGTGGCGCAGAAAGCACGCTTCTACACCTACCAGGACTGGTTGAAGGGCCAGATCAACGACAACATCCCGTGGGACAAAATGGTGCGCAACATGATGAGCGCCGACGGCAAACTGCTCGACAACGGTGCCACCGGTTACCTCCTGCGTGACGCCGGCATGCGGCTCGATAATTTGAGCCTCACCCTCAGCACCTTCCTCGGGGCCAATGTCTCCTGCGCCCAGTGCCACGACCACCCCTTCGCCGACTGGACGCAGCGCCAGTTCTATGAAATGGCCGCCTTCTTTGGCGCTACCGAACCTACGGCACACGCGGCAATGCTGGCTACAACGGCAAAGAAATGCGCCAAGTGCTCCAGTCTATCGACGACAAACGGCTCCAGCAGCAGGCCAAAAACATCCTCCGCGTCAATGCCATGGCCGTCGCCGACGGCAGCGAAAACGACCTCAAACTCCCCGACGACTACAAATACACCGACGGCAAACCTGGCGACCCCGTGAAGCCCAAACTCGTCACCTGGAGCGACGACAAGACCAAAAGGCCTACCAAGGCGTCCAGACCAAAAACGAAGAAGACCTCCGCACCCAGTTCGCCACGTGGATGACCTCGCCGGACAATCCGCGCTTTGCCATGACCATCGCCAATCGCCTGTGGAAGCGGGCCTTCGGCATCGGCATCAAAGAACCCGTCACCGACCTCGACGACCCCGCCGCCAGTGTGAACCCTGCCCTACTCCACCACCTCGCCAGTGAGATGGTGCGGCTGAAGTTCGACATGAAGCAGTTCATGCGCCTGCTCTACAACACCCAGGCCTATCAGCGGGAAGCCACCAGCTACGACATCGCCGACGGCGGCCCCTACCTCTTCCCCGGCCCCGTTTTGCGCCGCATGAGCGCCGAGCAGGCCTGGGACTCCTGCGCCACCCTCGTCGTCGGCGCCGACGTGGACAAATTCCACGCCCATCGCGGCGAGACTTACTCCAAAGTCATGAAAGTGAACTTCGGCGAAGACGCCACCAAAGAAAGCATCGTCGCCGACATCGCCAAAAGCCGCTCAGGCATGCGCCAATATGGCGGAGCCAAATCAGCGCCCAAAAAGAACAAAAAGAAGCGCCCCATGCAGGCCGCCAACACCGACGGCGACGACAGCGTCGAAATCACACCGCCCATCCGCAACGGCCTCGTCCTCGCCCGCGCCAGCGAACTACCGCAGCCGGAAAAAGACCAGCACTTCCTCCGCATGTTCGGCCAGAGCGACCGCCAGATCGCCGACAGCAGCAGCGACGAAGGCAGCATCCCCAAGTGCTCATGCTCATGAACGGCGAAGCCCAACGCGTCATCGGTCAAAGCGACTCCCTCGTCATCCAAACCGCCACCGCCCAAAAAACACCCGAGCAGCAAGTCGAAAGCCTTTATCTGAGCTTCTTCAGCCGCAAACCCACTCAGGACGAACTCGCCGACTCCGTCGCCGCCCTCGGCAACGGCCTCACCCCCGCGACCTCAGGCGGGTGCTGTTTAACACGCGTGAGTTCGTCTTCGTCGAGTAGCTCCAAACCAGAAAGCGCTCACATGAAGCTCATCCGGCAGACAAACCTCGCGCCAGCGTCGCGGAGTGCGGTGGCAGAGGGCCAAGGCGCAAGCCCTTGCCCCGTCGACACCGCTGTCGCAGGCCGACACACGCCCAAAGGCCAACGAACCCGCTGCAATGCCTTTATATATATTCTAAATGATGAACCCAATCCAATTCTCCTCACAAGTCTTCCCGCCGGCTTTGTTGGAGCTGGATTCATCCTATATTTGGTCGCCTACTGGGGGACGCTACTCTACATTCTCTCTAAGAATCATATAGCACCCAGAGCGCATCCTTTGGTTTTCTCGTCATCACTTTGGCTACAGTCAGGTGGTCTGCTCACTTATTGGTTCCTGGGATTGATGCAGCTCTTCGACTCACGAGATGATGAGAAAACAGCACCAATAACAGTTCCCCAGACGGCCCTGATCTCAAGAAGGGGGCAAAGACTCCTTCCCCCGGTGTGGCAACTGGATTCCGCCTGATACGACTCAATGCTCGAACTGCCATTCCTCATTCAAAGACGCCTAACCCCCATGAACCTCCAAAACCAACTCGACACCCTCTCCCGCCGCACCTTCTGCGAAAAGTGGGCCACAGCCTCCCTCGGCGTCACCGTGCTGCATGGCCTGGGCGGCCAGTCCTTCGCCGAAACTGCCGGCCACAGGCTTCGGAAAGGCCAAAAGCGTCATCTTCCTGCAAATGATCGGCGGCGCAGCCCACATCCGACACGCTGGACCCCAAGGAACGGCCTCAGGCCTGCTGGCACCGATCAAAACGGCCCCATTGACTTCCAACTCGGTGGGACCATGGTCAATCTCGCTTAACAGGCCGACGAAGTGTCCATCATCCACAGCATGACCTCCAAAACGGGCGTGCATGCCAGCGGCCAGTCGGCGATCCCGCAGCGGCTGAGCAATGTGGCACCATCCAACACCCGAACATCGGCGCCTGGGCACAGCACTTCAGGCTCCAGCCACAAACACTACCCTCCAGCGTCTGCGTGAACCGCCAGCCGAATGCAGGCAACGGTTTCTTCCCCGCCAGCTGCCCACTGCCCATCTCGACCCTGATGCAGGCCTGCAATACTCGCAGAGCGACGCCGGTGCTGAGGTCATGCAAAGCGCCTCGCCATGCTCGACAAGCTCGACGCCGGCTTCCGCGAACCCTTCAAGACCGCCGCCGTGAAGGCTACGGCGAGTTTTACGAGAAAACCGTCTCCATCATGTCCAGCGCCGATCTGGAGGCCTTTCAGGTACCGCGGACGAACCCGATGCCCTAAAGAAAAATACGGTCACCTTAAATTCGGCCAAGGCTGCTGCTCGCACGCCGCCTCGTCGAAAAAGGCATCCGCTACGCTCAGAACTCGCCAACGGCGGCTGGGACATGCACAACAACATCGAAGAGGCCTGGAAGAAAAGGGCCGAACTCGACACCGCACTCGCCGCCCTGCTCCAGGGCCTTTCCCAGCATGGCCTGCTAGAACCACACTGGTCGTCCTCTGCTCCGAATTCGGCCGTGGCCCCAAGATCAACAGCAGCAGGCGGCCGCGACCACCACCCGAGGTCTTCTCCACC